>CBHTTS010000043.1:0-24571 GCA_966095775.1 uncultured Variovorax sp. | reverse complement strand
AGCAGCGTCGCGCACAGCGCCGGCGTGAGCGACAGCGCCATGAAGGCCGAGAAGCTGATCGAGGCCACCATCACCGCCGAGAACTGGCGGTAGATGTTGCCGGTCGAGCCCGCGAAGAAGGCCAGCGGCACGAACACCGAGACCAGCACCACGGTCACGCCGATGATGGCGCCCGAGATCTGCTGCATCGCCTTGCGCGTGGCCTGCAGCGGCGGCAGGCCTTCCTCGCTCATGATGCGCTCGACGTTCTCCACCACCACGATCGCGTCGTCCACCACGATGCCGATCACCAGCACCATGCCGAACATCGTGAGCACGTTGATCGAGAAGCCCAGCGCGAGCAGGGTGGCGAAGGTGCCCAGCAGCGCGATCGGCACCACGATGGTCGGGATGATCGTGTAGCGCCAGTTCTGCAGGAACAGGAACATCACGAGGAACACCAGCACCACGGCCTCGAGCAGCGTCTTGACCACCTCGGTGATCGACAGCTGCACGAAGCGCGAGCTGTCGTAGGGGATGTTCCACTTCACGCCCTTGGGGAAGAAGCGCTCGAGCTCGCTCATCTTCGCGCGGATGGCCTTGGCCGATTTCAGCGCGTTGCCGGTCGGCGTGGGCTGCACGCCGATGCCGACCGCCGGCACGCCGTTCAGGCGCGCGGAGGTGGCGTAGCTCTGGCCGCCGAGCTCGACGCGCGCCACGTCCTTGAGGCGCACGGTCGAGCCGTCGGTGTTGGCGCGCAGCACGATCTCGCGGAACTGCTCCACGCTCGAGAGCTGGCCGTTGACCGTCACCGTCGCGGCGATCGCCTGGCCCGGCACGTTCGGCAGGTCGCCGATCGTGCCCGAGGCCACCTGGGCGTTCTGCGCGCGGATCGCGGCCGTCACGTCGGTCGGCGACAGGTTGAAGCCCTGCAGCTTGGCCGGGTCGATCCAGACGCGCATCGCGTTCTCGGAGCCGAACAGCTGCACCTGGCCCACGCCCTCGATGCGCTGCAGCTCGGGCACGATGTTGCGCGCGGCATAGTCGCCGAGCGCCACCGGGTCGAAGTCCGGGTTGTCCGACGAGAGCATCGTGAACAGCAGGAAGTTGTCGCGCGACTTGTCCACGCGCACGCCCTGCTGCGTCACCGCCGCCGGCAGGCGCGGCGTGGCGCGCGAGAGCCGGTTCTGCACGTCGACCTGCGCGAGGTCCTCGTTGGTGCCGGGCTCGAAGCTGATCGTGATCGCGCCGGTGCCGTCGGCCTGCGCCACCGATTCCATGTAGATCAGGCCCGGCGAGCCGTTCATCTCGCGCTCGATGACGGACAGCACGCTGTCCTCGAGCGTCTGGGCCGAGGCGCCCGGGTAGGCGACGTTGATCACGATGGCGGGCGGCGCCACCGGCGGGTACTGCGCGATCGGCAACTGCGTGATGGACACGCCGCCGAGCACCAGGATGAACAGTGCGACCACCCACGCGAAGATGGGACGGTCGATGAAGAATTTGGCCATTGCGGGCGCGCTCCTTGTCTTTTACTTCTTCTCAGCCGGAGCCGAGGCCGCCTCGGCGGCGGCGGGGGCCGCGCCGGCGGCCGGCGCAGCAGCGGCGGCCGGTGCCGCCCCGTTGGGATTCGGTTTCTGCCACGGCACCGCCTTGACCGGCGTGCCCGGCGGCATCATCTGCAGGCGCTGGAAGCCGTCGACCATCACCTGCTCGCCGGCCTTGAGGCCCTCGAGCACCACCCACTGGTTGTCCTTGGCGGCGCTGATCTTGACCGTGCGCTGGCTCAGCTTGCCGTCCGGGCCGACCACGGTCAGCGTGTCGCCCTGCTGGGTGCGCGTGACCGCCTGCTGCGGCACCGTGATCGCGTTGCTGGCCTGCGCCTGCTCGAGCCGCACGCGCACGTACAGGCCCGGCAGCAGCTCGCCCTTGGGATTCGGGATCTCGGCGCGCAGCGTGACCTGGCCGGTGGTCGGGTCGACCGTGAGGTCGGAGAACAGCAGCTTGCCGGCCTCCGAATACTCGGTGCCGTCCTCGAGCACCAGGCGGATGCTCGCGGCGTCCTCGCCGCTCGCGCGCTTGTACTGGCCCGCGGCCACCGCGCGGCGCAGCTTCAGCACCTCGGAGGCCGACTGCGTGAAGTTCACGTAGAGCGGATTGATCTGCTGCACCACCGCCAGCTCGGTCGCCTCGCCCTGGCCGACCAGCGCGCCCTCGGTCACGAGCGCGCGGCCGATGCGGCCCGAGATCGGCGAGGTCACGTCGGCGTAGCCCTGGTTGATCTTGGCGGTCTGCAGCGCGGCGCGGCTCGCGGCCACGTCGGCCTCGGCGGTCTTCTGCGCGGCCACCGCGTTCACGTATTCCTGCTTGCTCACCGCGTTGGCCTCGACCAGCGGCTTGTAGCGGTCGGCCAGCGCCTTGGCCTGCGCCGCGTTGGCCTCGGCGCGCGCGAGCGCGGCCTGGGCGTTCTGCGTCGCGGCGACCAGCGGCGCCGGGTCGATGCGGAACAGCAACTGGCCGGCCTTCACGTCGCTGCCTTCGCGGAATTCGCGCTTCAGCAGGATGCCGGCCGCGCGGGCGCGCACCTGGGCGACGCGCGAGGCCTCGAGGCGGCCCGGCAGCTCGGTCACCAGGCCCACGTCGCCCGGCTTCGCGACGATCACGCCGACTTCGGGCGCCGGATGTCCGCCGCCGCCGGCACCGCCCCCCTGGCCGGCCGGTGCCTCGCCCTTGGAACAGGCCGCGAGCACCAGCACCACGGCAGCGGCCACGATCGCGAGGCGCGGCGAAAACGACGATTGACGCGAGACATGCAGGAGGGGCATGCGAATCCTTTGAAGCAAAGACGGAAGACGGCATGTTCGCATGGCGAACAGAAAGCCAGCATGAAGGGCCGGGCCATCAGGGAAGACCGCCACTATACATACATTCATGGATGTATAGTGACGGAATCGAATGGCCCCACGATGTTTGACGGGCTTGGCTTTACAAATCAGGAGACTTGGTGGCACGTCGCACGAAGGAAGAAGCACTGGCCACGCGGCATCGACTGCTCGATGCCGCGGAGCTGCTGTTTCAGGCGCAGGGCGTCTCGCAGACCTCGCTGCAGCAGATCGCGCAGCAGGCCGGCGCGACCCGTGGCGCCATCTACTGGCACTTCAAGGACAAGGCCGACCTGTTCAACGCGATGATGGAGCGCGTGATCCTGCCGCTCGAGGCCGGCCCGCGCGCCGCCGCGGAGGCCACCGGCGCCGAAGACGATCCGCTCGCGGAAATCGAGGAGGGCATGGTGCATGCGCTGACCCTCATGACCACCGACGCCCAGGTGCGCCGCGTGTTCGACGTGGCGACCCACAAGGTCGAGTACACCCACGACATGGCCTCGGTGCAGCAGCGCCACCTGGCGGCGCGCAATGCCTGCGTGGTCGACTTCGAGAAGGCGCTGCGGCTGGCCGCGCGCCGCGACCGGGTCAAGCTGCCCGTGCCCGGCCACGTGGCGGCCCAGGGGCTGCACGCGCTCATCAGCGGGCTGATCCAGAACTGGCTGCTCGATCCCGCGGCCTTCGACCTCGTGGCCACCGGGCGGCGGACCTTCCGCGTCTACCTGGCCGGATTGGGCTTCGTGCGGAACTCCAACGCGGGCAGCGGGAACGAAGTCGAAACGGCAGTCGTCTGATAGGCGATAATGCAGGGCTTCCGGTTCTGCCGGAAACCAATTTCTCGCTGTATTTCAACGGATAGAATTCGGCCCTCCGAAGGCTGAGATCCAGGTTCGATTCCTGGCGGCGGGACCACTTACCGGGAAGCCGGACACTTGCAAGGGTGTCCGGCTTTTCATTTTCTTGCCTGAAGAGGGTCGGCGACCATGCCCTCTCGATCGGCCGAGGGAAGATGAAGATCGGGCACCTCCTGCCCGACGCGCAGCATGCCTGCGAGCACCCTGTGCTTGGACTTCTCGATGTGCGACATCATGTGCGCGAGCGCCGCATCGACGTCCCGCGCCGCGAGCGCATTCAGAAACTCCAGGTGCTCGCGCATCGCGGGCACGACCTGCACGGGCCGCATCGAATCCGCGTCGTAGCGGATCAGCCGAACGTGCAGGCTGTTGACGCGGTAGATCTCCGACAGGATCTCGTTGCCGATCGTGTCGACCATGAGGTCGTGCAAGCCCCAGTCGACCGCTTGCGCGTCGCGCTCGAGCGCCGCGTCGGGCCGAGGCTGCAAGGCGCGCTGCAGGATGGCTTCATGGCTCTCGATCAGCCTGGCCAGCGTTTCGGGGCTGGCCACGCGGGCGAAATTGATCACGGCCTCGCGCTCGACCATGGCGCGCACCTGCCATGCGTTGCGAATCAGCTTCATGTCGACCGAGGCGATCTGCAGTCCGCGCTTGGGCACGGTCTTGATCAGGCCGGCAGCTTCCAGCCGGGGCACCAGCTCGCGAACGGCTGCCAGCGGCATCTCCAGCAGCTCCATCAGCTCGCGCTGGGAAACGAACTGTCCCGGCCGGATCCGCGCATCGATGATCTGCTGTCGAAACCCCTGATAGGCGCGGCTGCGCTGATTCACCGGCTCGCCTTCGCCCGCGAGGGATGCGGCGGGTTTGGCATTCGGCTCGGACGAGGCTGCGGCGGGAATCTTCATGGGGGTCATCGTAAGGGGCGGAGGGCCTGATCGCGCATTGTCCCCGACCTAGGGTTAATCCTGACATTTGTCTAACATGTCAGTCAGCGTATAGTTCGATGCCACAGCGGCGGCAGCCGTGTCTTCAATCCACAGGTATTCAGAACGGAGCAGTTCCATGGGTCTCGGTCTCACCGGCGTCATCCCGCCCCTCGTCACCCCCTTCACCGCCGACGGCAGCATCGACGAGGCGGCCTACCGCAAGGTCATCCGCTTCAATCTCGACAAGAAGGTGCACGGCGTGTGCCCCGGCGGCAGCACCGGCGAAGGCCACACCTTCACCGTCGAGGAGTTCAAGCGCGTCATGGAAATCACCGCCGCCGAGGTGGCGGGCCAGGTGCCGATCGTGGCGGGCATCATCTCGAACAGCACGCGCGACGCGATCAACCGCGCCAAGGCGATCGCGCATCTTCCGGTCGCCGCGCTGCAGGTCACGCCGGTGCACTATCTCTTCAAGCCGGACGAGCAGGCCACCCACAACCACTTCAAGGCGCTGACCGAGGCGGTCGACACGCCGGTGGTGATCTACAACGTGGTGCCCTGGAACTACCTGAACCCGGCCCAGATGATCCGCCTGATGAAGGAGCTGCCCGGCGTGCAGGGCATCAAGCAGAGCCAGGGCGACCTCAAGCTCATGGCCGACCTGCTGCTCGGCGTTCCCGAAGGCTGCAAGGTGTTCTCCGCCGTCGACGCGCTGCTGTACTCGTCGTTCGCGCTCGGTGCCCACGGCACCATCGCCGCCACGCCCGCCGCGCTGCCCGGCGTCTGCGTGAACCTGTGGAACACGGTCCAGGCCGGCGACCACGTCAAGGCGCTGGAGATGCACAAGTCGATGCTGGCATTCTGGAACGCGCTGGTCGGCGACAACCTGCCCGCCAACATCAAGACATCGATCACGCTGCAGGGCTGCCAGGCCGGCCTGCCGCGCGCGCCCATGCCGGCCACCGGCGAGGCGCAGCGCAGGAAGATCGAGGCCGCGATGGAAGACGTGCTGCGCTTCGACGCCTGAAGCAGACCCCGCCAACAAAGACAGGAGACATAGAACATGAGAATCCAGCGTCGGCAGATGCTCGGCATGGGCGCCGCTGCAGCCTTGGGAACCACGCTGCTGCCGGCCGCGTGGGCACAGGGGTTTCCGGCCAAGCCGGTCACGCTCGTGGTGCCCTTCGCGCCGGGCGGCAACACGGACATCGTGGCGCGCACGGTCGCCGTCGCCCTCGGCAAGGTGCTCGGCCAATCGGTGGTCGTGGACAACCGCGCAGGCGCCGGCGGCTCGATCGGCGCGATGCAGGTCTCGCGCTCTGCGGCCGACGGCTACACGCTGCTGCTGTGCGGGGCCGGCGTCATCGTCACGGTGCCCGAGATGGTCAAGACCAGCTACAGCCGTGCGAGCTTCGCGCCGCTGGGGCTGGTCAACAAGAGCTCGATGGTGCTGCTCGCGCGCAAGAACGAGACCCGCTTCAGGAACTTCAAGGAGTTCGCCGCCTATGCGCGCTCCGGCGACGGCAAGGTCACGGCGGCGCACTCCGGCCCCGGCACGCCCAATCACCTGGCGCTGCTCCAGCTCGAGAGCCTGTTGAAGACGAAGTTCACGACGGTCAGCTACAAGGGCTCCGGACCCGCGCTGGTGGACGTCATCGGCGGCCAGGTCGACGTGCATTTCGACCAGGTCACCAGCTCGCTGCAGCACATCAAGGGCGGCGCGCTGCAGGCGCTGGCGGTCCTGGGCCCGACGCAGGACCCGTCCCTGCCCGGCGTCCAGACGGTCGCGGAGCTCGGGTTCGGCGAGATCGACGGCACCACCTACGTGGGTGTGCTCGCGCCGGCCGGGACGCCGAAGGACATCCAGGACAAGCTGGCCGCGGCGCTCGCGCAGGCCGTGAAGGACCCGCAGACCGTGGCGAGCGCACGCGAACTCGGCAGCGTCGCGCTGTCGAGCACGCCGCAGGAGTTCGCGCGGATCCTCGACGCCGAATACGCACTGGCCACGCAGGCCACGCGGGACGGCCGCCTCAAGGTCGACTGAAGACCGCGCTTCTGCGCAGCGCACGCGCAAGAAGCACCCGCACATTCATCCACGCGCACGGTGCGGCCCGGCCGCCACCGGTGCGCGGACGCGCCCGCACGCACGGGCGCTCCATAGAGCAAGGCAGGACAGCAACGTGAAGAAGATCCTCAACGACCCGCAGGCCTACGTCGACGAAATGCTCGACGGCCTTTGTCTGGCCCATCCCGAACTGGCGCGCCGCGGCGAAGGCGGCCGCGTGGTGGCCAGGCGCGGCGGCGCCGTCGCGGGCAAGGTCGGCATCGTCACCGGCGGCGGCTCGGGCCACCTGCCGGTCTTCCTCGGCTACGTGGGCGAAGGCCTGCTCGACAGCTGCGCCGTCGGCAACGTGTTCGCCGGACCACGCATGGACGACTGCATCGAGGCAATGCGCGCGGCCGACGGCGGTGCCGGCGTGCTGCAGCTGTACGGAAACTACGGCGGCGACCGCATGAACTTCGAGATGGCGGCCGAGATGCTCGAACTCGAGGGCATGAAGACGGCCTCGGTGCGCGTGTCGGACGACGTCGCGAGCGCGCCGCCCGGTCAGCGCGAGAAGCGCCGCGGCGTGGCAGGCCTGGTGCTGGTCTACAAGGCCGCGGGCGCCAGGGCGGCCGCGGGCGCGACGCTCGAGGAGGTGGCCGCGACGGCGCGCAAGGCCAACGACGCCTGCCGCACGATCGGCGTGGCGCTCACGCCTTGCGTGGTGCCGGAGTCCGGCAAGCCCTCGTTCGAGATCGCCGACGACGAAGTGGAGTTCGGCATGGGCATCCACGGCGAGCCGGGCATCTGGCGCGGCCCGCTCAAGACCGCCGACGCCCTCGCCGACGAGATGCTCGCGCAGGTGCTGCCCGAGCTGGCGGTGTCGCGCGGCGACCGCCTGGCGGTGCTGGTCAACAGCCTGGGCGCCACGCCGGCCGAGGAGCTCTACATCCTCTATCGCCGCATCGCGAGCGTGCTCGCCGGGCGCGGCGTCGACATCGCCTTCCCGCTCGTGGGCCGCTACGCCACGTCGATGGAAATGGCCGGCGCCTCGCTCAGCGTGATGAAGCTGGACGCCGACCTCGAGGCGCTGCTGGCCGCGCCCGCAAGCTGCCCGTTCTGGAGCGTGCGCTGATGCTCGACGCCATCGTCCTGGCCCGCGCCGTACCGCGCTGGTGCGCCGCCATGCATGCCGCCGCCCCGGAGCTGAACGCCCTCGACGGCCGCCTCGGGGACGCCGATCTCGGCGCCACGCTCGACAAGTGCGCCACGCTGATGGAACAGGCGCTGCCCGAACTGCCCGACTCGCTCGAGGGCATCTTCAAGCGCTGCGCGCAGGCGTCGGCGAAGGCCTCCGGCTCGAGCTTCGGCACGCTGCTGACCGTCGCGCTCATGACGGCCGGCAAGCACTGTGCCGGCAGGGGGTCGCTCTCGACGCAGGACATCGCGGCGCTGCTGTCCGAAGTGATCGCGACGCTGTCCGCGCGCGGCGGCGCCGCCCTCGGCGACAAGACCGTGCTCGACGGATTGCAGGCGATCCAGCGCGCCTTGTCCGGTGCCGCGGCCGACACACCTGCGCTCGCGCTCGCGGGCGCCGCGGTGCGCGAATCGCTCGACGCGTTCCGCGACAAGCCCAACCGCATGGGCCGTGCCCGCATGTTCGCCGACAAGACCATCGGCCAGGACGATCCCGGCATGGTCGCGCTGCTGCGCATGGTCGAGGCGCTCTGACGGCGGCCCGGCCGGAAGCGCCGAGCGGCTTCCGGTCCTTTTCATTGCGGCGCCGCTTCCCCTAGGCGCCGCCGCGCCAGCGGAAGCAGGCCTGGCGCACCTCCGCGGCCAGGTCGGCCAGCGCCTCCTCCTTCTCGCTGCCCGCGCCGCGCTGGACCACGAAGCGCGCCGGCGGCAGCGCCGGCAGGAAGGCGCCCGGCGCGATCGCGCGCAGGCCGGCCGGCATGGCCGAGGGCGTCAGCACGGTGATGGCGAAGCCGCTGCCGGCGGCCGCCACGAGCGGGCCCGAACCCTGCGCGGTCAGCACGATCTGCCACGCCGTGCCGTGGTCCGCCAGCGCCGCGAGCGCAGCCTCGCGGAAGGGACAGGGCTCGGCCAGGAAGGCGAGCGGTGCGGGCGCGCCGGGGTCGAGCAGCGCACGCTCGGAAAAAGCCCAGACGAGCGGCTCCATCCAGAGCGTCTCGGTGTCGCTGCCGGCGTCGCAGACAGTGCCCACCATGAGGTCGAGCGCACCCTGGCGCACCTGCCGCGCCAGCAGGGTGCTGATGCCGCAGCCGATCTCCAGCCGCACCTCGGGCCGGCGCCGGCGGAAGTCCGCGAGCGCGGCGAACAGCCACTCGCTCGGAAAGCCCTCCGAGCAGCCGATCCGCAGCGTGGCCGGCGCGCGGCGCGGCGCCGCGAGGCGCGCGACCGCCTGCTGCTGCAGGCCGAGGATGCTGCGCGCGTAGCCGAGCAGCGCGCTGCCCTGCGCCGTGAGCTGCAGCGAACGCGTGGTGCGGTCGAACACGCGGCAGCCGAGCTGCGCCTCGAGCCGCCGGATCTGCGCGCTCACGGCCGACTGCGTCAGGTGCATGGCCTCGGCCGCGCGCGTCACGCTGCCATGGTCGGCCACCGCGACGAAGGCGCGCAATTGCTGGGAGTCGAGCATCGCTGTATCCGTTCAGTGCGATTCGTTCTGAATAGCCGCACATTATGTTGCTTGTGTGCAGGGTTCGCGCTGCCTAGCCTCGGGTTCCCTTCCGACCTTGCGAGGCTGACATGAAAGAACTGCTGTACATCGAGACCTCTCCCCGAACGGCGCGCTCCGCGAGCACCGAGGTGGCCCTGGCCTTCATCGAGGCGCTGCGGCGCGTCCATCCGGGCTGCCGCGTGACCACGCTGAACCCCTGGACCATGGACCTGCCCGAGCTGTCGCAGGACATGCTCGACGCCAAGTACGCCGGCATCGCGGGCGTGCCGCTGACCGCCGCGCAGCAGACCGCGTGGGACGCGGTGCGGCGCACCGCCGCGCCGTTCCACGCGGCCGACCACATCGTGATCGCGGCGCCGCTGTGGAATTTCGGCATTCCGTACAAGCTCAAGCACTTGATCGACGTGATCTCGCACAAGGACGTGCTGTTCCGCTTCGATGCCGAAGGGCTCTCGGGCATGCTGCGCACGCCCAAGGCCACGCTGGTCTGCGCGCGCGGACTCGACTATCCGCTCGGGCAGGACGGCTCGGCGCACGCGCTCGACTTCCAGCGTCCGTACCTCGAGACCTGGCTGCGCTTCATCGGCGTGGCCGAGGTGCGCAGCGTGGTGGTCGAGAAGACGCTGATGGGCCCGGAGGTCGACGCCGACGCGCGTGCCGCCGCGAAGCGCCGCGCGGCCGAGCTCGCCGAGGGGCTCTGAGCGGGCGGGTTGCGGCGGCCAGCGGAGCCTGACACCATGCCGCCATGACCTACCAGCTCCACTACTGGCCCACGATCCAGGGCCGAGGCGAATTCGTGCGGCTCGCGCTCGAGGCGGCCGGTGCCGACTATGTCGACGTGGCGCGGCTGCCCGAAGCCGAGGGCGGCGGCGAATCGGCGCTCGGGCTGCGGCTCGACGATCCCGACGTGGCGCGGCCCGCGTTCGCGCCGCCGTTCCTGATCGACGGCGACATCGTGGTCGGGCAGACCGCGGCGATCCTGCTCTACCTCGGCCCGCGGCTCGGGCTCGCGGGCGTGGGCGAGTCCGACGGGCTCTGGACGCACCAGCTGCAGCTCACCATCGCGGACGTGGTGGCCGAGGCCCACGACACGCACCATCCGATCTCCGTCGGCGCGTACTACGAGGACCAGCGCGACGCGGCCGTGCAGCGCGCGAAGGCGTTCCGCGACGAACGGATCCCGAAGTTCCTGAGCTGGTTCGAGCGCGTGCTGCAGCGCAATCCCGCGGGTTCCGCGCACCTCGTGGGCGACGTGCTGACCTATGCCGACCTGTCGCTGTTCCAGCTCGTCGACGGCCTGCGCTATGCCTTCCCGAAGGCCGCCGCGCGGGCGCTGGCCGAGACGCCCGCGGTCGCGAAGCTGCACGACAACATCAAACGCCGCCAGCGCGTGCGCGAGTACCTGCAGAGCCCGCGCCGCATCGCGTTCAACGAAGACGGGATCTTCAGGCGCTATGCGGAGCTCGACGGCTGAGCACCGCTTCACTGCCGTCAGCGTACCAGCGCGTCCGCCTCCTCCCAGGTCGGCAGCAGGACCATGCCGGGCGCGGTGACCGGCTTTCGCTGCGGACCGAACAGATAGCGATTCGGCACCACGCCTTCGAGGTGGCGCAGTACATCGGCGCGATCGTCGATGAAGTGAGTGATCCCCAGCTCGCAGCAGTGGTCGGCCTTCTGTGGGCGCTGCAGGCAAAAGCGCAGGTTGGACGGCGGAATCCCAGTGCGTTCGAAGAAACGGTGATGCCGCAGCCATGCGCGGCTCTTGGCTTCCACGCTCGGCCCGCATTTCGACACCAGCCAAACCCTTCCGGCGAAACGTTCGACGAGCGGCGGTACCGCCTCGAACATGCCCGCGTAGGGCGGCGTTTCCAGCGCGTCCCGGAGCGAACCGCCGATGAACGCGGTGTCCGCGCCGTTGGCGTCCTCCGCGGCGATCAATACGCGGCCGATGTCGATGCCGAGCCGCGAGCAATGTGGTTTCTTTTCCATGTGCTGTTCCTTGGTTCTGATGCAGACGGATCGTAGAAACGCAGGGAATCACAAGGAACTACTGTTATTGGAGTCGCTATCCATAAAATGAATAGGTGGATATTCCCCGAACCAACCTCGACGCGTTGCAGTCGTTCGCCGTGTTTGCCGATCGCTTGAATTTCAGCGAGGCGGCCCGGCAATTGCACATCAGTCAACCGGCACTTCATGCGAAGGTGCGCAAGCTGGCCGAGCATTTGGGTGCGAAGCTCTACGTGCGGACCGGCAATGCGCTCGAACTTACGAACGCCGGCGAGCAGGTGGCACGGCATGCGCGTGAGCTGCTGCGGCTCAACCAGCGGTTCGTCAAGGGGCTCGCGGAGGGGCGCGACCGGGCCGTCGTCACGCTCGCGGCTGGCGAAGGCGCCTACCTCTACCTGCTCGGCAGCGCGCTCTCCCTGTTTGCCAGACCCGGGGCGTCGCCGCATCTGGAACTGCTCACTTGCAATCGCGACGAGGCTGTCCGTGCGATTCGCTCGGGTCGGGCGCAGCTGGGGGTCGCGCCGCTCGGCACGGTGCCGTCCGACCTTCGGGCGCGGCGGCTGACGAGCGTGGGGCAGCTGCTCGTGGTGCCGCGAGGGCACGCGCTGGCAACGCGCAAATCGGTGCGCCTCCGCGACCTGAAGGGCGCGCAACTGATCGTGCCGCCGGCGGGACAGCCGCACCGCGAGCTGCTCGGGCGGTTGTTGCAGGCGGCGTCGGTGCCGTGGCAGCCGGCCCTCGAAGCGCAGGGGTGGGAGCTGATGCTTCGCTTCGCACAGCTCGGATTCGGCCTGACGGTGGTGAATGCCTGCTGCAGGATCCCCAAGGGGCTGGTGGGCATCGCCTTGGAAGGCTATCCGGCGCTCGAGTACCAGGTGTTCCATGCCCTGGACCGCGAGCTGGATGCTGCTGCGCGGAGCGTCTGGGATGCGCTGCTCGCCCACGGCGATCGCTGGATGACGCCATGACCCCGGAAGAAGCCAGCAAGTTCATCGCGTACGTGCTGCGGCATGCGCCCGAATCGATCGGGCTGTCGCTCGATGTCGAGGGCTGGGCTGACATCGGGGCTCTCGTGGCCGGCGCCCGCGGGACCGGCCGCGCGCTGACGCGCGAGGCCGTCGTACAGGCGGTCGGCGCGCCTGGAAAGAAGCGCTATGCCCTGTCCGCGGACGGACTGCGGATCCGCGCGATGCAGGGGCACTCGATGCCGCAGGTGCGCCGCAGCTTCGAAGCGGTGGCGCCGCCGCCCATCCTGTTCCACGGAACGGCCACCCGATTCCTCGGAGCGATACGGGCGCAAGGCCTCCGGCCGGGGGCAAGGCAGCATGTGCACCTGTCGGAGGACGCGGCGACCGCCGTCGCGGTTGGCGAGCGCCACGGCAAGGCGCATGTCCTGACCGTCGATGCCGCACGGATGTATCGGCAGGGGCACCGCTTCCACCGCGCGGAGAACGGGGTTTGGCTCACCGCGACGGTGCCGCCCGAGTTCCTGTCGGCCTAGGCTTCCTCGCCGTCCTTGCGCATCCGCAGCGCCGCTTCGTAGAGCGCATTGCGCGGCGCGCCGCTGATCTCCGCGGCCAGCTTCACCGCCGTCTTGACCGGCAGCTCGGCGAGCAGCAGCCGCAGCACGCGCTCGCCTTCGGCGCCGCCGTCGCCGCCGACGGCCTGCGGATGCAGCACCAGCGCGAACTCGCCGCGCGTGCGATCGCGCTCGGCCGCGAACCAGCCGGGCAGGGCGGCGGCCGTGACGGTCGCGATCTCCTCGAACTGCTTGGTGAGCTCGCGGCCCACGGTGACGCGGCGCTCGCCGAGCACGGCCAGCGCGCGCGCCAGCGCCTCGATGCGGTGCGGCGCCTCGAGCAGCACGACGGTGCGCGGCTCCTGCGCGAGCGCCTGCACGGCGGCATCGCGCTCGCCGGCCTTGCTCGGCAGGAAGCCGGCGAACACGAAGGCGCTCGCGGCATGGGCCTCGCCGCCTTCGGCGACGAGCCCGGCCGCGCTGACCAGCGTGGTGACGCTGCTCGCGCCGGGCAGCGGCAGCACGCGCTGACCCGCGGCGCGCACGGCCTGCACGAGCCGCGCGCCCGGGTCGCTGACGCCGGGGGTCCCGGCATCGCTCACGTAGGCCACGCGCTCGCCCGCGGCGAGCCGCGCGATCACGGCCTGCGCGGCCTCGGCCTCGTTGTGCTGGTGCACCGCGAGCAGCCGCGCGGCGGGCCGGTCGATGCCGTAGGCGCGCAGCAGGCCCTGCGTGTGGCGCGTGTCCTCGCAGGCCAGGGCGTCGACGAGCTGCAGCACGTGCAGCGCGCGCAGCGTGATGTCGGCGAGGTTGCCGATCGGCGTCGCGACGACGTAGAGCGTGCCCTGCGGATAATGCTGCGCACCCGAGGCGTCGTGCGCGGCCGAGAGGGCGGCGCCGAAGGATGCGGGTGCGAGTGAGGCCAAAGGGTTCTCCGAAGAAAGAAAAAGACGCGTGCAGGGAGCAGCAGCACATGAAGTCGATCACGACCAAGGATCGCGGCGACGCGGCGGAGGACGCCGCGCTCGACCATCTGCGACAGGCCGGCCTGGTGCTGGTCGAGCGCAATTATCGGACGCCCGGGCGCGGCGGCGGCGAGATCGACCTGATCATGCGCGATCCGCGCGACGCGACGCTGGTGTTCGTCGAGGTGCGCCAGCGCAGCGCCGGCACGCATGGCGGCGCGGGCGGCAGCATCACGGGCATCAAGCGGCGGCGCATCGTCTTCGCGGCGCGCCACTACCTGAACGGCCTGCGCGCGCTGCCGCCTTGCCGCTTCGACGTGGTGCTGGTGGAGTCGCGCATCACCTGGCTGCAGGGCGCCTTCGATGCCGGTTGAATCGCGCCGCGCGGGAACCGAATGCGCGTCCGACGCTCCACATTGCAAACGTCTTGTTTCATTGCCCCCCGGTATCATCCCGCCCCATGCTCGAGCAACGGATTCAGCAACATTTCATCGACAGCGCCGACCTCAAGTACCAGGCCGGTCCGGTTCTCAGTAAATCCATTTCGCAGGCGATGCAGGCCATCCTGGCCTGCGTGACCAGCGGCGGCAAAATCCTCGCTTGCGGCGCCGGCGTCTCGGGCCTGCTGGCGGCCCAGTTCGCCTCCCATTTCGTCGGCCGCTTCGAGCGCGAGCGGCCCGAGCTCGGCGCGATCGCGCTGCCGGGCGACAGCCACGATCCCGCGGCCGACAGCGCGAGCGCCACCGATGCGGACCGCTTCGCGCGCCAGGTGCGCGCGCTCGGCCAGGCCGGCGACGTGCTGCTGGTGCTCAGCGCGAGCGGCCAGTCGGCGTCCGTGCTCGCGGCGGTGCTGGCCGCGCACGAGCGCGACATGACCGTGGTCGCGCTGCTCGGCAATGCGGGCGGCGCCGGCACCGGCGGCGCGATCGGCCGCGCGCTGCGCGAGACCGATGTCCAGATCGGCGTGCCGCACGAGCGTGCGGCGCGCGTCCACGAAGTCCACCTGCTCGCGCTGCACTGCCTGTGCGACGGCGTGGATGCCCAGCTACTCGGAGAACAGGAAGCTTCCACATGACGACGACACCGTTCCAACGCCTTGCCATCGCAATTGCCTCGGGCGCCGTGCTGGCCGCCGGGCTTTCGGCCTGCGTGCCGCTCGTGGTCGGAGGGGCCGCCGCGGTGGGCGTGGGCATGGTGGCGACCGACCGCCGCAGCTCGGGCGCGCGGCTAGAGGACCAGGGCCTGCATCTGCGCGCGGGCCCGCGGGTGCGCGAGAAAGCCCACGACCACATGTCCGTGAGAGTGACCAGCTACAACCGCCAGGTGCTGCTCACGGGCGCCGTGGGCAGCGAGGCCGACCGCCGCCGCGTCGAGGACGTGGTGGCGCGCGTGGACAACGTGCGCTCGGTGGTCAACGAGCTCACCATCGGCCAGCCGAGCACCTTCCAGGACCGCTCGAACGACGTCTTCATCAGCGGCAAGATCAAGGCCTCGCTGCTCGATGCCAAGGACATCTTCGCGAACTCGTTCAAGGTGGTGACGGAGCGCGGCGTGGTCTACCTCATGGGCATCGCCACGCGCCGCGAGACCGACCGTGCGACCGAGATCGCGCGCGGCATCTCGGGGGTGCAGAAGGTGGTGCGCGTGGTCGAGATCGTGAGCGACGCCGAGCTCGCCAACCAGGCGCAGCGCGGCGGCACCGGCTCGGCCCCGCCGCCGGCCTCCTCGTCGTCGGGCTCGCGCGTGCCGCTGCCGCCGATGGAGCCGCTGCCGCCCGCGACCCCGGCGCAGCCGGCGCCGAACAACGGCGTCGTGACCTCGCCGGTGCGCTGAGGCACGGCCGCGCCGACGAAAAAAAGCCCGCTTCATGCGGGCTTTTTGCCTGGGAGGCGGCGCTGCGTCCTACTTGAGCCGCGTGATCAGGCTCGAGGTGTCCCAGCGGTTGCCGCCGGCCTGCTGCACGTCGGCGTAGAACTGGTCCACCAGCGCGGTCACGGGCAGGCGCGCGCCGTTGCGCTTGGCTTCGTCGAGCACCAGGCCGAGGTCCTTGCGCATCCAGTCGACCGCGAAGCCGAAGTCGAACTTGCCGTCGATCATGGTCTGGCCGCGGTTGTCCATCTGCCAGCTCTGGGCCGCGCCCTTGCCGATCACCTCGAGCACGAGCTTCATGTCCAGGCCCGCGCGCTGGCCGAAGGCGACGGCTTCCGAGAGGCCCTGCACCAGGCCCGCGATCGCGATCTGGTTGACCATCTTGGCGAGCTGCCCGGCGCCGCTCGCGCCCAGGTGCGTGACGGCGCGCGCGAAGGCCGCGACCACGGGCTTGACGCGCTCGAAGCTCTGCTTGTCGCCGCCGCACATCACGGTCAGCGCACCGTTCTGCGCGCCGGCCTGGCCGCCCGAGACGGGCGCGTCGATGAACTGCACGCCCAGCCCGAGCGCAGCGTTCGAGAGCTCGCGCGCGACGTCGGCCGAGGCGGTCGTGTGGTCGACGAACACCGCGCCCTTCTTCATGCCGGCGAAGGCGCCGTTGGGGCCGAGCACCACGGAGCGCAGGTCGTCGTCGTTGCCCACGCAGCTGAACACGATGTCGGCGCCGTCGGCCGCCTCGCGCGGCGTCGCGGCATGCCGGCCCGGCGCGCCGAATTCGGCGACCCAGGCCTCGGCCTTCGCGGGCGTGCGGTTGTAGACCGTGACGGTGTGGCCGGCCTTCGCGAGGTGGCCGGCCATCGGCCCGCCCATGACGCCGAGGCCGAGGAAGGCCACCGTCTGCGCGGGGGTGGATTCGTAGGTGCGGGTGTTGATGCTGCTCATGGGCCCGAGCTTAAGCCCAATGCCGCGGCGGCGTCACCTGCCGCCGCGCCGCGTCAGACGATCGCGAAGTGCTCGGTGCCCGCCGACAGGTCGGTGCTGCGCGCGCGCTGGCTGTTGAGCTTGATCTGCAGCCGCAGGTCGTTGGCCGAGTCGGCGTTGCGCAGCGCGTCCTCGAAGGAAATCATGTGCGTCTCGAACAGGTCGAACAGCGCCTGGTCGAAGGTCTGCATGCCGAGGTTGCGGCTCTTCTTCATGATCTCCTTGATCTCGCCCACTTCGCCCTTGAAGATCAGGTCCGAGATCAGTGGCGTGTTCAGCAGCACCTCGACCGCCGCCACGCGGCCCTGGCCGTCCTCGGTCGGCACCAGCCGCTGCGAGATCAGCGAGCGCAGGTTCAGCGACAGATCCATCAGCAGCTGGGCGCGGCGCTCCTCGGGGAAGAAGTTGATGATCCGGTCGAGCGCCTGGTTGGCGCTGTTGGCGTGCAGCGTGGCCATGCAGAGGTGGCCGGTCTCGGCGAAGGCGACCGCATGCTCCATGGTCTCGCGGTCGCGGATTTCGCCCATCAGGATCACGTCGGGCGCCTGGCGCAGCGTGTTCTTGAGCGCGGCCTCCCAGCTGTCGGTGTCGATGCCCACCTCGCGCTGCGTCACCACGCAGTTCTTGTGCGGGTGCACGAACTCGACCGGGTCCTCGACCGTCACGATGTGGCCGTAGGAGTTCTCGTTGCGCCAGTCGATCATCGCCGCGAGCGTGGTCGACTTGCCCGAGCCCGTCGCGCCGACCAGGATGCACAGGCCGCGCTTGGTCATCGCCACTTCCTTGAGCACCTGCGGCATGTTCAGCCCGTCGATGGTCGGCAGCTTCGCGGGAATGGTCCGCAGCACCATGCCGACCTTGCCCTGCTGCACGAAGGCGTTGACGCGGAAGCGGCCGATGCCGGTCGGCGAGATCGCGAAGTTGCATTCCTTGGTGCGCTCGAACTCGGCCGTCTGGCGGTCGTTCATGATCGAGCGCGTGAGCGCCAGCGTGTGCTGCGCGCCCAGCGCCTGCTGCGACACCTTGGTGACCTTGCCGTCGACCTTGATCGCGGGCGGGAAGTCGGCGGTGATGAACAAGTCGCTGCCGTTGCGGCTCACCATGAGCTTGAGCAGGTCATTGATGAACTGGCTGGCTTGATCGCGTTCCATGAGGGCGCCCTTGGTCTGTCTGTGGGGTTCCGAGCCGGCGGCCGGAGCTTATCCGGGGAAATTCTCGGGGATCTTGGCCTTGCTGCGCGCCTCGGCGGCCGAAATGGCATTGCGGCGAACGAGGTCGGTGAGGTTCTGGTCGAGCGTCTGCATGCCCGAGCCCTGGCCGGTCTGGATCGCCGAATACATCTGCGCCACCTTGGCCTCGCGGATCAGGTTCCGGATCGCGGGGGTGCCGAGCATGATCTCGTGCGCCGCCACGCGGCCCTGGCCGTCCTTGGTCTTGCACAGCGTCTGCGAGATCACGGCCTGCAGCGATTCCGACAGCATGGCGCGGATCATTTCCTTCTCCTCGCCCGGGAACACGTCGATGATCCGGTCGATGGTCTTGGCGGCCGACGAGGTGTGCAGCGTGCCGAACACCAGGTGACCGGTCTCGGCCGCGGTCATCGCGAGGCGGATGGTCTCGAGGTCGCGCAGCTCGCCCACCAGGATCGCGTCGGGGTCCTCGCGCAGCGCCGAGCGCAGCGCGTTCGAGAACGACAGCGTCATCGGCCCGACCTCGCGCTGGTTGATCAGGCACTTCTTCGACTCGTGCACGAACTCGATCGGGTCCTCCACCGTGAGGATGTGGCCGTACTCGTTCTCGTTGAGGTAGTTGATCATCGCGGCCAGCGTGGTCGACTTGCCCGAGCCGGTCGGGCCGGTCACCAGCACCAGGCCGCGGGGCTTGAGCGCCAGATCCGCGAAAATCTTCGGCGCGTTGAGCTGCTCGAGCGTGAGGATCTTCGAGGGAATGGTCCGGAACACCGCGGCAGCCCCGCGCGCCTGGTTGAAGGCGTTGACGCGGAAGCGCGCGAGGCCGTCGATCTCGAACGAGAAGTCGACCTCGAGGAACTCTTCGTAGTGCTTGCGGTGCGTGTCGCTCATGATGTCGTACACCATGGCGTGGACCGCCTTGTGGTCGAGCGCATCGACGTTGATGCGCCGCACGTCGCCGTGGACGCGGATCATCGGCGGCAGGCCCGCGGAGAGATGCAGGTCGGAGGCTTTGTTCTTGACGCTGAAGGCCAGCAGTTGGGTGATGTCCACGGGATCCTCGATCGGGTTCGGTGACGTTTTGATACGATTTCTTGGGCGATTATGACGATGATTGGCGACGACCTCCAGCACGTAAAGGACCGGATCGCAAAGGCCTGCGCCGCCGAGGGGCGCGACGCGGCCGAAGTCCGGCTGCTGGCGGTGTCGAAGACCTTCGGACCCGAGGCCGTGCGGGAGGCCTACGCGGCCGGGCAGCGCGCCTTCGGCGAGAACTACGTGCAGGAGGGGCTCGAGAAGATCGAGGCGCTCGCCGACCTGCGTGCCGGGATCGAATGGCACTGCATCGGCCCTCTGCAGAGCAACAAGACGCGGCCCGTGGCCGAGCAGTTCGACTGGGTCCACAGCATCGACCGGCTCAAGATCGCCGAGCGCCTGTCGGCGCAGCGCCCGGCCGGCCTGCCGCCGCTCAACGTCTGCCTGCAGGTCAATGTCGACGGCGGCGCCAACAAGTCGGGCGTCACGCCCGAGGAGGCGCTGCCGCTCGCGCGCGCTGTGGCGGCTTTGCCACATCTGAGGCTGCGCGGGCTCATGGCCATTCCCGAACCGGCGCCGGATTTCGACGCGCAGCGCGCGCTGTTCCTGCGCGCCCGCGCGCTGTTCGACCGCATCCGCGAAGCCGGCATCGCGCTCGACACGCTCTCGCTCGGCATGAGCGGCGACCTCGAGGCGGCGGTCAGTGCCGGCAGCACCATGGTGCGCGTCGGCACCGCCATCTTCGGCGGCCGTCCGCGCAAGCCGGTCTAGACGCCCAGCGGCAGCCGCGCGCTGCTCTTGACCTCTTCCATCACCGCATAGGTCCGGGTCTCGCGCACGCCCGGCAGCTGCCAGAGCACCGTGCCCGCGAAGTCGCGGTAGGCCGCCATGTCGGCCATGCGCGTCTTCAGCAGGTAGTCGAAGCCGCCCGCGACCATGTGGCATTCCATGATCTCGTCGCGCACCTGCACCGCGGCCTTGAACTGGTCGAACACGTTGGGCGTGGTGCGGTCGAGCAGCACCTCGACGAAGACCGTGAAGCCGCGCCCGAGCTTGTGCGGATCGAGCCGCGCCTCGTAGCCCAGGATGAAGCCCTCGCGCGTGAGCCGCTGCACCCGTGCGAGCACCGCGGTGGGCGACAGCGCCACCGCTTCGGCGAGCTTGAGGTTGGTGATGCGGCCGTCCTGCTGAAGAATCTTCAGCAGCCGGAGATCGATGCGGTCCAGATCGAGCATTGGAGAATTATCCGGTTGGTGCCTCGATTTTTGGCAAAAGATTCGTCATATATCGAAAGACCATAGGGGATACCACCAAGGAGCTGTCATGCATCTGCCCACCCCCTACCGCCTCGAGGCCGACGTCGTCGCCGATCGCCTCGCTTCGCTCGAAGGCGCGCTCGACTGGGCCGCCGCGGCCGCCGCCGCCACGCCCTGGGTTGAGGCGGTGCGCCACCATCCGCCGCCGTTCTGGGCCATGGAAAGCCTGCTGCGCGAATACCCGATCTCGAGCGCCGAGGGCCTGGCGCTGATGCGCCTGGCCGAGGCGCTGCTGCGCGTGCCCGACGCCGCGACCGCGATCGCGCTCACGGCCGACCAGCTCGGCCGCGCCGACTTCGAGGGCTCGGCCGATTCTGCGCTCTCGCGGATGTCGTCGGCCGCGATCTCGATGTCGAAGAAGTTCCTGCCCGAGGGGGAGCGCCCCGCCGGACTCATGGCGACGCTGGGCGCACGCACCGTGGTGGCGGCCACCCTGCGCGCGGTGCAGCTGCTCGGGCGCCAGTTCGTGCTCGGCCAGACCATCGCCGAGGCGCTCGGCGAAGCGCGCGCCGCGCACCGCCGGCAGTCGGCGCTGCGCTTCAGCTACGACATGCTCGGCGAAGGCGCGCGCACCGAGGCCGATGCGCTGCGCTACCTCGAGAGCTACGCCCAGGCCATCGCGGCGATCGCGGCCGGCGCCGACACGGCCGCCGCGCCCGAGCGCAACGACGGCATCTCGATCAAGCTCAGCGCGCTGCATCCGCGCTACGAGGAGGCGCAGCGCGAGCGCGTGCTCGCCGAACTGGTGCCGCGCGTCTGGCGGCTGTGCGAGCTGGCGGCCGCGGCGAACCTCAACCTCACGATCGATGCCGAGGAGGTGGACCGGCTCGAGCTCTCGCTCGACGTGTTCGAGGCGCTCGCGGCCCGCGTCGCGGCCGAGGCGCCGCAATGGCGCGGCTTCGGGCTCGCGCTGCAGGCCTACCAGACGCGCGCGCTCGAACTGATCGCGCACGTCACGGCGGTGGCGCGCCGCCACGGGCTGCGGCTGATGTGCCGGCTCGTGAAGGGCGCCTACTGGGATGCCGAGATCAAGCGCGCCCAGGAGCTCGGCATGCCGCACTACCCGGTCTTCACGCACAAGCACCACAGCGACGTCAGCTACCTGGCCTGCGCGCGCGCGCTGCTCGCGGCGCCCGACGCGATCTACCCGCAGTTCGCCACCCACAACGCCGGCACCATCGCGGCGATCCTGCAGATGGCCCGCGCCGCCGACGCGCCCTTCGAACTCCAGCGGCTGCACGGCATGGGCGAGGGCGTCTACCGCGAGGTGATGAAGAGCACCCCGGCCGCGGTGCGCGTGTACGCGCCCGTGGGCCAGCACCGCGACCTGCTCGCCTACCTGGTGCGGCGTCTGCTCGAGAACGGCGCCAACTCCTCGTTCGTGAACCAGCTCGGCGACGAGACGGTGCCGGTCGCCGAGCTGCTGAGCTCGCCGCTCTGGCTCGAGCCCGGCAACCCGGCGCTGCCGCTGCCGCCCGCGCTGTTCGGCCCCGCGCCCGCGCGGCGCAACAGCGACGGCGTGGACCTCGCGGTCGAGGCGATGCGCGCGCCGCTGGAGGCCGCGCTCGCGGACTGCCGCGTCGCGCAGGTGCCGGAGTTCGACCCGTCTCGCGCGCACGCGGCCGTGGCCGCGAGCGCCGCCGCCTTCGCCGGCTGGCGCCGCACGCCCGTCGAGGCGCGCGCCGCGATGCTGCGGCAGGCCGCCGACGCGCTCCAGCGCGAGCTGCCGCGCTTCGGCGCGCTGCTGGTCCGGGAGGCCTTCAAGACCTGGGGCGACGCGGTCTCCGAGGTGCGCGAGGCGATCGACTTCCTGCGCTACTACGCCGACGAGGCCGAGCGCATCATGCAGCCGGTCGCGCTGCCGGGGCCGACCGGCGAGAGCAACGAGCTGCGGCTCACCGCGCGCGGGCCGTGGGTGTGCATCAGCCCGTGGAACTTCCCGCTCGCGATCTTCCTCGGCCAGGTGGCGGCGGCGCTCGCCACCGGCAACACCGTGCTCGCGAAGCCCGCCGAGCAGACCCCCGCGGTCGCGCGCGAAGCCGTCGCGCTGCTGCACGCGGCCGGCGTGCCGGCGGACGCGCTGCAGCTGCTGCACGGGCCGGGCGAGACGGTGGGCGCGGCGCTGGTGGCGGCGCCCGGGGTCGCGGGCGTGGTGTTCACCGGATCGACCCAGGTGGCGCGCATCATCCACCCCGCGCTGCCCGCGAAGGACGGCCCGATCGTGCCGCTGATCGCCGAGACCGGCGGCATCAACGCGATGCTGGTCGATTCGAGCGCGCTGCCCGAACAGGTGGCCGACGCGGTGGTGCAGAGCGCGTTCCGCTCGGCCGGCCAGCGCTGCTCGGCGCTGCGGCTGCTGGTGCTGCACGAGGGCATCGCCGATGCGGTGGTCGAGATGATCTGCGGCGCGGCGCGCGAGCTCGCGAGCGGCGATCCCGCGCGGCTCTCGACCGACGTGGGCCCGGTCATCGACCGCGAGGCGGCCGACAACATCCGCCGCCACCTCGCGCGGCTCGACGCCGGGGCGAAGCGGCTGCTGCCCGCGGAGACGGCGCCCGCGGGCAACCTGATCGCGCCCCATGCCTACGAGGTCGCCTCGATCGACCAGGTGACGAGCGAGATCTTCGGCCCGGTGCTGCAGATCGCGCGCTGGGGCAGCGGCGCGCTGGCCGACCCCGCGGCCGTGATCGAGCGCATCAACGCGCTCGGCTACGGCCTCACGCTCGGCATCCAGACCCGCATCGACTCGCGCGCCCAGGCGCTCGCGGCGCGCGCGCACGTGGGCAACGTCTACGTCAACCGCAACATCATCGGCGCGGTGGTCGGCGTGCAGCCCTTCGGCGGCGAAGGGCTGAGCGGCACCGGGCCGAAGGCGGGCGGGCCGCACTACCTCTACCGCTTCTGCGCCGAGCAGACCCTCACCGTCAACACCGCCGCCGCCGGGGGCAACGCGGCGCTGCTGAGCGCGGTGGCCTGAGCGGCGGCCGGCGCCGCGCCGCCTCCGGGCGCGGCCAAACCGCTCTTGCATAACCGTCTTCGCGGCGCGCATAAGGGTTGGCGCGCGGGGCGCCGGAGGTCTATCGTGGCGGGATCCGTTTCAACCAAGGTGTCCTCCATGAGTGAAAAGCTCTCCTTCGTCAACCCGACCCCCAACAGCCCCTGGGGCACGTATCTCTCGCAGGTCGACCGCGTGGTGCCGTACCTGGGCCCGCTGGCCCGCTGGGTCGAGACGCTCAAGCGCCCCAAGCGCGCGCTGATCGTCGACGTGCCGATCGAGATGGACGACGGCACCATCGCCCACTTCGAGGGCTACCGCGTGCAGCACAACATGAGCCGCGGCCCGGGCAAGGGCGGCGTGCGCTTCCACCCCGACGTCACGCTCGAGGAAGTGATGGCGCTGTCGGCCTGGATGACCATCAAGACCGCGGCCGTGAACCTGCCCTACGGCGGCGCCAAGGGCGGCATCCGCGTCGACCCGAAGAAGCTCTCGCAGCAGGAGCTGGAGAAGGTGACGCGCCGCTACACCAGCGAGATCGGCATCATCATCGGCCCGCAGCAGGACATCCCGGCGCCCGACGTCAACACCAACGCCCAGATCATGGCCTGGATGATGGACACCTACTCGATGAACGTCGGCGGCACCGCCACCGGCGTGGTCACGGGCAAGCCGCTGCACCTGGGCGGCTCGCTGGGCCGGGTCAAGGCCACCGGCCGCGGCGTGTTCGTCACCGGCCGCGAGGCGGCGCGGCGGCTGGGCATGGACCTGCGCGGCGCGCGCATCGCGGTGCAGGGCTTCGGCAACGTGGGCTCGGTCGCGGCCGAGCTCTTCGCCGAGGCGGGCGCCAGGATCGTCGCGGTGCAGGACCACACCGGCACCATCGTCAACACCAACGGCCTCGACCTGTCGAAGCTGGTGCCGATCTCGCGCACCGACGGCGTGGTCGGCTTCGCGGCCGGCGGCGACATCGTGCCGAACGAGGACTTCTGGAGCGTGCCCTGCGACATCCTGATCCCGGCCGCGCTCGAAGGCCAGATCACGGCCGAGCGCGCGCAGAAGACCCAGGCCCGCCTGGTGCTCGAAGGCGCCAACGGCCCGACGGTGCCGCAGGCCGACGACATCCTCGCCGAACGCGGCGTGCTGGTGGTGCCCGACGTGATCTGCAACGCGGGCGGCGTGACCGTGAGCTACTTCGAATGGGTGCAGGACTTCTCGTCCTTCTTCTGGGACGAGGACGAGATCAACGTGCGGCTCGACCGCATCATGATGAACGCGCTCAACCAGATCTGGGACACGGCCGAC
>CBHTTS010000042.1:0-24783 GCA_966095775.1 uncultured Variovorax sp. | reverse complement strand
GCACCGGCGCGCCGGGCACGGGCCGCGGCGCCGGCACGTTGGGCGAGGGCCGCACGAGGATCGGCGGCCCGCCGTCGGGCGCGAGGCCCGCGCTCGGCGGCGCCGGCGGCGGCACGGCGGGCGCGGTCGCGACGGCGGTGCCGCTGTTGGCGCCGCTGGTGCGCGGCGCTTCGCGCAGGCGCTCGGCGATCAGCGCCTCCATCGGGTCGATCGGCTGCTCGGGGTAGAGGTCGAGCACGAGCCGGTGCCTGTAGGCCGCGATCGGCGCGAGCGAGAACACCTGCGGCACCACGGCCTGCTTGAGGTCGAACACGATGCGCACCACCTTCGGTGCGTTCTGGCCCACGCGAAGGCCGTTGATGTAAGGGTCGCCGGGCTTGATCTTGCCGACCAGCTCGCGCAGCTCGGGGTTGAGGTCGATGCCCTCGATATCGACCGCGAGCCGCGGCGGGCTGCCGACCACGAGCTGCTGCGACTTGAGCCGCGCGTCGGATTCGATGGTGACGCGCGTGTAGTCGGCCGCCGGCCAGACGCGCACCGCGAGGATAGTGGCGCCGCGCGCGATCTGGTGCACGCCGAGCATCAGCGCGATGCTGCCGCCCTGCAGCAGCACGCGCCGCTTGAGCCCGCTCGCCTTCATGCGCCGGTCTGCGCCAGCAGTTCGCTGCCGCGGGGAGTGTTCGCCAGAAGGGTCACGCTGCGGGTGTCGTCGGTCATTGCTTCTATTTTAATAGCGAGGTCTGCAACCGGCAGGTGGCCGGCGGCGTTGTCGGGCCACTCGGCCAGCTTCAGGCCCGGGCCCGCGAAGATGTCGCGGAAGCCCGCGTCCTCCCACTCGCGCGGGTCGTTGAAGCGGTAGAAGTCGAAGTGGAAGATCGCGAGGCCGTCGGGCGCCTCGTGCGGCTCGACCACGGCATAGGTCGGGCTCTTGATGCGGCCCTCGATGCCGAGCGCGCGCAGCAGGTGGCGCACGAAGGTGGTCTTGCCCGCGCCGAGGTCGCCGTGCAGCGCGACGAAGGCGTCGCGCAGCGCGGGCGAGGCCGCGAGCGCGCGCGCGAAGGCGCCGGTGTCCTCCTCGCTGCGCCAGTGCAGTGTCTTCGCCTGCGTTTCTACAATCGGCAAGTGATCGTCAGCCATCCACTCGTTGCTCGTATTCGGGACCTGGCCCGGGAACTCGGATTCTCCCAAATAGGAATCGCGGGCGTCGATCTGTCGAGCGCCGAGGACGGTCTGATGCAATGGCTGGCCCACGGGTTCCATGGCGAGATGCAATACATGGCCGCGCACGGCACGCGCCGCGCCCGGCCTGCCGAGCTCGTGCCCGGCACCGTGAGCGTGATCACTGCGCGCATGGACTACCTGCCGCGCGACACCCCGCTGGGCGAATGGCAGGCGCGCGAGTTCGAGCGCCTCTCGCGTCCGGGCGAGGCCATCGTCTCGGTCTATGCACGCGGGCGCGACTACCACAAGGTGATGCGCACGCGGCTCGCGAAGCTGGCCGAGCGCATCGCCGAGGAGGTGGGGCCGTTCGGCCATCGCGCCTTCACCGATTCGGCGCCGGTGCTCGAGGCCGAGCTCGCCTCGCGCAGCGGCCAGGGCTGGCGCGGCAAGCACACGCTGGTGCTGGACCGCGAGGCCGGCTCCATGTTCTTCCTGGGCGAGATCTACGTCGACATGGCGCTGCCGGAGAGCGCGCCGGTCAGCGCGCATTGCGGCAGCTGCAGCGCCTGCATCGACATCTGCCCGACGCAGGCCATCGTCGCGCCCTACCGGCTCGACGCGCGGCGCTGCATCTCCTACCTGACCATCGAGCATGCGGGCAGCATCCCGCCCGAGCTGCGCCCGCTGATGGGCAACCGCATCTACGGCTGCGACGACTGCCAGCTGATCTGCCCCTGGAACAAGTTCGCGAAGAAGAGCGCGCTGCCCGACTTCGATGCGCGCGAAGGGCTCACGGGCCGCGCGCTCGCGGCGCTGTTCGCATGGACCGAGGAGGAATTCCTGCGCCACACCGAGGGCAGCCCGATCCGGCGCATCGGCCACGAGCGCTGGCTGCGCAACATCGCGGTCGCGCTCGGCAACGCGCTGCGCGCGGGGGAGCCCGGCGCGGCCGAGGCGCTGGCCACGCGCGCCGCGCACGAGAGCCCGCTGGTGCGCGAGCACGTGGCATGGGCGCTGGCGCAGGCGCCCGGGACGGGGCCTACCGCGGCAGCGCCAGCGCGAACGGCAGGCTCGCCACCCCCAGCAGCGTCGACAGCGTGACGAGGCCGGCCACGTACGGTCCGTTGTAGCCCATGCGCGCCGCGAGCACGTAGGCGCTCGAGGCCGTGGGCACGGCCGAGAAGGCCATCAGCACCGTGGCCTGGGTGGCATCGAGCCGCAGCGCGTGCGCCAGCGCCCATGCGGCCAGCGGCAGCAGCAGGTGCCGGATCGCGAGCACCGAGACCGCGAGCGCCTTGCCGCGCCCGAGCGTCGCGAACTGCATGCCCGCGCCCGCCGCGAGCAGGCCCAGCGCGAGCGAGGCGGCGCCGATGCGCGTGAGCGTCGGCGTGGCCCAGTTCGGGATGCCGAAGCCCAGCACGTTCGCGAGCAGGCCCGCGAGCGTCGCGACGATCAGCGGATTGCGCACCAGCTGGCGCGCGAAGCCGGCCTTCGCATGCCGCGCCATCGGCCAGACGGCCGCGATGTTGAACATCGGCACGCACACGCCGATCAGCACCGCGATCAGCAGCAGGCCCTGGGGCCCGGCGAGCCGCTCGGCCAGCGCGAGGCAGATGAAGGAGTTGAAGCGGAACGCGATCTGCGCGCTGGCCGCGTGGTCGCGCCGGTCGATGTGCGCGCGCAGGCCCGGCACGAAGGGCAGCGCATAGGCCATCGCGATGCCGCACACGCCGACGCCGACGCCCGCGATCAGCAGGCTCGAGGTCGCGCCGAAATCGAGCGGGCTGCGCACGATCGAATGGAACAGCAGCACCGGAAACAGAAAGTAGTACACCAGGCTCTCGACCTGGTCCCAGACGCGGCGGTCCAGCGCGGTGTAGCGGCAGAGCAGCCAGCCGATGGCGATGAGCGAGAAGTCGGGGAAGAGCAGCTGGGCAAAGTTCACTGCTTCGAGCATAAACCGTAGCCGACCATGGGTAATCCAGGGCACGGGCCGGCGCCTTGTGCGGCTAGCATCCGGGGCTTTGCTTTTTCGACAACAGCCATTCAAGGAGTTATAGATGCAACGTCGTCAATGGAGCGCCATGGTGGGAGCTGCCGCGCTGCTCGCGGTCACGGGCCAGAGCTTCGCCCAGGGCTATCCCAACAAGCCCGTCGAGCTGAGCGTGCCCTTCGCACCGGGCGGCACCACCGACATCGTCGCGCGCGTGATCGCCGACCCGCTGGGCAAGGTGCTGGGCCAGCCGGTGGTCGTGATCAACCGCGCGGGCGGCGGCGGCATCGTGGGCGCGGCCGAGACCGCGCGCGCGACGCCCGACGGCTACAAGCTCGGCGTCGCCACGGTCTCGAGCACGGCCGCCAACCCGGCCATCAACCCGAAGGTGCCGTACGACCCGATCAACGACTTCACGCCGATCGTCAACATCGCCGCCACGCCGAACATCATCGCGGTGAACCCGAGCTTCCCGGCCAAGAACTACGCCGAGTTCGTGGCCGAGCTCAAGAAGAACCCCGGCAAGTACTCGTACGCCTCGTCGGGCACGGGCGGCATCGGCCACCTGCTGATGGAGCTCTACAAGAGCCTCACCAACACCTTCGTGACGCACATCCCGTACCGCGGCGCGGGTCCCGCGCTCAACGACGTGGTCGCGGGCCAGGTGCCGATCATGTTCGACAACATCCCCTCGGCGATGCCCTTCATCCAGAGCGGCCGCCTGGTGCCGATCGTGGTCTCGGCGCCGCAGCGCCTCGCCGCGCTGCCGAACGTGCCCACCTTCAAGGAAGTGGGCCTCGAGCCGGTCAACCGCCTGGCCTACTACGGCATCCTCGGCCCCAAGGGCCTGCCGAAGGACGTGGTCGACAAGGTCAACGCCGGCGTGAAGAAGGCGGTCGAGGATCCGGCCGTGCGCAAGCGCATCGAGGACACGGGTTCGCTGATCGTCGCCAACACGCCCGAGCAGTTCTCAGCGCAGATCAAGGCCGAGTTCGACATCTACAAGCAGGTGGTCGCGAAGCAGAAGCTCAAGCTCGACTGATCCGCTGCGCCTGACGAGGGCCGCCCGCGCCACGGGCGGCCTTTTTGCTTTTTGCCTTCCCCCGTTTTGCTATCTTCGCGCGCATGACCGAGGCCGCCGCCGCCACGACCACCCCCGAGATCGACGACTTCATCGATGCCCTCTGGCTCGAGGACGGGCTGTCGAAGAACACGCTGGCGGCCTACCGGCGCGACCTCGCGCTGTTCGCGCAGTGGCTGCGCCGCGAGCGCGGCGGCCTCGCGCTCGACGCCGCGAAGGAGAGCGACCTGCAGGCCTACATGGGCGCGCGCCTGTCGACGCACGGCAAGGCCACCTCGGCGAACCGGCGGCTCACGGTGTTCAAGCGCTACTACCGCTGGGCGCTGCGCGAGCGCCGCGTCGCGGCCGACCCGAGCCTGCGGCTCGCGCCCGCGCGCCAGATGCCGCGCGCGATCAAGACGCTGTCGGAGAAGCAGGTCGACGACCTGCTCGGCGCACCCGACGTCGAGGCGCCGCTCGGGCTGCGCGACCGCGCGATGCTCGAGCTGATGTACGCGAGCGGGCTGCGCGTGAGCGAGCTGGTCGCGCTCAAGGTCACCGACCTCGGGCTCAACGAGGGCGTGCTGCGCGTGCTTGGCAAGGGCAGCAAGGAGCGGCTGGTGCCGTTCGGCGCCGAGGCCCGGCGCTGGATCGTGCGCTACCTCGAGGAGGCGCGGGCCGAGATCCTCGGTCCGCAGCAGACGCAGGACCTCTTCGTGACGGGGCGCGGCGCGGGCATGACGCGCGTGATGTTCTGGGTCATCGTCAAGAAGCATGCGGCCGCGGCCGGCATCCGCGTGCCGCTGTCGCCGCACACGCTGCGCCATGCGTTCGCGACCCACCTGCTGAACCATGGCGCCGACCTGCGCGCGGTGCAGCTGCTGCTCGGGCATGCCGACATCTCGACCACCACGATCTACACCCACGTCGCGCGCGAGCGGCTCAAGCAGCTGCACGCGCAGCACCATCCGCGCGGCTGAGCGCGGCGCTCAGGCCCGGGCGCCGCGGCGGCGTCCTTCGACCGCGGGCGCGAGCGTGTCGAAGAAGGCGCTCACCATGCGCATCTCGCGCCGCTCGGCCAGGCACAGCGCGTGGGCCGAGGTGAAGATCTCCGCATCGCCGATCGCGACCTTGTGCAGGTCGGGCGCGGGCACGTACTCGACCTCGGACACGGCCGCGATGCCCAGGCCCTGCAGCACCGCCTCGCGGATCACCTCGCGGCTGCCGATCTCCATCACCACGTTGGCGCGCACCTTCGCGCGGTCGAGCGCGAGCTCGAGCGCGCGGCGCGTGGTCGAGCCCTGCTCGCGCATGATCAGCCGCTCGCCCTCGAGCTCGGCGAGCCGGATGCTGCGCCGGCGCGCGAAGCGGTGCGAGGAGGGCACGAAGATCACGACCGGCTGCTTCATGAACGGCACCGAGATGAAGCGGTCGTCGCGCACCATCTGCGCGAGCACGCCCACGTCGGCGCTGTAGTCGAGCAGCTGGCCGAGCACGGCCTGCGAGTTGCCGGTGCTCACCGTCACCTTGATGCCGGGGTAGCGCAGGTTGAAGTCCACCAGCATCTTCGTCACGTGGTACGGGCCCACGGCCGCGACGCGCAGGTGGCCGGTGCGCAGCGCGCCCGCGTCGCCGAGCAGGTGCACCGCGTCGGCCTCGAGGCTGAAGATCTGCTGCGCGAGCTGCATCAGCTGCTCGCCCATCACGGTGAGCTGCACGCGCCGGCCGCGCCGGTGAAACAGCTCGACCTTGTAGCTCTCCTCGAGGAAGCGCACCTGCGTGGTGATGGTGGGCTGGCTCACGTGCAGGCTCTCGGCCGCGCGCGTGAAGCTGCCTTCGCGTGCCACCGCGAAGAAGGAACGAAGCTGGGTCAGGCGCATGCGGAAGCTCCGGAAGCCGGTGGGATCGGTCGATTCTGAACTATAGGTTCATTCAATACATCGCCGAAAAAATTTGAATTGGATCGATAGATGCGGCGGTGATGTACTTGCCGCCAGACGCTGCAGGCCGCGACAGAAACAGGCCGCGACGTCGCGAATCCTCGGATGTCATGACCATGACACGAACGACTGGAAGACTCGGGACGGGCAATGTTGCCTGTCGAAAAGCACCAGGAGGATTCGATGAATCGCATACCACCGGAGACGACCATGATGAAACGCAGAAGCTTGCTGATGGGCACGGCTGCCGCCGTGGGATCGGCCCTCATATCGCCGGCGAGAGCGCAGCAGGCGCTCACCGTGGGCCTGATCCCGTCCGAGGATTCGCGCGCGATGATCGCGAACAGCCAGGCGATGATGGACATGCTCTCGAAGGCGCTGGGCATGGCCGTGAAGCCCTTCGTCGCGGCCGACTACAACGGCGTGATCGAGGCGCTGCGCTCGAAGCGCCTCGACGTCGCCTACCTCGGCCCGTTCTCCTACGTGCTCGGCACCACGGTGGCGGAGATCGAGGCCTTCGCGGTGGCCGAGACCAAGAAGGCCGGCCGCACCTTCTACTACAGCCAGATCGTGGCCCACAAGGACAGCGGCATCCGGACCGTGAAGGACCTCAAGGGCCGCACCTTCGCCTTCGTCGACCCGAGCTCCACCTCGGGCCACCTGTTCCCGAAGGCGGGCCTGATCAAGGCCGGCTTCGATCCCGACCGCGACTTCGGCCGCGTGATCTTCTCGGGCTCGCACGACTCGAGCGCGATCGCGGTGCAGAACCGGAAGGTGGAGGCCGCGGCCATCGCCGACCGCATCCTCGATGCCGCGGTGGCCAAGGGGCTGGTGAAGCGCGAGGACCTGGTCGAGGTCTGGAAATCGGAGCCGATCCCCGAATCGCCGACGGTCTGGCGCAAGGACCTCGGCGCCGACCTCAAGAAGCGCGTGCAGGCGGCCTTCCTGCAGGTCAAGGACATCCCGTGGTCGGACCAGGGCCTGCTCAACGGCTTCCACCCGACCAACGACGCGGCCTACAACGTGATCCGCGAGACCGCCAAGATCCTGAAGCTCGACCTGGGGAAGATGAAATGATCGAGATCCGCGGCCTCGGCAAGCGCTACGGCGACTTCACCGCACTGCACCAGGTCGACCTGTCGGTCGCCAAGGGCGAGTTCGTCGTCATCCTCGGCGCCTCGGGCGCCGGCAAGTCCACGCTGCTGCGATGCATCAACCAGCTCGCCGAGCCCACGCAGGGCGAGGTGCGCGTGGACGGCGTCTGCGTGCGGCGCGACCGCGCCGGGCTGCGCCGCGTGCGCCGCGACGTCGCGATGATCTTCCAGCACTACAACGTGGTGCCGCGGCTGTCGGTGCTGAAGAACGTGCTCACGGGCCGCCTCGGCTCGATGCCGGCGGTGGCCTCGTGGTTCCAGGTCTTCCCCGCGCGTGACATCGAGACCGCGCGCGAATGCCTGCGCCGCGTGGAGCTCGACCACAAGGCCGACCTGCGCACCGACACGCTCTCGGGCGGGCAGAAGCAGCGCGTGGGCATCGCGCGCGCGCTGGCGCAGAAGCCCAAGGTGATCCTGGCCGACGAGCCGGTCGCGAGCCTCGATCCGAAGACCTCGCGCAAGGTGCTGAACTACCTGCGGCAGGCCAGCCGCGAGGACGGCATCAGCGTGATCTGCAACCTGCACCAGGTCGACTACGCGCGCGAGTTCGCCGAGCGCGTGATCGGCGTGGCGGGCGGCCGCATCGTGTTCGAGGGCCGTCCCGACGAACTCACCGACGAGGTGCTGCACCGGATCTATCCGGGCGGCGTCGAGCCCGAGGTCCCCGCGCCCGAGGCCGCGCAGGCCGCCGCGGCATCGATCCCCGCGCCGGCGCATGCCGCGCGGCCCGCGCCCCAACTCGCCCTGGAGCAGCCATGATCTCGATCGGACGCTACAACCTGCTCGTCGCCAAGAGCGGCGGCAACGAAGGCTGGTGGAAGTACCTCGTGGCCGCGGCGGCGGGGCTCGGCGTGCTCTGGTGGGCCGCGGTCGGCGCGCAGGTCAGCTTCGGCGAGCTCGCCAAGGGCATGCCGTGGATCGCCGACTTCCTCTCGCGCATGCTGCCGCCCAACTGGGCGTTCCTGCAGAAGCTCGTCAAGCCCGCGATCGAGACGGTGCAGATCGCGATCTGGGGCACGCTGTTCGCGGTGCTGCTCGCGGTGCCGCTGTGCTTCTTCGCCGCGCGCAACATCTCGCCCAGCCTCGCGGTATTCCACGCGATGCGCCAGGTGCTCAACATCACGCGCGGCATCAACGAGATCATCCTCGCGCTGATCTTCGTCGCCGCCGTCGGCCTGGGTCCGTTCCCCGGCGTGCTGGCGCTCGCGCTGCATGGCGCGGGCATGCTCGGCAAGTTCTTCGCCGAATCGATCGAGGAGATCGACGAGGGACCGATCGAGGCGCTGCGCTCGACCGGCGCGGGCCCGATACAGACCATCGTCTTCGGCGTCATCCCGCAGGTCGTGACCGCGTGGATCGGCGTCATCGTCTACCGCTTCGAGACCAACCTGCGCCAGGCCACGGTGCTCGGCATGGTGGGCGCGGGCGGCATCGGCTTCGAGCTCGTGGGCAGCATGAAGCTGTTCCAGTACCAGGACACGGCCACCTGCATCCTCGTGATCGTCGCGATGGTGATGACGGCCGACTACCTCTCGAGCAAGTTGCGCGCATGGATTCAACAAGGAGCCCGTTCATGACATCGACCGTGCCGGCCGTTTCGGTCAATGGCCGCCGCTACGCCTTTCCCTCGCAGCCCGTGGTGGTGGTCTGCGTGGACGGCTGCGAACCCGACTACATCACCCAGGCGATCCAGGCCGGCGTCGCGCCGTTCCTGCAGAAGATGCTGGCCGCGGGCGACTCGCGCATCGGCGACTGCGTGGTGCCGAGCTTCACCAACCCGAACAACCTCTCGATCGTGACCGGCGCGCCGCCCTCGGTGCACGGCATCTGCGGCAACTACTTCCTCGACCCGGCCGAAGGCAGGGAGGTGATGATGAACGACCCGGCCTACCTGCGCGCCGAGACGCTGCTCGCGGTGTTCTCCAAGGCCGGCGCCAGGGTGGCGGTGGTGACGGCCAAGGACAAGCTGCGCACGCTGCTGGGCCACCGCATGGAAGGCATCTGCTTCTCGGCCGAGAAGGCCGACCGCGCCACGCTCGCCGACGGCGGCATCGACGACGTGCTCGCGCTCGTGGGCCGGCCGGTGCCCTCGGTGTACAGCGCCGAGCTCAGCGAGTTCGTGTTCGCGGCCGGCGTGCGGCTGATGCAGACGCGCCGCCCCGACCTGATGTACCTCTCGACCACCGACTACGTGCAGCACAAGTGCGCGCCCGGCACCGCGGGCGCCAACGCCTTCTACGCGATGATGGACGGCTACCTCGCCGAGCTCGACGCGATGGGCGCGCTGATCGCGCTCACGGCCGACCACGGCATGAGCCCCAAGACCGATGCCGCGGGCCGGCCGCGCATCGTGTTCCTGCAGGAGGCGCTCGATGCCCGGCTCGGCGCGGGGCGCGCGCGCGTGATCCTGCCGATCACCGATCCCTACGTGGTGCACCACGGCGCGCTCGGCTCCTTCGCCACCGTCTACCTCGAACCCGGCACCGACGCGGCCGCGCTCGCGGATTCGCTGGCGGCAATCGACGGCATCGAGCTCGTGCTGCCGCGCGAGGCGGCCGCGGCGCGCTTCGAGCTGCCGCCCGACCGCATCGGCGATCTGGTGGTGATCGCCGACCACCTCGCGGCCATCGGCACGCGCGCGGCCGACCACGACCTCAGCGGGCTCACGGTGCCGCTGCGTTCGCACGGCGGCATCTCCGAGCAGAAGGTGCCGCTCGTCTTCAACCGGCCGCTGCGCGGCGTCGATCCGCAGCGGCGGCTGCGCAACTTCGACGTCTTCGACCTCGCACTGAACCACGCGGCCGCCGCCGACTGAACCGCCCGACCATGAGCTTCCACTACTTCAACCCCGTGCGCAGCGTGTACGGGGCAGGGGCCCTGTCGTCCCTGCCGAAGCTGCTGGCCGGCCGGCGCGCCGCGCTGGTGACCTTTCCGGAGGCGCGGGCGCTCGGCCTGCTGGGCCGGCTGGAGTCGGTGCTCGGGCCCGCGCTCGCCTGCGTGATCGACGGCGTCCGGCCCAATCCCGACGTGGCCGAGCTCGCGGCGACCTACGAGCGCTTCTGGCATGCGCATCCGGAGGTGGAAGCGATCGTCGCCGTCGGCGGCGGCAGCGCGATCGACACCGCCAAGGCGCTCGCGGTCGCCGACGACGCGGCGCGCTTCGCCGACCTGGTCGCGGGGCTCGCCGGCGAGCGCGACTTCGTGCCGACACGCGCCAGGATGCTGGTCGCGGTGCCCACGACCGCGGGCACCGGCAGCGAGGTCACGCCCTGGGCCACGATCTGGGACCGCGCGCGGCAGAAGAAATACTCGCTGCACCTCGAGCAGACCTGGCCGCGCCATGCGGTGATCGACCCCGAGCTGATGCTCTCGCTGCCCGCGGCCGTCACGCTGCAGAGCGGGCTCGATGCGCTCTCGCATGCGCTCGAGGCGATCTGGAACGTCAATGCCAACCCGGTGTCCGACACCTTCGCGGTCGCGGCGGTGCGCGACACGCTCGAGGTGCTGCCGCGGCTGATGGCCGGGCTCGACGACCTGGGCCTGCGCGGACGCATGGCGCTGGCCGCCCTGAAGGCCGGGATGGCGTTCTCCAACACCAAGACCGCGCTCGCGCACTCGATCTCCTACGAGATGACGCTGCGCTACGGCCTGCCGCACGGGATTGCCTGCTCGTTCCCGCTGCCGCTGGTGCTCGAGCGCGCGATCGGCCACAGCGCCGAGCGCGACGCGGTGCTCGCGCAGGCGCTCGGCATGCCGCTCGCGCGCGCGCCCGGCGCGCTCGCGGAGTTCATCGAATCGCTGGGCGTGAAGACCCGCTTCGCCGACTACGGCGTGGGCGAGGACGAAGCGCGCCGGATGCTGCTGCACGCCCAGAGCGGCGCGCGCGGGCGCAACTTCATCGGCAACGACACCACCACGGAGGACCTGGCATGACGACCCCATCGACCCCCGCGCGCGACAGCGCGGGCTTCCGCGCCGAGGCGCTGCGCATCGGCGGCGAGCGCGTGCAGCGCGAGCGCCGCATCGACGTGTTCGACCCCTTCCGCAACGAGCGCGTGGGCACGGTGCCGATGGCCTCGCTCGACGACGTGCGCCAGGCCTTCCGCGTGGCGCGCGCCTTCCGGCCGACGCTGTCGCGCTACGAGCGCGCGGGCATCCTGCAGCGCGCCTGCGCGCTGCTGCGCACGCGCACCGCGGAGGCGGCCGCGCTCATCACGGCCGAGTCGGGCCTGTGCCTCAAGGACGCGACCTACGAGGTCGGCCGCGTCGCCGACGTGCTGACCTTCGGCGCGATGGAGGCGCTGCGCGACGACGGCCAGGTGTTCTCGTGCGACCTGACGGCGCACGGCAAGAAGCGCAAGGTCATGACGCTGCGCGAGCCGCTGCTCGGCGTGATCACCGCGATCACGCCCTTCAACCATCCGATGAACCAGGTCGCGCACAAGGTGGTGCCGAGCATCGCGACCAACAACCGGATGGTGCTCAAGCCCTCGGAGAAGGTGCCGCTGTCGGCGCTGTACCTGGCCGACATCCTCTACGAGGCGGGGCTGCCGCCCGAGATGTTCCAGGTGCTGACCGGCGATCCGCGCGAGATCGCCGACGAGCTGCTCACGAACCCGGACGTGGACCTGATCACCTTCACGGGCGGCGTCGCGATCGGCAAGTACATCGCGGCCAAGGCCGGCTACCGTCGCGTCGTGCTCGAGCTCGGCGGCAACGATCCGCTGATTGTGATGGAGGACGCCGACCTCGACCGCGCCGCCGAGCTCGCGGTGCAGGGCTCGTACAAGAACTCGGGGCAGCGCTGCACCGCGGTCAAGCGCATGCTGGTGCACGAGGCGGTGGCCGATGGCTTCACCGAGCGCGTGGTCGAGAAGACGAAGCGCTGGCGCCACGGCGACCCCGCGGACCCCGCCAACGACATGGGCACGGTCATCGACGAGGCTGCCGCGCGCCGCTTCGAGCAGGTGGTCGACGAGGCGGTGGCGCAGGGCGCGCGGCTGCTCGCGGGCAACCGGCGCGAGGGCGCGCTCTACGCGCCCACGGTGCTCGACCGCGTGCGGCCCGGGATGACCGTGGTGCGCGAGGAGACCTTCGGGCCGGTCTCGCCGATCCTGACCTTCGGCAGCATCGACGAGGCGATCGCGATCTCGAACGGCACCGCCTACGGCCTCTCGTCGGGCATCTGCACCGACCGCATGGACTACGCGATGCGCTTCGCGACCGAGCTCCAGGTCGGCACCGTCAACCTCTGGGAGGTGCCGGGCTACCGGATCGAGCTCACGCCCTTCGGCGGCATCAAGGACTCGGGGCTGGGCTACAAGGAAGGGGTGCAGGAGGCGATCAAGTCCTTCACCAACTGCAAGACCTTCACCATGCCCTGGGGCTAAGGCTGCTCCTAACATGCGGGGATGACCGAACTCGTCTCCGCGCCGCCGCGCATCGGATGCGCAGGCTGGAGCCTGCCGCGTGCGATGTGGCCGCACTTTCCCGCCGAGGGCTCGCACCTCGCGCGCTACGCCGCCCGCTTCGACACGGCCGAGATCGACACCTCGTTCTACCGGCCGCACCGTTGCCAGACCTATGCGCGGTGGGCCGACGCCGCGCCCGAGGGCTTCCGTTTCGCGGTGAAGCTGCCGAAGCGCATCACGCACGAGCTGCGGCTCGCGGGCGCGCTGCCGGCCTTCGACGAATTCCTCGCGCAGGTCGCGGGCCTGGGCGGGAAGCTCGGCTGCCTGGTGGTGCAGCTGCCGCCGAGCCTCGCGTTCGACGCGGCGGTGGCCCGCGCCTTCCTCGCGGGGCTGCGGCGGCGCCATGCGGGGCCGGTGGCGCTCGAGCCGCGCCACCGCAGCTGGTTCGCGCCCGCGGCCGGGGCGCTGCTCGCGCGCTTCGAGGTCGCGCGCGTGCTTGCCGATCCGGTGCTGTTCGACGAAGCCGCGGCGCCGGGCGGCTGGCCGGGCCTGGTCTACCTGCGGCTGCACGGCTCGCCGCGGCGCTACTGGTCGGCCTACGACCACGCGCTGCTGGGCCGGCTCGCCGAGCGCCTGCGGCGCGCACGGGAGGAGGGCGCGCACTGCTGGTGCATCTTCGACAACACGGCCGGCGGCGAGGCGGTGGGCAACGCGCTCGCGCTCGCGCGGCTGCTCGCTGGCGGCGATCCGGCAGAATTCCGCACGACATGACCCCTTCGACCTTCTTCTCCTCATCCCCCTCGACGCGGCGCCGCGCCGTGTTCTCCCTGCTGGCCGCGGCCGGCGTGCTCTGCGGCGCGGGCGGCGCCTCGGCCCAGCAGCCTGCGGCCGCCGTTCCCAAGACCCTGCGTCTGATCGTGGCCTATCCCGCCGGCGGCGTCAGCGACGTGGTGGCGCGCGCCCTCGGCGACCGGCTGGCGGCGCAGATGGGCATCACCGTCGTGGTCGAGAACCGCGCGGGCGCGAGCGGCGCAATCGGCATGGACGCGGTCGCCAAGGCCGCGCCCGACGGCGCGACGCTGGGCTTCTCGGCCATCAGCCCCCTGGTGCTGAGCCCGCACCTGGGCAAGCTGCCCTTCGATGCACGCAAGGACGTGGCGCCGGTCGCGAGCGTGATGTACTCGCCCGTGCTGCTGGTCGCGACGCCGGCGAGCAAGGCGCGCGACTTCCGCGCGCTGGTGGCGGAGGCCAAGGCGCAGCCCGGCGCGGTGCGCTGGGCCACCTCGGGCCCGGCCTCGCTCGGCCACATCGTGCTCGAGCAGCTGCGCGCGGCCGCGGGCGTGGACATCACGCACGTGCCCTACAAGGGCGGCGGCCAGCAGCTCAACGACGCGCTCGGCGGCCAGTTCGAGATCCTCTCGACCAACGCCAGCCCGACGCTCACCGCGCACATCCAGTCGGGCAAGCTGCGGCCGCTCGCGGCGGGCGCGCCGGCGCGGCTCGAGAGCCTGCCGCAGGTGCCCACGCTGGGCGAGCTGGGCTACGGTGCCGCCAACATCAACTCGCTGTTCGGCATCTTCGCGCCGGGCGCGACGCCGCCCGCGCTCGTGGCACGCTACAACGCCGAGATCAACAAGGCGCTCGCGAGCCCCGAACTGCGCGCCAAGCTCACCGCCACCGACAACGTGCCCACGGGCGGCACGTCGGCCGCCTTCGCCAAGGAGATCGCCGACGAATACGAGAGCAACGGCCGGATCATCAAGGCCGCGAACATCAAGGCCGATTGACCCTGCAGCTTGCAGGCCCGCCGCTCCCTACCTTATAGTAGGTAGATGTCCAGCGCCACCGCCCTCGCCACCGGCAGCACCCGCGAGCAGATCCTCGCGGTGGCGCGCTTGTTCATCGAGACGCGCTCGTATCTGGGCTTCAGCTTCCAGGACGTGGCCGAGGCGGTCGGCATCCGCAAGGCCAGCCTGTACCACCACTTCCCGTCCAAGGAGGCGCTGGGCATCGCGGTGATCCGCCAGGCGACCCAGTTCTTCAACGACTGGACCGCGGCGCGCGTGCGCGCGCCCGAGGACGCGCTCGAATCCTATTTCCGCATGTACCGCAACACGCTGCGCGCCGGCGCGGGCATGTGCCCCGCGGGCGCGCTCACGCCGGGCTGGGACTGCATCGAGGCCGGGCTGCGCCAGGCCGTGCAGGAGCTGCGTCAGACCCAGGTGCTGTGGCTCACGGGCGTGCTGGGCGCGCTCGCGCAGGAGCGGCCGCGCAAGGACGCGCCGCCTGCGGCCTCGCTCGCGGCCTACGTGTTCACCGTGTGCCAGGGCGCGCTGCTCGCCTCGCGCATGACCGGGCGGGTGGAGGATTTCGACGACGCCATCGCGCGGCTGCGATGTTCCCTGTCCGGCTGAGAAGCAGCCGGGCGACAGCGCAGGCGCGGGATGCGCGCCTGCATTTTTTTGGCCCGAAAGCCTACCTGTCGGAAGGTAGGTATTGATGCAAGGAGTGTTCCGATGAAAGCCGTGATTTCCGCCTATGCCCGCTCGCCCTTCCATTTCGCCAAGAAGGGCGCGCTCGCCGAGGTGCGCCCCGACACGCTCGCCGCCGGCGTGGTCCGCGGCCTGCTGCAGCGCACCGACTTCGATCCCGCGCTGCTGGAGGACGTGATCCTCGGCTGCGCCTACCCCGAGGCCGCGCAGGGCAACAACCTCGCGCGCATCGTCGGGCTGCTCGCGGGGCTGCCGCACGAGGTGGGCGGCATGACGGTCAACCGCTTCTGCGGCTCGTCGATGCAGGCGGTGCACATCGCCGCGGCCCAGATCGAGGCCGGCATGGGCGAGGCCTTCCTCTGCGTGGGCGTGGAGTCGATGACGATGGTGCCGCAGGGCGGCTTCAATTTCTCGCCGAATCCGGAACTGAAGGCGGACACCGACGCCTACATCTCGATGGGCGAGACCGCCGAGAACGTGGCCGCGCGCTGGCAGGTGAGCCGCGCCGACCAGGAGGCGTTCGCGGTCGAATCGCACCGCAAGGCCGCCGCGGCGCGCGCCGAAGGCCGGCTCGCGGGCGAGATCGTGCCGGTGCGGCTGCCTTCGGGCGAACTGATCGATGCCGACGGCTGCATCCGGCCCTCCACCTCGGCCGAGGCGCTCGCGAACCTGAAGCCCGCGTTCCGGCCCGACGGCGTGGTGACCGCGGGCACCTCGTCGCCGCTGACCGACGGCGCGGCCGCGGTGCTCGTGACCAGCGACGCCTTCGCCGCGCGGCACGGCCTGCAGCCGCTCGCGCGCATCCGCGCGTTCGCGACGGTGGGCGTCGATCCGGCCGTGATGGGCATCGGCCCGATCCCGGCGACGCGCAAGGCGCTCGCGCGCGCGGGCCTCCAGGTGGCGGACCTCGACGTGATCGAGATCAACGAGGCCTTCTCCTCGCAGGCGCTGGCCTGCATGCGCGATCTCGGCCTCGATGCCGGCAGGACCAACCTCGACGGCGGCGGCCTGTCGATCGGGCATCCGCTCGGCGCCACCGGCGCGCGCATCACGGGCAAGGCGGCGGCGCTGCTCGCGCGCGAGAAGGGGCGCTACGCGCTCGCCACCCAGTGCATCGGCGGCGGGCAGGGGATTGCCACCATTCTCGAGCGCGCCTGAGCGCCGCACGATGGCGGGCAGATCCGAAGGAGACCCCATGCAAGCCTTTCCCGAAGCCGGCGCGGCGCGCCGGCTCTACCTGCAGGACCTCGCGGTCGGCGACCGCTTCACGAGCGGCGAGCATGCGCTCGATGCGGCGCAGATGAAGGCCTTCGCGCTCCAGTTCGACCCGCAGCCCTTCCACACCGACGAGGAGGCGGCCTACGCCACCTTCTTCGGCGGGCTCGCCGCGAGCGGCTGGCACACGGCGGCGCTCACGATGAAGCTGCTCGTGGACAGTGGCATTCCGCTCGCCGACGGCATCATCGGCTCGGGCGGCGAACTGCAGTGGCCGCGGCCGACGCGGCCCGGCGACGTGCTGCGCGTCGAGAGCGAGGTGACCGAGATCGTGCCGTCGCGCTCCAGGCCCGGCCGCGCCATGGTCGCGATGCACTGCCGCACGCTCAACCAGCGCGGCGAGGTGCTGCAGGACTTCCGGCCGAAGCTGGTGGTGCACGCGCGGCCGGCCTAGGGCCGGGCCGGGCCTGCCGACAGCGCGCGCAGTTCCTCGTCGCTGAAGCCCGCGCGGCCGCGCGCCTCGAGGTTGAAGGGCGGCTTCAGCCGCGGCGCCTCGTACCGCGCGACCAGCTCGGGGTAGCTGGCTTCGGGATCGCGGCCCGCGCGCTCGCAGAGCCAGCGGTACCAGCGGTTGCCGATCGCCACGTGGCCGACCTCGTCGCGCAGGATGATGTCGAGGATCTCGACCGCGCGCAGCGCATCGGGCGTGTTCACGCGCCGCAGCTTGGCCTGGATCAGCGGCGTGGCGTCGAGCCCGCGCGCCTCGAGCGTGCGCGGCACCAGCGCCATGCGCGCGAGCACGTCGTCCCGCGTGCGCTCGCACATGGTCCAGAGGCCGTCGTGGCCGGGGAAGTCGCCGTAGCGCCAGCCCATGTCCCGCAGGTGCGCATGCAGCAGCGTGAAGTGCTGCGCCTCCTCGTCGGCCACGCGCAGCCAGTCGCGGTAGTAGGCCTCGGGCATGCCGTCGAAGCGCCAGACCGCGTCGAGCGCGAGGTTGATGGCGTTGAACTCGATGTGGCAGATCGAGTGGATCAGCGCCGCGCGGCCCTCGGGCGTGAAGGGCGAGCGCTTCTGCACCTCGGTGGCGCCCACGCGCAGCGGCCGCTCGGGGCGGCCCGGCACGCCGATGTCGTCGCCGGCCGCCCGGACATCCGCCGTTGCTATGGATTCGGTAGCTGCGGCGGCAACGAGGGCGCGCGTCGCGGCGACCTTCTCGTCGGGGTCGGTGAGGCGCAGCGCGGCCAGCGCGCTCAATCGGGGGTGCATCCCTACAATTCTAGTTTTTGCCCCCCCGGAGACCCTCACGATGGCCCTTTATGAACTCGACGGCGTTGCGCCGCAACTCGGCACCGGCGCCTGGGTCGCCGACAGCGCGGAGGTGATCGGCAACGTGAAGCTGGGCGAGAACGCGAGCATCTGGTTCGGCGCGGTGCTGCGCGGCGACAACGAGACCATGACGATCGGCCGCAACAGCAACGTGCAGGACATGTCGATGCTGCATTCGGACCCCGGCAGCCCGCTCACGATCGGCGAGAACGTCACCATCGGCCATTCGGTCATGCTGCACGGCTGCAGCGTCGGCGACAACTCGCTGATCGGCATCCAGGCGGTGGTCTTGAATAACGCGAAGATCGGCCGCAACTCCATCGTCGGTGCCGGCAGCGTCGTGACCGAGGGCAAGGAGTTCCCCGACAATTCCCTGATCCTCGGCGCGCCCGCGAAGGTGGTGCGCACGATCAGCGACGAAGACGCCGAACGCCTGCGCCACGGTTCCGAGCACTACGTCAAGAATGCCGTTCGCTATGCGAAGGGCCTCAAGAGAATCGCCTGACCCGCGCAGGCCCCGAGAAAGAAGAATCCGTTTTGAGCGAGCTGCATAAATTCCTGTTCGATGGCCTGCCGGTGCGCGGCATGATCGTGCGCCTGACGGATGCGTGGCAGGAGATCCTCGCGCGGCGCGCCTCCAACACCAGCACCGGGGCCTACCCGACACCCGTGGCCGAGCTGCTCGGCGAGATGACCGCGGCGGCCACGCTGATGCAGGCCAACATCAAGTTCAACGGCGCGCTGATCCTGCAGATCTTCGGCGACGGCCCGGTCAAGGTCGCGGTCGCCGAGTCCAAGCCAGACCTCAGCGTGCGCGCCACCGCCAAGGTGATCGGCGAGCTGCCGGCCGACGCGCACCTGCCCGACATGGTCAACGCGCACAACAAGGGCCGCTGCGCGATCACGCTCGATCCGAAGGAAAAGCTGCCCGGCACGACGCCCTACCAGGGCGTGGTGCCGCTGTTCGACGACAACGGCGAGCGGCTCGGCAAGCTCAGCGACGTGCTGCAGCACTACATGCTGCAGAGCGAGCAGCTCGACACCACCCTGGTGCTCGCGGCCGACGACAAGGTGGCCGCGGGCCTGCTGATCCAGCGCCTGCCGGTCAAGGGCGAGGCCAACCTCGAAGGCACGGCGGGCCGGGACCGCGACCCGGCGGGCGAGGACCAGATCGGCCGCAACGAGGACTACAACCGGATCTCGATCCTCGCCTCGAGCCTGACGCGCGAGGAGCTGCTCACGCTCGACGTCGAGACCATCCTGCGCCGCCTGTTCTGGGAAGAGAAGCTGCTGCGCTTCGAGCCGCAGGCCGGCATGCTGGGCCCGCACTTCGCCTGCACCTGCGGGCGCGAGCGCGTGGCGCAGATGATCCGCGGCCTCGGGCAGGCGGAGGCCGAAGCCATCCTGGCCGAGCGCGGCGACATCGAGGTGGGCTGCGACTTCTGCGGCAAGCAGTACCGCTTCGACGCGGTCGATGCGGCGCAGCTGTTCAAGTCGCCCGGCGACCAGATGCCGGGCAGCTCGGTCGTCCAGTGACGGCGCTCAGCGCGGCGCGCGCAGCACCTTGACCATCGCGGCCAGGCGCTCGTTCGCGTAGCCCGCGTCGAGCGAGCGCTCGAACAGCCGCATGAGGAAGTCCGGAAAGCTCGGGTCGAGCCCGGCCTCGCGCGCCTGCTGCACGAACAGCCGGCCCGAGTTGGCGCAGGTCGCCATCGAGCTCTCGGGCTCGCCGTAGCGGGCGGCGTCGATCGCCTCGCCCTCGGCGCGGATCATCTCGCCGAGCACCGGCGAGATCGCGCCGATCATCTGCGAGAACGCGCCCACCGGCAGCCCCTCGGCCTCGCAGATGCGCACGCCGTGGAAGAAGCCGCTCATGGCGCCGAACATGCACGACAGCGTCGCGAGGTCCCAGGCCGCGGCGTTGCCGATGGCTTCGCCCATGTACCGGATGTTGCCCGCGATCGCGTCGAGCACCGGCCGGCAGGCCGCGAGCGCGCGTTCCTCGCCCGAGATGAAGAGCGGCGTGTCGGGCCGGCCGATCTGCATCGGCGTCGCGAGCAGCGCGCCGTCGAGGTAGGCGTGGCCGTCGGCCGCGGCCCAGGCCTCGCGCGCGTCCTGCGGCGTGCCGGTGCTCAGCTGCACCAGCACCTTGCCGCGCAGCGCCTCGCGCATGCCCGGTGCGGAAAGGATCGCGCGGCTCGCCGCGTAGTCGGCCACGCAGACCAGCACCACGGGGCTGGCTTCGACCGCGGCGCGCGCGTCGGCCGCGAGCCGGGTGCGGTCGTTCAGCAGCGGCGCGGCGCGTTCGGCCGTGCGGTTCCACAGCGTGAGCGTGAAGCGCGGCTGCAGGGCGCGCGCGAGCGCGATGCCCATGGGGCCGAGGCCGATCAGGGAGACGTCGGTCATTGGCGGTTCCTCTCTCGTTCCTGTCCTTCTTCGCGCATCAGGCCGCCGCAGGCGGCGTGAGGTTCTGGCCCAGGCCGCCGTCGACCGTGAGCCGCGCGCCCGTGGTGAAGGTGGCGTCGAAGGCCAGGAACAGCACCGCGCGCGCCACTTCCTCGGCCGTGCCGTGGCGCCGCATCGGCGTGATCTGGTCGCCGAGCCGCATGAACTCGGCCCGTTCGGCGGCGGTGGCGCCGGCCACGCCGAGCGTGGGCGTGTCGATGAAGCCCGGGCTCACGACGTTGACGCGGATGCCGCGCCCGACGAGCTCGGCCGCGAAGCCCGAGGCGAGCGAGCGCAGCGCCGCCTTGGTCGCGCTGTAGACGCTCAGGCCGTGCATGCCGCCCTCGTCGGCGATCGATGAGGTGAAGACGATCGCGCTGCCCGCTGGCATCAGCGGCACGAGGCGCTGCACGGTGAAGAAGGGACCCTTGGTGTTGATCGCGAAGGCCTCGTCGTAGCTGGCCTCGCTGACCTGCTCGAAGGCTTCGAGCGCCGAGATGCCCGCGTTGACGTGCAGCAGGTCGATGCGGCCCAGGCGCTCGCGCGCGGCGGCGGCGAGCGCGTCGATGTCGGCCAGCGCGCCGGCGTCGGAAGCGAGCACGTGGGCGCGCGGCCCGAGCTGCTCGCGCGCGGCCTCGAGGTTGCGCGGATTGCGGCCGGTCACGAGCACCTCGGCGCCGCCCGCGAGCAGCGCCTGGGCGGTCGCGAGGCCCATGCCGATGGTGCCGCCGGTGATGACGGCCTTCTTGCCCGCGTAGGGGCCGGTGGTGGTGGGGAGGGATGTCGATTGGTTCATGGTGCCGCATGATCCGGATCGCGGCCCCCGCGGTCGCGCACGTTCGGCCGCGCGCGAGCACGAACGGGCGGCGACATGCGCGGCCGGCCCGCCCCATAATGCGCCGATGAGCACGCTCGACACCGATTCGTACCTCGAAGGCGGCACGCCCGGCGAGGCGCCGGCGTTCGCGGATGTCGCCGCGGCCGCGCCGCCCGCCGGCGGGGGACTCGGCGTGGACCTGCGGCAGACGCCCGGCGGCGAGGTCGCCTACGAGGCGCTGCCCGAGCACCGCATCAAGCTGCACGCGGGCGCGCCGGTGGCGGGCGCCTGCCAGTTCCACCGCTTCCTCTACACGCGCGGCGATCTCGACATCGTGCCGGCCGGCAGCACCGACGTCTGGCACGAGGAATCCGCGAGCACTTCGATCATCGTGCGCATGGCGCCGGCCCTGCTCGCGCGCACCGCCGACGAGATGGGCCTGCCGGCCGAGCGCGCGAGGCTCGGCGAGCGCTACCAGTTCCGCGACGCGCAGATCGAGCAGATCGCCTGGGCGCTCGACACCGAGCGGCGCGCGGGCTTCCCGAACGGCCGGCTCTACACCGACAGCCTCGGCACCGCGCTCGCGGTGCGGCTGATCGCGGGCGCGCCGCGCGGCGCGCGATCGCCCGCGCAGGGGCTCTCGCGTCCGCAGCTGCAGCGGGTGACGGCGTTCATCGAGGCCCACCTCGACGGCGACCTCTCGCTCGCGGCGCTGGCCGCGGTCGCGGGCCTGAGCGCCTCGCATCTGAAGACGCAGTTCAAGCGCTCGATGGGCCTGCCGGTGCACGAATACGTGGTGCAGCGCCGCGTGGACCGCGCGCGCAGCCTGCTGCTGACCAGCGACATGCCTGCGAGCCTGGTGGCGCTCGAGAGCGGCTTCTCGCACCAGAGCCACATGGCGCGCTGCATGCGGCGCGTGCTCGGCGCCACGCCGGGCGAGCTGCGGCGCGGACGCTAGGCGCCCGGCGCCGCCGGCTCAGCGCCCGGCGGCGTCGTCGAAGCCGCCGAACACGATGTCGGGCGCGCTCGTGTTGTGCTTCGAGGGCAGGCTGCGGCCGAAGCGGAACTGCGCCGCGCTCAGCGTCTTCAGCTCGGGCAGCGGCAGCGCCTGCTCGGCGGCCCCGGGCGATGCCTGCCAGCGCACCTCGCTCACGTCGGCGTTGTCGGGTGCGACGTACATCGAGCGCAGCACCGCGAACGGCCGCGCCTCGCGCGTCGGCGTCGACAGCCGCACGTCGAGCGCGGTGCGCGCGCGGCTGATCTCGCTGACCCGGGCCACGGCGCTGCCGCCGCGCGTGAAGCGCAGGTGGATCGACAGCGGCCGCGGCACGATGCGGATCGACGCGATGTCGACCACCGGCCGGCCCGCCTGCTCGACCGGGCCGAGCAGGAACGACGAGCCGTAGACGCCGTCGCCGAAGCGCGCCTCGGGCAGCGGCTTGATGCGCCAGTAGCCGTCGGCGGGGTAGAGCACCATCGCTTCGAGCACCTTGTCGCCTTCCTTGCGGAACACCTGAAGCAAGTGGAAGCCGCGGTCGGTGCGCGCGCCCACGCGCACCGGCACCTGCTGCGGCCGCCAGAAGCTCGGGAGGGTCATGCCGACGATGCGCCACTGCGCGTCCTCGTGCAGCACCACGCGGCGCTCCTTGAACTTGTAGGCCGGATCGGTGGGATGGGCGCCCCCGTCGAAGTTGCAGCCCGAGAAGTCGGGCGCGGTGATGTCCTTCTCGATGCCGCCGAGGTAGGCCGGCTGCAGCGCCTCGATCCGCATGCGCCGGATGCCGTCGCCGCGCAGCACCAGCGAGACGTTGTCCTCCTCCGCGCAGGCGGTGGCCGTGGTGCCGTTCTCCACGGTCGCGGCGACGGGCGCCGCGAGGGCCGGGCCGGCGGCGGCCAGCAGGGCGGCGAGCAGCAGGCCCTCAGGGAGGCATGAGCGGCGGCGGCGTTGGCGTGGGGACATCGGATCTCCGTGCTAGGGTGGGGTGGGGCCGTCGCGGCGTTCGAGCAGCAGGTCGCTGAAGAGTCGGTGCTCGCATTCCGGATCGGAGCATTTGTCGCAGGACCATGACCAGGCGGGAGGCCTCGCGTCGGCGCGGCTCGGGGCCTGCACCTGCGCCTCGCGGCCCGCGATCGCATTGATCGCGTTCCAGGCATTGGCGAGCCGTTCGCCGCCGCTGCCGTGGACCACCGCGAACGGCAGGCCCGCGCCCGCGAGCGCCGCGCGCACCAGCCGGTCGGTGGGTTCGCGCGCATGGTCGCCGTCGCGCAGCGCGTCGGCCACCCAGGGGAGGTCGAGCGCGGTGAGCAGCGTGATCGCGCAGCGCCGCTGGGCGGCGAGGGCGGTCGGGTAGAGCGAGGTGTCGCCGAACAGCTGCTCGCTGTAGACGGCGGTCATGAGCGCCGTGGTGTCGGCCACCACCACGCCGGCGGCCGCGGCGGCTTCGATGCGGCGCGTCTGCTCGTCGGCGATCGCCTGCTGCTCGTCGGGGCGTGGCGTGCGGCCCTCGCGCTCGCACCATTCGCGCAGGTACTCGGGCACCAGCGCGGCCGCGATGCCGCGCGTGCGGAGCCGCTCGGCGAGCGCGCGCGAGAGCTCGGTCTTGCCGGTGCTCTCGGCGCCCACGAGCGCGATCACGGCGCCGGTGCGCAGCATCGGCGTCATGCGCGCGCGGCCTCGTGCAGGCGCGTGCGCCAGGCCAGGAAGCCGGCCACGCTGAGCGCGGCGAACACCGCGTAGAGGCCGACGGTGAGCCACAGGCCCTTGTGGACGAACAGGCCCACGCTCGCGACGTTGACCGCCAGCCACACGAGCCAGTTCTCGATGAACTTGCGCCCGAGCAGGAACTGGCCGACCAGGCTGAGCCCGGTGGCGAAGCCGTCCCACCAGGGCACGTCGGTGTCGGTGAAGCGGCGCAGGAAGAGCGCCACCGCGGGCCAGGCGAGCGCGCAGGCTGCCAGCGCGAGCGCCAGCCCGCGCGGCGACAGCCGGCTCACCCGCAGGGCGCTGCCGTCGGCGCGGTGGCCGCGCAGCCACTGGAACCAGCCCCAGAACGCGACCACGGCGAAGAAGACCTGCAGCGAGGCATCGCCGTAGATGCGCGCCTGCGCGAACACCGCCACGTAGAGCAGCGAGCTCGCGATCGCGAGCGGCCAGCCCCAGTGGATCTCGCGCATGTTGCAGCCGACCATCGCGAGCGCGAGCACGGCGGCCACGAGCTCGAGCCACGTCACGGGGGCGCTCCAGAGCATGAATGCGGGAGCGGAGAAGAGGTCGAGCACGTTCAGTGCGTGATCTGAACGAAGACTTCGTTGGGCTTGACCATGCCGAGCTCCTGCCGCGCGCGCTCCTCGACCATCTCGAGGCCGACCTTGAGGTCGTTGACCTCGGAAGCCAGCCGCTCGTTGGCGACCGCCGCCTTGGCGTTCGCGTCCTTCTGCTCGGCGAGCCGGGCCTCCAACTGCGCCACGTCGGGCACGCTGCCGCGCCCGCTCCACAGCTGCCACTGCAGGATCACCAGCAGCAGCAACAGCACGACGGGGGGAACGAGGCGCGAGCGCATGCTGCCGCCGGCTTCGGCGCGCTAGCGGAGGTTGTAGAACGCGGCGCGGCCCGGGTAGACGGCGATGTCGCCGAGGTCTTCCTCGATGCGCAGCAGCTGGTTGTACTTGGCGATGCGGTCCGAGCGCGAGAGCGAGCCGGTCTTGATCTGGCCCGCGTTGGTGCCCACCGCGATGTCGGCGATGGTGCTGTCCTCGGTCTCGCCCGAGC
>CBHTTS010000041.1:0-25284 GCA_966095775.1 uncultured Variovorax sp. | reverse complement strand
CGGTGGTGATCGTGCCGGGCTACGGCCTGGCGGTGGCGCGCGCGCAGCACGCGGTGAAGGAACTGGCGCAGAAGCTGGTCGAGAAGGGCATCACCGTGAAATATGCGATCCATCCGGTGGCCGGGCGCATGCCGGGCCACATGAACGTGCTGCTGGCCGAGGCCGAGGTGCCCTACGACCAGGTGTTCGAGATGGAGGACATCAACGGCGAGTTCGGCCAGGCCGACGTGGCCATCATCCTGGGCGCCAACGACGTGGTGAACCCGGCCGCGCTGCAGAAGGGCAGCCCGATCTACGGCATGCCGATCCTGGAGGCCTACAAGGCCAAGACCGTGATCGTGAACAAGCGCTCGATGGCCGCGGGCTACGCGGGCCTGGACAACGAACTCTTCTACATGGACAAGACCATGATGGTCTTTGGGGATGCGAAGAAAGTAGTGGAAGATATGGGCAAGGCCATCGAATAGGCCCAAGGTCCGCGCCCGCAAAATGCGGGCTGCTCGTTGCGGCGCCACAGTGCGCCGTTTTCGTTTTCAATAACTAGCTTTTGGAGGAGACACGTCCATGTCCGACCGTCCCTGGCTCAGCAGCTACCCGCAAGGCGTGCCTGCAGATATCGATCCTTCGCAATACCAGTCGCTGGTGGCGCTCATGGAGGAGAGCTTCGCCAAGTACGCCGACCGCACGGCCTACAGCTTCATGGGCAAGGACGTCAGCTATGCCGAGACCGACCGGCTGAGCAAGCACTTCGCGGCCTACCTGCAGGGCCTCGGCCTGGCCAAGGGCGACCGGGTCGCGGTGATGATGCCGAACTGCCCGCAGTACCCGATCGCGGTCGCGGCGATCCTGCGCGCGGGGCTGATCCTGGTCAACGTGAACCCGCTCTACACGCCGCGCGAGCTCGAGCACCAGCTCAAGGATTCGGGCTCCAAGGCGATCGTCATCATGGAGAACTTCGGCACCACGCTGCAGCAGTGCATCGCGGCCACGCCGGTGCGCCACATCGTGCTCGCAGCCATGGGCGACCGGCTCGGCTTCCTCAAGGGCGCGATCGTCAACTACGTGGTGCGCAACGTGAAGAAGCTGGTGCCGACCTTCAGCCTGCCCGGCGCGGTGCGCTTCAACGACGCGATCGACCAGGGCGCGAGCCGCACGCTGCAGGCGCCGGTCATCGGCCCCGACGACGTGGCGGTGCTGCAGTACACCGGCGGCACCACAGGCGTCTCGAAGGGCGCGGTGCTGCTGCACCGCAACGTGATCGCGAACGTGCTGCAGTCCGAGGCCTGGAACGAACCGGTGATGGCGCAGGTGCCGGCCGACGAGCAGCCCACGGGCGTCTGCGCGCTGCCGCTCTATCACATCTTCGCGTTCACGGTGGGCATGATGCTCAGCATGCGCACGGGCGGCAAGCTGATCCTGATCCCGAACCCGCGCGACCTCGCGGGCGTGCTCAAGGAGCTTTCCAAGCACACGATCCACAGCTTCCCGGCCGTCAACACGCTGTTCAACGGCCTCGCGAACCATCCCGACTTCCACACCGTCAACTGGAAGAACCTCAAGGTCTCGGTCGGCGGCGGCATGGCGGTGCAGGCCGCGGTCGCGAAGCTCTGGCTCGAGAAGACCGGCTGCCCGATCTGCGAGGGCTACGGCCTGTCCGAGACCTCGCCCTCGGCCACCTGCAACCCGACCGACAGCAAGGCCTACACCGGCACCATCGGCCTGCCGCTGCCGAGCACCTGGCTCAAGCTGCTCGACGACGAGGGCCGCGAGGTCGGCCCCGGCCAGGCCGGCGAGATCGCGATCAAGGGGCCGCAGGTGATGGCGGGCTACTGGCAGCGGCCCGACGAGACCGCCAAGGTCATGACGCCCGACGGCTACTTCAAGAGCGGCGACATCGGCGTGGTCGACGAGCGCGGCTACTTCAAGGTGGTCGACCGCAAGAAGGACATGATCCTGGTGTCGGGCTTCAACGTCTATCCGAACGAGGTCGAGGACGTGGTGGCGCAGATCCCGGGCGTGCTCGAATGCGCGGCGGTGGGCGTAGCCGACGAGAAGACCGGCGAGGCCGTGAAGCTCGTGATCGTCAAGAAGGACCCGGCACTGACCGAGGCGCAGGTGAAGGAGTACTGCCGCGCCAACCTCACGGGCTACAAGCAGCCGCGCATCGTCGAGTTCCGCACCGAGCTGCCGAAGACCCCGGTCGGCAAGATCCTGCGGCGCGAGCTGCGCGACGCCAAGAAGTAGCCCGGCCGTGAGCGCCGCGCCGTCCGCGCCCGTGGCCGTGGTCGCGGCCATGCACGAGGAGCTCGCCGCGCTGCTCGCGCAGATGCCCGACGAGCAGCGCGTGCGCGCCGCGGGCCGCGATTTCTGGGTCGGCCACCTGCAGGGCCGGCCGGTCGTGGCGGTGCTCTCGCGCATCGGCAAGGTCGCGGCCGCGCTCACCGCGGCGGTGCTGATCGAGCGCTTCGGCGTGCGTGCGATCGTGTTCACCGGCGTCGCGGGCGGCCTGGCGCCGGGGGTGGAGGTCGGCGACGTGGTGGTCGCGACCGAGCTGCTGCAGCACGACCTCGACGCCTCGCCGATCTTTCCCAGGTACGAGGTGCCGCTGTCGGGGCGCGCGCGCTTCGCGGCCGACGCCGCGCTGGCCGCGGGCCTCGCCGCGGCCGCCGAGGCGGCGCTGCGCGATCCGGTCGCGCTGGTCGGGCCGCAGGCCGCGGCGCTGTTCGGCCTGCGCGCGCCCAGGCTGCACCGCGGGCTGCTGGTGAGCGGCGACCGCTTCGTCTCGACGGGCGCCGAGAGCGCGGCGCTGCGCCGCGACCTGCCCGACGCGCTCGCGGTCGAGATGGAAGGCGCCGCGATGGCCCAGGTGTGCCACGACTGCGGCGTGCCCTTCGCGGCTGTGCGCACCATCTCCGACCGGGCCGACGATGCGGCCCACGTCGACTTCGAGCGCTTCGTCGCGCAGGTGGCGAGCCGCTACAGCCTCGCGCTCATCGGCGCGTGGCTCGGCGCGCAGCCGCCCGGGCCCGCGGGCGCGGCTACTTGAGCCAGCCGCGGCGGCGGAAGTACCACATCGGCACCAGTGCGCTCGCGGCCATCAGCGCGATCGCATAGGGGTAGCCGAGCGACCAGTCGAGCTCGGGCATGAACTTGAAGTTCATGCCGTAGATGCTCGCGATCAGCGTCGGCGGCAGCAGCGCCACGCTCGCGACCGAGAAGATCTTGATGGTCTTGTTCTGGTTGATGTTGATGAAGCCGACCGTCGCGTCCATCAGGAAGTTGATCTTGTCGAACAGGAACGCCGTGTGGTTGTCCAGCGACTCGATGTCGCGCAGGATCTGCCGCGCCTCCTCGAACTGCTCGGCGTTGAGCATGCGGCTGCGCATCATGAAGCTCACGGCGCGGCGCGTGTCCATCACGTTGCGCCGGATGCGGCCGTTCAGGTCTTCCTGGCGCGCGATGGCGCCGAGCACCTCGCCCGCGAGCTCGTCGCTGACGTTGCCCTCGAGCACCTTCTTGCCCGCGATCTCGAGCTCGTCGTAGATGTTCTCGAGCGTGTCGGCCGAGTATTCGGCGTCGGCGTCGAACAGCTTGAGCAGCACCTCCTTCGCATCCTCGATCAGCCCCGGCGCGCGGCGCGCGCGCATGCGCAGCAGCCGGAACACCGGCACGTCCTCGTCGTGGATCGAGAACAGCACGCCGCGGCTGCGCAGTTCGGTGTTGTGCTGGTTCAGGATGAAGGCCACGCGCACCGAGCGCGGATCCTCGTCGTCGTCGATCAGGAAGTCGGAGCGGATGTGCAGCTCGCCGTTGTCTTCCTCGTAGAAGCGCGCCGATTCCTCGATGTCCTCGTCCATCGCGTCCTCGGGAATCGAGAGCCCGTAGTACTGCTTGATCCAGCGCTTCTCCTCGAGCGTCGGCGATTCGAGGTCGACCCAGATCGGCTGGAATTTCGACAGCTCCTCGAGCGAATCGATCTCTTCCTGGACCAGGCGGCCGTTGGCAAGCGTGAATATGTTGAGCATTGCTCTCTCCCTTGAAGTGACTGTGGCGGTGGGGCGAGGGGCGGGGCGCTTTCAATTCCCTGGCCCTGCGCCGGCGCGACGGGGCGTCAGGACACGGGAGTTGAAAGCTGCCGAGACGGGGCGGTTTCCATGATGCGGTCTCCGATTGCAGCGAGGCGGCGATTATGTCATCCGGCACCTGACGCGAAGCCGTCGATCTGGATGGACATACAGTAAAGTGGCGCCCATGCAGACCGCTGCGCTCCCCGTCCTTTCCGCCGCCGGCGCCACCCAGGCCGAGCGCCTGGCCGCGGCCCTCGCCGGGCTCAATGCCGAGCAGCGCGCCGCGGTCGAACACGGCGTGGGCGCGCTCACCGGCGACCGCGACGAGCGCCCGCTGATCGTGATCGCGGGCGCCGGCTCGGGCAAGACCAGCACGCTCGCGCACCGGGTCGCGCGGCTGATCGCCGACGGGGTCGATCCGCAGCGCCTGCTGCTGCTGACCTTCTCGCGCCGCGCGGCGCAGGAGATGGAGCGGCGCGCCGGCCAGGTGCTCGCGCGCGTGCTCGGGCTGCAGTCCGAGCGGCCGCCTGCGCTGCCCTGGGCCGGCACCTTCCATGGCATCGGTGCGCGGCTTCTGCGCGAATACGCGCCGCACATCGGCCTCGACGACCACTTCACGATCCACGACCGCGGCGACGCCGAGGACCTCATGGGGCTGGTACGGCACGAGATCGGCCTGTCGTCGACCGTGAACCGCTTCCCGCGCAAGGGCACCTGCCTCTCGATCTATTCGCGCTGCGTCAACACGCGCGCGCCGCTCGGGCGCGTGCTCGCCGAGGCCTTTCCCTGGTGCGCGGAATGGGAGGCCGAGCTCAAGCGGCTGTTCGGCGCCTACGTCGAGGCCAAGCAGCAGCAGAACGTGCTCGACTACGACGACCTGCTGCTCTACTGGGCCGGCATGATGGCCGAGCCGGCGCTCGCGGCGCTGGTCGGACAGCGCTTCGACCACGTGCTGGTCGACGAATACCAGGACACCAACCTGCTGCAGGCCGCGATCCTGCTGGCGCTCAAGCCCGACGGGCGCGGCGTCACGGTGGTGGGCGACGACGCGCAGTCGATCTATTCGTTCCGCGGCGCCACGGTGCGCAACATTCTCGACTTCCCCGCGCAGTTCGCACAGCCGGCGCGCATCGTGACGCTGGAGCGCAACTACCGCTCGACGCAGCCGATCCTCGACGTCTCGAACCGCGTGATCGCGCAGGCCGCCGAGCGCCACGCCAAGACGCTCTGGACCGACAAACCCTCGGCCGGCCGGCCGCAGCTGGTGCTCGTGCCCGACGAGGCGCAGCAGGCCGTGTGGGTGGCCGATAAGGTGCTCGCGCACCGCGAGGGCGGGCTCGCGCTCAAGTCGCAGGCGGTGCTGTTCCGCACCTCCTCGCACAGCGCGGCGCTCGAGCTCGAACTCGCGCGGCGCAACATCCCCTTCGTCAAGTACGGCGGCCTCAAGTTCCTCGAGGCCGCCCACGTGAAGGACCTGCTCGCGGTGCTGCGCTTCGCCCAGAACCCGCGCGGGCGCATGGCGGGCTTCCGCGTGACCCAACTCATCCCGGGCATCGGTCCGGCCACCAGCACGCGGCTGCTCGACGCGATGGCGCAGGCCGCCGACCCCGCGGCCGCGGTGCGCGACTTCGTGCCGCCGGCGGCCGCGCGCGCCGAATGGGCGCAGTTCGCCGAGACCTACACCGCGCTGCGCGCGCCGGGGCTCGCCTGGCCGGCCGACGTGGAACTCGCGGCGCGCTGGTACCAGCCGCACCTGGAGCGGCTCTACGACGACGCGGCCGGCGTGCGGCGCGCCGACATCGAGCAGCTCGCGCGGCTGGCCGCGGGCTACGGCTCGCGCGAGCGCTTCCTGACCGAGCTCACGCTCGATCCGCCCGAGGCCACGAGCGACCGGCCCGGCCCGCCGCTGCTCGACGAGGACTACCTGATCCTCTCGACCATCCATTCGGCCAAGGGGCAGGAATGGAACTCGGTGCACGTGCTCAACGTGGTCGACGGCTGCCTGCCGGCCGACGTGGCGCAGGGCGCGCAGGAGCTCGAGGAGGAGCGCCGGCTGCTCTACGTCGCGATGACGCGGGCGCGCGACCACCTGCACCTGCTGGTGCCGCAGCGCTTCTACGTCACCCAGCAGGCCGCGCGCGGCGACCGCCACCTCTATGCCAACCGCACCCGCTTCATCACCGACGGCGACCTCGCGGGCTTCGACCAGCAGACCTGGCCGCCGCCGCCGGCCCGCGCGCCCGCGGTGCCGCCGCCTGCGGCCGTGATCGACCTGCGCAACCGCATGCGCGCCGCCTGGCAGTGAGCCTTGGCCCTGCGCACGGCAGGGTCACTGCGCTTCGCGCACACATTGAAACAATTGTCATCCGCGTGCCACGGCAGCGCCGCGACCGATGCGCGCAGCTATGCAATCCATAGCGGATCGAAGCACGAAAGACCTGCCGCGGACACCCGGGCAACTCTGCTATTGCAATGGTGTGACAGCTTCGGCATAGTGAATCGACCTTCTTCACACCGACAGTTTTCCCCCTCTTCTCTTTCCCGATTCCCGCACCCATCTCATTTCCGTCGGCACTGCTTCATTCCGTTGCAGCGCCATTTCCCCAACCGTCAATTCTCAGGAGGTCTTTCATGAATTTGACGATCAGCGGTCATCACCTCGACGTCACGCCTGCCTTGCGCACCTACGTCACCAGCAAGCTGGACCGGATCACGCGGCACTTCGACCAAGTGGTCGACGTGAAGGTGATCCTCACGGTGGAAAAGCAGAAGGAAAAGGAACGCCGCCAACGGGCGGAATGCAACATCCACGTCAAGGGCAATGACATGTTCGCCGAATCGAGCCACGCTGATCTCTATGCCGCGGTCGATGAACTGGTCGACAAGCTCGACCGGCAGGTGGTGCGCCACAAGGACCGCCTGCAGGACCACCACCACGCGGCGCCCAAGCGCCTGATGTAGACCTGCGCGAAAGGGCCCCCAGGCCTTCGCCGCCAAAGCCGCCTCCGGGCGGCTTTTTGCTGTCCGGCGGCCGCTTCGCCGCAGGCTGTGCGAGGCCTTCGGGCAACGTGTAGACAAAAAGTAAGTAACGGGACTGGGGGTTTTTACCGAGCGGGTGCATAATCGCCCCCGCTCCCACCATGAACCGACTCGCGTCCATCCTGCCGCCCGCTCAAGTGCTCGTGAGCGTCGACGCCACCAGCAAGAAACGTGCTTTCGAGGAAGCCGGCTTGCTGTTCGAGAGCCTTCACGGGCTCGGCCGTGCGCTGATCACCGACAGCCTGTTCGCGCGCGAGCGCCTCGGTTCCACCGGGCTCGGCCACGGCGTCGCCATCCCGCATGGCCGCATCAAGGGCCTCAAGGCGCCCATGGCGGCGGTGTTCCAGCTCGCCAACCCGATCGGCTTCGATGCGCCCGACGAGCAGCCCGTCGGCCTGCTGATCTTCCTGCTGGTGCCCGAGGCCGCGACCCAGAAGCACCTCGAGATCCTGTCCGAGATCGCCGAGCTGCTCAGCGACGCCTCGCTGCGCGAGCGCATCAAGTCGAGCACCGACGCGGCCGAGCTGCACGGCCTGATCGCCGGCTGGCAATCGACCCAGGTGGCCTGACCCCCGCCGGCCGGCTGCGCCGGTCGACCGGGTTCCTTGGTATTCTGGCCGGCTTTCCACCGCGGCGCCGCCGGGCGCCTTTCCTGAACGCATGAAGCCGACCGTCATCAGCGCCGACGCCATGTTCGAGGAGTTCCGCGGCTCGCTCCGCTGGGAGTGGCTCGCCGGACTCGGCGCCTCGGAGCGCCAGTTCGATCCCGAGGTCATCAGCCGCGCCCAGTCCGCGGCCGACCTCGTCGGTTACCTCAACTACATCCATCCGTACCGGGTGCAGATCCTCGGTGCGCGCGAGGTCGCCTACCTCACGCGCGGCAGCCAGGAAGACTGCGCGCGGCGCATCGCGCGCATCGTCACGCTGGAGCCGCCGATGCTGGTGCTCGCCGACGGCCAGGCCGCGCCCGACGAGCTGCTGTCGATCTGCGAGCGCGCGCAACTGCCGCTGTTCGCCACGCGCGAGTCCTCGGCTTTCGTCATCGACCTGCTGCGCGCCTACCTGTCGAAGCACTTCGCCGAGCGCACCTCGATGCACGGCGTGTTCATGGACATCCTCGGCATGGGCGTCATGATCACGGGCGAGTCGGGCCTGGGCAAGAGCGAGCTCGGGCTCGAGCTGATCTCGCGCGGCAACGGCCTCGTGGCCGACGACGCGGTCGACCTCTACCGCATCAACCAGAACACCATCGAGGGCCGCTGCCCCGACCTGCTGCAGAACCTGCTCGAGGTCCGCGGCATCGGCCTGCTCGACATCCGCGCCATCTTCGGCGAGACCGCGGTGCGGCGGAAGATGCGGCTCAAGCTCATCGTGCACCTCGTGCGGCGCGACAGCTTCGAGCGCGACTACGAGCGCATGCCCTCGGCGCCGCTCACGCAGGACGTGCTCGGCATCGCGGTGCGCAAGGTCGTCATCCAGGTGGTGGCCGGCCGCAACATCGCGGTGCTGGTCGAGGCCGCGGTGCGCAACTCGATCCTGCAGCTGCGCGGCATCGACACCTATGCCGACTTCGTCGCGCGCCACCACAAGGCGATGGAGGCGGGGCAGGACTGAGCGCGGGTCAGCGTTTGCTCGCGCAGTCGGCGCACAGGCCGTAGAGCGACATCGCGTGGTCCTGCAGGGTCCAGCCCTTGTCCTTGGCGATCAGCTGCTGGCGGCGCTCGATCTCGGCGTCGTAGAACTCCTCGACCTTGCCGCAGGAGGTGCAGATCAGGTGGTCGTGGTGGGTGCCCTCGTTGAGCTCGTAGACCGCCTTGCCGCTCTCGAAGTGGCTGCGCTCGAGGATGCCGGCCTGCTCGAACTGCGTCAGCACGCGGTAGACCGTGGCCAGGCCGATGTCGGAATGCTCGTTCAGCAGCACGCGGAACACGTCTTCGGCCGTCATGTGGCGCTGGCCGCCGGTCTGGAAGATTTCGAGGATCTTCAGCCGCGGCAGAGTGGCCTTGAGGCCGGTATTCTTGAGTTCGTCGATGTTGGCCATGATGGATTCCTGCGCCTGGGCTGGGCAGGCCCGCAAGGGGGCTGCCGCTACAATGGCCGATCATATCGCTACCCTCTTTCTCCCATGCCTGCCATCCTTCAACGCCGTACCTGGCTGCTGGCTGCGGCCGTCGCCGCGACGTTCAGCCTCAGCGCCTGCAGCGGCTTCAGCGAGCGCACGCGGGGCGCGCTTTCGGCCATCACCCCCTACAAGGTCGAGGTGGTGCAGGGTAACTTCGTCTCCAAGCAGCAGGTCGAGGCGCTCAAGCCGGGCATGTCGCGCCAGCAGGTGCGCGAGATCCTCGGCACGCCGCTCCTGACCGACGTCTTCCACGCCAACCGCTGGGACTACGTCTTCACGATCCGGCGCCAAGGCGTCGATCCGCAGGAGCGCCGCCTGACCGTGTTCTTCAACGGCGAGCTGCTCGACCGCTTCGAAGGCGACACGATGCCCAGCGAGGAGGAGTTCGTCGCCACGCTCGACACGCGCAAGAAGAGCGGCAAGGTGCCGCAGCTCGAGGCCTCGGAAGAGGAACTCAAGAAGTTCGCGCCCAAACCCGACGAAAAGAAGGCCGATACAGCCGCCGCGGCCGCCAGCCTGCCGCCGCTGCCCGCGGCCTACCCCCCGCTCGAAGCCTCGCGCTGAGCCAGGCGCCAGACAGACCCAGCGAGGGCGGGCGCACCCGCCGAGTCAGGCGGGCGCAGGCCGTCCCCGTGCACCTTTCGAAGGCTGAATCCGCGTGACCGAACCGATCTCTTCCTCCTCCTCTTCTTCTTCCCCCGCGCTGCGCCGCATCGCGATCGCGGGCGCCTCGGGCCGCATGGGCCGCATGCTGGTCGAGGCCGTGCGCGAGGCGCAGGACTGCCGCCTGGCCGGCGCGCTCGACATGGCGGGCAGCGACGCCATCGGCGCCGACGCGGCCGCGTTCCTGGGCTTCACGAGCGGCGTGCCGATCGTGTCCGACCTGCGCACCGGCCTCCAGGACGCGCAGGTGATCATCGACTTCACGCGGCCCGAGGGCACGCTCGCGCACCTCGCGGTCTGCCGCGAGCTCGGCGTGCAGGCCGTGATCGGCACCACCGGCTTCAGCGACGCGCAGAAGGCCGAGATCGCCGAGATCGCGAAGGACATCGCGATCGTGCTCGCGCCCAACATGAGCGTGGGCGTCAACGTCACCTTCAAGCTGCTCGAGATGGCGGCCAAGGCGCTCGCCACCGGCTACGACATCGAGATCATCGAGGCCCACCACCGCCACAAGGTGGACGCGCCATCGGGCACCGCGCTCAAGATGGGCGAGGTCATCGCCGGGGCGCTCGGGCGCGACCTCAAGGACTGCGCCGTCTACGCGCGCGAAGGCATCACGGGCGAGCGCGACCCCTCGACGATCGGCTTCTCGGCCATCCGCGGCGGCGACATCGTGGGCGACCACACGGTGCTGTTCGCGGGCGCCGGCGAGCGCATCGAGATCACCCACAAGTCGGCGAGCCGCACCACCTACGCGCAGGGCGCGCTGCGCGCGGTGCGCTTCCTGGCCGGGCAGAGGGCCGGCCTGTTCGACATGTTCGACGTGCTGGGCTTGAAATGAAGCACCCCCCAAGCCGCTTCGCGGCTCCCCCCTCTCTCGCCTTCGGCGGGAGGGGGGCGCACCCGGAGGCCTGGCAAAGCCAGTTCCTCGGGTGCCCTGAGGACTTCGCTGCGCTCGCCGCCTTGCTGCATGCTGCGGATGGCGCGCGGCACCTCGGAACGCCCGGATGAGCGCGCTCGAACTGCTGACCCAGGGCGACGGCGTCAGCCGTTCGGTGGCGGCGCTGCTGCTCGCGATGTCCATCGCCAGCTGGGTCGTGATCCTCTGGAAGGGCTGGCTGCTGCGCGGCGGCACGCGCGACGTGCTGCGCAGCATCGCGGCCTTCTGGCAGTCGCCCACGCTGGCCGAGGCCGCGGCGCGGCTCCAGGCCTTCGACCGCGCGTCGCTCGTGGGGCCGGCGGTCGGCGCGCTGCGCGATGCCGCGGCCGATGCCGCCCCCGGCACGCTCGGCGCCACCGCGGGCGACCGCAACCAGCGGCTCACGCGCGCCCTGCGCGGCGCGCTGCACGGCGCGCTGCGGCGGCTGCAGTCGGGCCAGATCCTGCTCGCCACGGTCGGGGCCACCGCGCCCTTCGTGGGCCTGCTCGGCACCGTCTGGGGCATCTACGGCGCGCTCTCGGGCATCGCCGGCCAGGCGGGCGGCTTCACCATCGACAAGGTCGCGGGCCCGGTGGGCGAGGCGCTGGTGATGACGGCCTTCGGCCTCGCGGTCGCCATCCCCGCGGTGCTGGCCTACAACGTGTTCGGCCGCGTCATCGGCCGCATCGAGGCCGAGCTCGAAGGCTTCGCGCACGACCTGCTCGGCAGCTTCGGCAGCCCGGCCGCGCCGGCCGCGCCGCCGCCCGCGCGGCCGATGCCGGTGCAAGCCTAGCCGGAAGAAGAGGGGGGCAGCGCATGGCCTTCGGTCGCACCTCGCTCGGCAGCAGCGCCGCCGGCGGCGGCCGCGCGACCGGCGCCGGCGGCCAGCGCCCGCTGTCGGACATCAACGTGACGCCGCTGGTCGACGTGATGCTGGTGCTGCTCGTGATCTTCATCATCACCGCGCCGCTGATGGCGAGCTCGATCAGGCTCGACCTGCCGCAGACCGATGCCGGCCAGCCCAACGACACGCCCAAGTTCGTCGGCGTGTCCGTCGACGCCGCGGGCAAGGTGTTCTTCAACGACCAGCCGGTCAGCGACGAGGAGCTCGCCGAACGGCTGCGCCGGGCCGCGGCCGACAGCAAGGACACCGAGGTGCAGCTGCGCGCCGACCAGACCGTGCCCTACGGCCGCGTGGTCGTGCTGATGGGCATCGCGAACAAGGCCGGGCTGAGCCGCATCGGCTTCGTCACCGAGGCCGATCCGGCGGCGGCCGCGCCGAAGCCGCCGCCGCGCTGAACCTTCAGCCGAGCGACACCGGGCGGGTGCGCCAGATCTCGTGCGCGTACTGCGCGATCGTGCGGTCCGACGAGAACGCCCCCATGCCCGCGACGTTGAGGATCGCCATGCGCGTCCAGGCCTCGGTGTCGCGGTAGAGCGCGTCGACCTCGGCCTGTTTGGCCACGTAGCTCGCGTAGTCGGCCAGCAGCAGGTAGTGGTCGCCCCAGTTCACGAGCGCGTCGTAGATGCCCTGGTAGCGCGACGGCTCCTCCGGCGAGAACGCGCCGTCGCGGACCGCATCGAGCACGCGCCGCAGCGCGGGGTCCTTCTCGTAGATCTCGCGCGGCTGGTAGCCGTGCGCGCGGATGTCGGCCACCTCGGGCGTGGTGTTGCCGAAGATGAAGATGTTCTCGGCGCCCACGTTGTCGCGCATCTCCACGTTCGCGCCGTCGAGCGTGCCGATGGTGAGCGCGCCGTTGAGCGCGAACTTCATGTTGCCGGTGCCCGAGGCCTCGGTGCCGGCGGTCGAGATCTGCTCGGAGAGGTCGGCCGCGGGCATGATCACCTCGGCCAGGCTCACGCTGTAGTTCGGCAGGAACAGCACCTTGAGCAGCTTGCCCACGCGCGAGTCCGCGTTGATGGTGCGCGCCACGTCGTTGATGAGCCGGATCACGAGCTTCGCCATGTGGTAGGCCGAGGCCGCCTTGCCCGCGAACACCACCACGCGCGGCACGATGTCGATCGGCGCGCCCGCGGCCTGCGCGTCGAGGATGCGGTGGTAGCGCGTGATCACGTGCAGCACGTTGAGCAGCTGCCGCTTGTATTCGTGGATGCGCTTGACCTGCACGTCGAACATCGCGTCGGTGTCGAGCACGATGTCCATGTGCTGTTCGACCCAGTTCGCGAGCCGCAGCTTGTTCTCGCGCTTGGCATGCCGGAACGCGCGCACGAAGGCCGGCTGCTGGGCCATCGGCCGCAGCGCCTCCAACTGCGAGAGGTCGCGCCGCCAGCCCTTGCCCAGGCGCTGGTCGAGCAGCGCCGCGAGCGGCGGGTTGGCCTGCGCGAGCCAGCGCCTGGGCGTGACGCCGTTGGTCTTGTTGTTGAAGCGCTCGGGAAAGATCTTCGCGAAGTCGGCGAAGATCGACTGCTTCATCAGCTCCGAGTGCAGGCCCGAGACGCCGTTGACCGAATGGCTCGCCAGCACCGCCACGTAGGCCATGCGCACGCGGCGCTCGCCGGTCTCGTCCACCAGCGAGAGCCGGCGCAGCAGCTCGACGTCGTTGCCGGCCTTCTGCGTCACGGCCGCGAGGAAGCGCGCGTTCATGTCGTAGATGATCTGCAGGTGCCGCGGCAGGATGCGGCCGAGCATCTCCACCGGCCAGGTCTCGAGCGCCTCGTGCATCAGCGTGTGGTTGGTGTAGCTGAACACCTTCTCGGTGTGGGCCCAGGCCTCGTCCCACGACAGGCCGTGCTCGTCGAGCAGGAGCCGCATCAGCTCCGGCACCGCGAGCACCGGGTGCGTGTCGTTGAGGTGGATGCTGACCTTGGCCGCGAGCTGGTCGAAGTTCTTGTGGTTGCGCAGGTAGCGGCGCAGCAGGTCCTGCACGCTCGCGCTGCAGAAGAAGTACTCCTGGTGCAGCCGCAGCTCGCGCCCCGAGGGGGTGGAGTCGTCGGGGTAGAGCACGCGCGAGACGTTCTCCGAATGGTTCTTGCTCTCCACCGCCTGCATGTAGTTGCCGCGGTTGAAGGCCGAGAGATCGATCTCCTCGGTGGCGCGCGCCGACCACAGGCGCAGCGTGTTGGTCGCCTGCGTGCCGTAGCCCGGGATGATGGTGTCGTAGGCCACGGCCAGCACGTCGTGCGTGTCGACCCAGTCGGCCGCGCCGCCTTCGCGCTTCTGCACGCGGCCGCCGAAGCGCACGCGGTAGTTCACCTCGGGGCGCTGGAACTCCCAGGGGTTGCCGCGCGTGAGCCAGTAGTCGGGCGTCTCCACCTGCTGGCCGTCGACGATGCGCTGGCGGAACATGCCGTACTCGTAGCGGATGCCGTAGCCCATGCCCGGCACCCCGAGCGTGGCCATCGAATCGAGGAAGCAGGCCGCGAGCCGCCCCAGGCCGCCGTTGCCGAGCGCCGCGTCGGGCTCGCGCTCGGACAGCTGCGCCATGTCGACGCCGAAGTCGGCCAGCGCCTCGCGCACCGTGTCGTGGAGGTCCACCGCGAGCAGCGCGTTGGTGAAGGTGCGCCCGATCAGGAACTCCATCGAGAGGTAGTAGACGCGCTTGAGGTCCTGCGCGTAGTTGGCGCGGGTGGTCGCCATCCAGCGCTCGACCAGCTGGTCGCGCACCGCGAGGGCGGTGGCGTGCAGCCAGTCGTCCTGGCTCGCGGCGACGGGGTCCTTGCCGACGGCGTAGATCAGCTTGTTCGCGACGGCGCGCTTGAACGCCGCCACGTCGCGGTCGGGATGGTCGTAGGCGAAGTCTTTGATCGTCATGGGCGCCTTTGGTATCGATGGTTGATGTTGTTCTCCCTGAGGCGAGGCATGGCGGAAGCGCGCTATTCCAGTGCCTTCTGATAGACCTTGATGTAGGCCGCCGCGGCGTCGGCCCAGTCGTTGGGCCGGCGCATCGCGCTGGCGCGCACGCGCCGCCAGTCGGCCGGGCGCTGGTGCAGCGCGAAGGCGCGGCGCAGCGCGCGGTGGTAGTCGGCGGCCTCGAAGCGGTCGAAGACGAAGCCCGTGGCGTCGCCGCTGGCCAGGTCCTCGAGCGTGCAGTCCACCACCGTGTCGGCGAGGCCGCCGACGCGGCGCACCAGCGGCAGGCTGCCGTACTTGAGCCCGTACATCTGCGTGAGGCCGCAGGGCTCGAACAGCGAGGGCACCAGCGTCACGTCGCCGGCGCCGAAGAGCCGGTGCGCGAGCGTCTCGTCGTAGCCGATGGTGACGCTGACCGACTGCGGCGCCGCGGCGGCGCGCGCGCGGAAGGCGTCCTCGAGCCAGGCCTCGCCGCTGCCCAGCAGCGCGAGCTGGCCGCCCCGGGCGAGCAGCGCGTCGAGGCCGTCGAGCACCAGGTGCAGGCCCTTCTGCTCGGTCAGCCGGCTCACCAGGATGAACAGCGGCGCCTCGGCGCGCGCGGCCAGGCCGAGCTGCTGCTGCAGCGCCGCCTTGCAGTGCGCCTTGCCGGCCATCGGCGCGCCCTCGGGGCCGTGGAAGCGCTGCGCCAGCGCCGGGTCGGCCGCGGGGTTCCAGACCTGGTCGTCGACCGCGTTGAGGATGCCCTCGAGCACGCCGCTGCGCTCGCGCAGCAGGCCGTCGAGCCCGCAGCCCTGCTCGGGCGTCTGGATCTCGCGCGCGTAGGTCGGGCTCACGGTCGTGATGCGGTCGGCGTAGCTGAGGCCGGCCTTCATGAACGAGAGCTGGCCGTGGTATTCGAGCCCGCTGATGTGGAAGGCTTCGTCGGGCAGCCCCAGGCCGGCGAAATGCCAGGGCGCGAACAGCCCCTGGTAGGCGAGGTTGTGCACGGTGAACACGCTGCCCGCGCGCGTGCCGCCGTGCCGCCGCGCGAAGGCGAGGTAGGCGGGCGCCAGGCCGGCATGCCAGTCGTGCGCGTGCACGACCTCGGGCCGCCAGTGCGGATCGAGCCCCTGCGCGAGCTGCGCCGCGGCCCAGCCCAGCAGCGCGAAGCGCCGGTGGTTGTCGCCGTAGGGCTGGCGCGAGGGGTCTTCGTAGGGATTGCCGGGCCGGTCGTAGAGCGCGGGCGCGTCGATCACGTAGGCCGCCAGCGGCGCGGCGCCGCCGGCCTCGATCCGGCCTGCGCGCAGCATGAAGCGCTCGCCCCAGGGGGCCTGGAACTCCGCCACGGGCTCGAGCCCGCGCACGCCCGCGCGGATGGTCGGAAAGCCCGGCAGCAGCACGCGCGCGTCCTGCCCGGCCGCGACGAGCGCGAGCGGCAGCGCGCCCGCGACGTCGGCGAGGCCGCCGGTCTTGAGCAGGGGGAAGAGCTCGGCGCTGACCTGGAGGATGCGCATGCGGGGTCGGCTCGCGGGTCTCAGGCGGCGCCCCCGAGGCGCTGCAGCATCTCGCGCGTCACCAGCACCACGCCGGCCTCGGTGCGCTCGAAGCGCGCGGCGTCGGCGGCCGCGTCCTCGCCGATCACCATGTCGTCGGGAATGACGCAGCCGCGGTCGATCACCACGCGGCTGAGCCTGCAGCCGCGGCCGACCTCCACGTCGGGCAGCAGCACCGCCTCGTGGATCTCGCAGAACGAGTGGATGCGCACGCCCGAGAACAGCACCGAGCTGCTGACCTTCGAGCCCGAGACGATGCAGCCGCCCGAGACGATGGTGTTGACCGTCATGCCGTGGCGCCCGTCGCGGTCGAGCACGAACTTGGCCGGCGGCAGCTGCCGCTGGTAGGTCCAGATGGGCCAGTCGGTGTCATAGATGTCGAGTTCGGGCGTGATCGAGGCGAGGTCGAGGTTGGCGGCCCAGAATGCATCGATCGTGCCCACGTCGCGCCAGTAGGCCTTGGCGCCGGGCCCGCGCGAGGCGCGCGTCACGCACGACATGCCGAACGGATGCGCGAGCGCGCGGCCCTGCGCCACGGCGCGCGGGATGATGTCCTTGCCGAAGTCGTGGCTCGAGTCGGGGTTGGCGGCGTCCTCCTCGAGCAGCTGGTAGAGGTATTCGGAGTCGAACACGTAGATGCCCATGCTCGCGAGCGCCGTGTCGGGGCGCCCGGGCATCGCGGGCGGATCGGCGGGCTTCTCGAGGAACTCGGTGATGCGGCGCTCGCCGTCCACCGCCATCACGCCGAAGGCCGTGGCGTCCATGCGCGGCACCTCGATGCAGCCGACCGTGCAGCCCAGGCCGTGCTCGGCATGGTCCTTGACCATGATCGAGTAGTCCATCTTGTAGATGTGGTCGCCCGCGAGCACCACCACGTAGTCGTGCTTGGTCGAGCGCGTCTGGATGATGTCGAGGTTCTGGAACACCGCGTCGGCCGTGCCGCGGTACCAGCGCTCGTCGCCCATGCGCTGCTGCGCGGGCAGCACGTCGACCATCTCGTTGAGCTCGGCGCGCAGGAAGCTCCAGCCGCGCTGCAGGTGGCGCATGAGCGAATGCGACTTGTACTGCGTGACCACCGCCATGCGCCGGATGCCCGAGTTGAGGCAGTTCGAGAGCGCGAAGTCGATGATGCGGAACTTGCCGCCGAAATACACCGCCGGCTTGGCGCGGCGGTCGGTCAGCTGCTTGAGGCGCGATCCGCGCCCGCCCGCGAGCACCAGGGCGATGGTGCGTCGCACCAGCTGGTGCGCCTGGAGCGGCGCCGGGGCGGCGTTGTTGGGGGGGGTGCTGTCCATGCGTGTCTCCGGTCGTTGGTCGCTCGTTCGTTGTCGGTGTTGTCGGGTTGAGGCTAGGTTCTTGCGACCCAGAGGCTCGAAGGCGGGACCTCCACCGTGCCGCCGCGCAGCGGCTGCGGATCGGCGGGCGCCGAGGGCGCGTCGGTCGCGATGCAGCGGCGCCAGGCGCCCGGCGGCAGCGCGAACGGCGCGGCCTCGGCGCCGGCGGTCACCACCCCCCGCCAGGCCGGCGCCGGGGAAGTCGCCTCGAAATGGATTGCAAGGGCCGTGCCCGCGCGCCAGTCGTCCTCCGTCATCGGCGCGCCGTCGGGCCGCAGCCATCGTATGCCGGGCGCGCCGGGCGGCGTGTCGGACGGCCACCAGTGTGTGCGGCGCAGCACCGCCGCCTCGCGCCGCAGCGCCGTGAGCCTTGCGACGAAAGTGCTCATGCGCGCGGCCTCGCCCTCGGGGTCGCCGGCGCCGATCCAGCGCAGCCAGGTGGTCTCGTTGTCCTGGCAGTAGGCGTTGTTGTTGCCCTGCTGGCTGTGGCCGAGCTCGTCGCCCGCGAGCAGCATCGGCGTGCCCTGCGACAGCAGCAGCGTGGCGAGCAGCGCGCGGCGCAGCCGGCCGCGCCCGGCGAGCACCTCGGGGTCGTCGCTCGGCCCCTCGACGCCGCCGTTGTTGCCGAGGTTGTGCGCATGCCCGTCGCGGTTGCCTTCGCCGTTGGCCTCGTTGTGCCGCGTCTCGTAGCTCGTCAGGTCGTGCAGGGTGAAGCCGTCGTGCGCGGTGACGAAGTTGACGCTCGCCGTCGGCGCCCGGCCGCGCGGCGAGAACTCGGCGCTCGAGGCGGTGAAGCGGTGCGCGAACTGGCCCAGCGTCGCGGCGCCCTCGCGGCCCTGGCGCAGCCAGAAGCCGCGCTGCGTGTCGCGGTAGCGGTCGTTCCATTCGAGCCAGCCCGGCGGGAACTCGCCGAGCCGGTAGCCGCCCGGGCCGATGTCCCAGGGTTCGGCGATCAGCAGCGTGCGCGAGAGCACCGGGTCCTGCGCGACAGCCGCGAAGAAGGGCGCGCGGGGATCGAATTCGCCGTTCGCGCCGCCGCGGCCGAGCACCGGCGCGAGGTCGAAGCGGAAGCCGTCGACGCCGAATTCGCAGGCCCAGTGGCGCAGGCTGTCCATCACGAGCTGCAGCACGCGCGGCTCGTCGAGGTTCAGGCAGTTGCCGGTGCCGGCCCAGTTCTCGTAGAGGGAGCGGTCGTCGCGGCGCAGGTGGTAGTAGAGCGCGTTGTCGATGCCGCGCAGCGACAGCGTGGGGCCGAACTCGTCGGTCTCGGCGCTGTGGTTGTAGACCACGTCGATCACGAGCTCCATACCGCGCGCGTGCACCGCATCGACCATCGCGCGGAACTCGCTCGCCGGCGTGGTGCCGGCGCGTCCGCTCCAGTAGCGCGCCTCGGGCGCGAACCAGCCGATGGTGTTGTAGCCCCAGTAGTTGGACAGCCCCATGCGCAGCAGCCGCTCCTCGTCGGCGCGGTGCTGCACCGGCATCAGGCTCAGCGTGGTGACGCCGAGGCGCTGCAGGTGGTCGAGCACCGCCGGCTCGGCCAGGCCCGCGTAGCTGCCGCGCAGCGGCGCGGGCACGCCCGGATGCAGCCGCGTCTGCCCGCGCACGTGGAGCTCGTAGAGCACCCGCTCGCCGGCCGCGATGCGCGCATGGCCGGGCGCGCGCGGCGCGGCCGGCCCGGGCTCCGCCACGCGGGCCTTGAGCGCCACCGCGGCGTTGTCGCGCGTGTCGCGCCGCATCGGGTCGGCGGGGTCGTGGCCGAGGAACAGCGCACTGCCGTCGTAGCGGCCGACGATCTCGCGCGCGTAGGGATCGAGCACGACCTTGGACGGGTTGAAGCGATGGCCTTCGCGCGGCGCCCATGGCCCGTGCACGCGGAAGCCGTAGACCAGGCCGGCGCGCGCGCTCTGGAGGCGGCCGTGCCAGACGCCGTCGGTCACGGCGGGAAGCCGCAGCCGCTGCTGCTCCTGCCGGCCCTGGCCATCGAAGATGCAGAGGTCCACGGCCTCGGCATGGGGCGCGGCGAGCGCGAAGTTCACGCCGTGCGGCGTGACGGTCGCGCCGAGGGGGAGGGGGGTGCCGTCGGTGAGCATGTCAGCTTTGTACCCACATCACGGTCGCGAGCGGCGGCAGGCGCACCGTGATGGCGTGCGGTTTCCCGTGCCAGGGCTCGGCCGCGGCCTGCACCACGCCGTTGTGCACGCCGCTGCCGCCGTACACCTGCGCGTCGGTGTTGATGATCTCGCGGTAGGCGCCCGCGTGCGGCACGCCCAGCCGGTACGCCTCGCGCACCACGGGCGTGAAGTTGCAGGCGACCACCACGCAGGCCCCGTCGGACGCGCGCCGCACGAAGCCGAACACGGACTGCTCGCGGTCGTCGTGCACGATCCATTCGAAGCCGCCGCGCTCGGTGTCGAGCTCGTGCAGCGCGGCGAAGTGCCGGTAGACGTTGTTCAGGTCGCGCACCAGCCGCCGCACGCCCTGGTTCGCCGCGCGCTCCAGCAGGTGCCAGTCGAGGCTGCGCTCGGCGTTCCATTCGGCCTCCTGCGCGAATTCGCCGCCCATGAACAGCAGCTTCTTGCCCGGGTAGGCCCAGAGGTAGCCGTAGAGGTTGCGCAGGCCGGCGAACTTCTGCCAGGCGTCGCCGGGCATGCGCCCGAACATCGAGCCCTTGCCGTGCACCACCTCGTCGTGCGAGAGCGGGAGCACGAAGTTCTCGCTGTGGGCATACATCAGGCCGAAGGTGACCTGCTCGTGATGGTGCTTGCGGTGGACCGGGTCGGTGCCCGCGTAGGCGAGCGTGTCGTTCATCCAGCCCATGTTCCACTTGAAGTGGAAGCCCAGGCCGCCGGCCTCGGGCGGGCGCGTGACGCCCGGGAAGCTGGTCGATTCCTCGGCCACCGTGAAGGCGCCGGGGCGCTTGGTGCCCACCACGTGGTTCATGCGCCGCAGGAAGCCGATGGCCTCGAGGTTCTCGCGCCCGCCCTCGACGTTGGGCAGCCATTCGCCGGGCCGGCGGCTGTAGTCGCGGTAGAGCATCGAGGCGACGGCGTCGACGCGCAGGCCGTCGACGCCGTAGCGCTCGAGCCAGTAGAGCGCGTTGCCGACCAGGTAGTTGCGCACCTCGGCGCGGGCCCAGTTGAAGATCAGCGTGCGCCAGTCGTTGTGGAAGCCCTCGCGCGCGTCGGCGTATTCGTAGAGCGCCGTGCCGTCGAAGCGCCCGAGCCCGTGCGCGTCGGCCGGGAAGTGCGCGGGCACCCAGTCGAGGATCACGCCGAGCCCCGCCGCATGCGCGGCCTCGACGAAGTGGCGGAAGTCGCCCGGCAGGCCGAAGCGCGAGGTCGGCGCGTACAGGCCGATCGGCTGGTAGCCCCACGAGCCGTCGAAGGGATGCTCGCTCACGGGCAGCAGCTCGATGTGCGTGAAGCCCATGTCGCGCGCGTAGGGCACCAGCGTGTCGGCGAGCTCGCGGTAGTCGAGCCATTCGTGGCCGTTCTTGCGCCGCCAGGAGCCCAGGTGCACCTCGTAGATGCTGATCGGCGCATGGCGGTCGTTGGCGGCCGCGCGCCCGGGCGGCAGCGCCACGGGCGCGGGCAGCGGCGCCACCACGCAGGCGGTCTCGGGCCGCAGGCGCGAGGAGAAGGCGTAGGGGTCGGACTTGCGCAGCAGCTCGCCGTGCGCCGAGAGGATCTCGAACGCATAGGCGTCGCCCATTGCCACCTGCGGCGCGAAGATCTCCCACACGCCGCATTCGCGCCGCAGCCGCATCATGTGGCGGCGGCCGTCCCAATTGTTGAAGTCGCCGACCACCGAGACGCGGCGCGCATTCGGCGCCCACACCGCGAAGGCCACGCCCTTCACGCCGTCGACCTCGCGCAGGTGGGCGCCGAGCCGCTCCCAGGGCCGCAGGTGCGTGCCCTCGGCCAGCAGCCAGACGTCGGTCTCGCCGAGCACGAACGGGAAGCGGTACGGGTCCTCGAGCCGCGACTGGTGCGTGCCCCAGTCGACCTGGAACGAGTAGCCCAGCCGCGCCTCGGCCGCGGGCACCGGGCCCGCGAACAGGTCGGAGCCCTCCTGCCGCGCGAGCACCGCGAGCGGCCAGCCGGTGCGCGTGTGCACCACCGCCACGCTCTGCGCGCCCGGCAGCAGCGCGCGCACGACCAGCAGGCCGTCGCGCGTCGGGTGCGGCCCGAGCACCGCGAACGGGTCGCCGTGCTCGGCGCGCATCAGCGCGCGCACCTCGCGCTCGGGCAGCGGCGCGGTCGCGCTGCGCATCGACGTCACGCCCGCCCTTCCGGCGCCTCGTCCATCGGCCGGCCGTAGAAGACGCCGTAGGGCGCGAGCTGCACGCGCTGCCGCGCGCCATCGGCCGCGAGCGAGGACGAGGCCGCGAGCGGATGTCCGCCGAGCGGCGCGAGCGGCACGGCGGGCGCGAGCGACACCGGCTCGGCGCCCAGGTTGAAGATCGCCTGCAGCGACCGCCCGCCCTCGCGCCGCTCGAACCAGAGCACCGGTTCGGGCGCGTCGACGAACGCGATCGCGCCGCTGCGCAGCAGCGGCTGGGTGCGGCGCCAGCGCAGCAGCGCGCGGCTGAAGCTCAGCATCGAATCGGGATCGTGGACCTGGCGGTCCACGGCCAGCGGCAGGTGGCGTCCATGCACCGGCAGCCAGGGGCCGCCGGTGGTGAAGCCGGCATGCAGCGCATCGGCCTTCCAGGGCATCGGCGTGCGGCAGCCGTCGCGGCCCTTGAACTCGGGCCAGAAGGCGCGGCCGTAGGGGTCCTGCAGCAGCTCGAACGGCACCTCCGCCTCGGGCAGGCCGAGTTCCTCGCCCTGGTAGATGCTCGCGCTGCCGCGCAGCGACAGCAGCAGCGCGAGCCAGAGCCGGTCGCGCCGCGTGTCGTCGGGGCCGCCGCCGCTCCAGCGCGTGGCCACGCGCGGCACGTCGTGGTTCGACACCGCCCAGCAGCCCCAGCCCCGGGTCGGCGCGAGCGCACGGTCGAGGGTCTCGACCTGGTGGCGCAGGTGCCGGGCGCTGTGCTCGGCGGTCAGCAGGCTGAAGCTGTAGGCCAGGTGCAGGCGCCGGCCGAGCTCGGTGTACTGCGCCATCACCGGCGCCGCGTTCTCGTCGCCGACCTCGCCGAGCGCGACCGCGCCGTAGCGGTCGAGCAGCGCGCGCAGGCTCTCGAGGAACTGCAGGTTCTCGGTCTGGCTCTTGTCGTAGAGATGCTGCTGCATCGCATAGGGGTTGTCGGGACGCACGGTGCTCACCTCGCCCTGCGCGGCGGCATCGGCCGGCGGGTTGTCGCGCAGCTGCAGGTCGTGGAACTGGTGGTTGCAGGCGTCGAAGCGGAAGCCGTCCACGCCGCGCTCGCACCAGAAGCGCACTTCGCCGAGCAGCGCCTCCTGCACCGCCGGGCAGTGGAAGTTGAGGTCGGGCTGCTCCTTGAGGAAGCTGTGCAGGTAGTACTGCCGGCGCCGCGCATCCCATTGCCAGGCCGGCCCGCCGAACACCGAGAGCCAGTTGGTCGGCGGCGTGCCGTCGGGCTTCGGGTCGGCCCAGACGTACCAGTCGGCCTTCGGGTTGTCGCGGCTCGAGCGGCTCTCGGCGAACCAGGCATGCCGGTCGGAGGTGTGCGAAAGCACCTGGTCGATGATGAGCCGCAGGCCCAGCGCATGCGCGCGCGCGAGCATCTCGTCGAAGTCCGCGAGGCTGCCGAAGATCGGGTCGACCGCGCGGTAGTCCGAGACGTCGTAGCCGAAGTCCTTCATCGGCGAGCGGAAGAAGGGCGAGACCCAGATCGCATCCACGCCGAGGCTCGCCACGTGCTCGAGTTTCGAGGTGATGCCGGGAAGGTCGCCGATGCCGTCGCCGTTGCTGTCCATGAAGCTGCGCGGATAGATCTGGTAGATCACCGCGCCGCGCCACCATTCGTTGTCGCCGTTGCTTCGCATGCTGCCCCTGTGGTCGAAAATCATTGTGGCATGCGAAATCCGGGCCCGGTCGCGCCGCGCTTCGCCGTGCCAAAGCTTTCTACACTCCCCTGCGGGTTTGCTGTGAACCCCGCGCTGCCGTTTCGTTCCCGCCGATGACCACCGATTCCGTCCCGTCCCCCCTTCCTTCCGCGCCCGAGGGCCTGGCCGCGCTCGAGCGGCGGCTCGCCCGCGACCTCGAATGCCTGGGCTGGCCCGCGCGCGCCTGGATGCCGCCGTGCACGCACGAGGGCGAGCCGGTGCTCGAGGTGGCGATCGTGGGCGCCGGCCAGGCCGGCCTCGCGGCGGCCGCGGCGCTGGCGCAGCAGGGCATCCGCGCGGTGGTGTTCGACCGCGCGCCGGCGGGCTTCGAAGGCCCCTGGGCCACCACGGCGCGCATGGAGACGCTGCGCTCGCCCAAGGAGCTCACCGGCCCCGCGCTCGGCCTGCCCGCGCTGACCTTCCGCGCCTGGTTCGAGGCCCAGTTCGGCGCCGCGGCGTGGGCCGCGCTCGACAAGATCCCGCGTCTGCAGTGGATGGACTACCTGCGCTGGTACCGGCGCGTGATGGCGGTGGAGGTGCGCAACGACACGGCCGTCGCGCGCATCGAGCCGCTGGGCGCGGCGGGCCCGGTGCGCCTCGACCTGCGCACGCCCGCGGGCGCGGAACGCGTGCTCGCGCGCCGCGTGGTGCTCGCGACCGGCCGCGACGGGCTCGGCGGCCCGGCCGTGCCGGCCTTCGTGCAGGCGCTGCCGCGCGCGCGCTGGGCCCATTCCTCGGACGAGATGGACTACGGCCGGCTCGCGGGCCTGCGCGTGGGCATCGTCGGCGCGGGCTCCTCGGCCATGGACAGCGCGGCCACCGCGCTCGAGGCCGGCGCGCGCAGCGTCGAGCTGCTGATCCGGCGCCCCGACCTGCCGCGCGTCAACAAGGCCAAGGGCGCCGGCGTCCCGGGGCTGACCCAGGGCCACTACGACCTGCCGGACGCGCACAAGTGGCGCCTGCGCCACTACATCAACCTGCTCAACGTGCCGCCGCCGCACGGCAGCACGCTGCGCGTGTCGCGCCATCCCAACGCCTTCTTCAACTTCGGCTGCCCGGTGCTCGGCGTCGAGCCGCAGGGCGAGGCGATGCGCGTGGCCACGCCGCGCGGCGACTTCCAGTTCGACTTCCTCATCGTCTCGACGGGCTTCAAGGTCGACTGGGCGGCCCGCCCCGAATTCGCGGCCATCGCCCCGCACGTGCGCACCTGGGGCGAGCGCTTCGCGCCCGCGCCCGGCGACGAGGACCAGGAACTGGCCGACTCGCCCGACCTCGGGCCGGTGTTCGAATTCAAGGCCCGCGCGCCCGGGGCCTGCCCGGGGCTCGACCGCATCCACTGCTTCTGCTATCCCGCGGCGCTGTCGCACGGCACGGTCTCGGGCGACATCCCGGCGATCAGCGACGGCGCGAAGCGGCTCGCGGCCGGCATCGCGAGCCTGTTCTACCGCGAGGATTTCGAATACCACTTCGAGAAGCTCCAGGCCTACAGCGAACCCGAGCTGCTGGGCGACGAATGGGTGCCCGCGCCGCCGCCGGGCGAACGCGGCGCGGCCGAGGCCGGGGACGGCCCCGGTCCGGCGCGATAATCCGCCTTTCCCGGCCGCCTTCGCGCCGGGCTCCTGCCGAACCGTCATGAACCCCAGCTACAAACCCAGCGACGTCGAGTCCGCTGCCCAGGCGCAATGGAGCGCCGCCGATGCCTACCGCGTCACCGAGGATGCGGGCCGCAAGAAGTACTACGCCTGCTCGATGCTGCCGTACCCCAGCGGCAAGCTGCACATGG
>CBHTTS010000040.1:0-25511 GCA_966095775.1 uncultured Variovorax sp. | reverse complement strand
CGAAAGCCCGGCCCCGGCACCCGCCCCGGCGAGCGCCGCCACGCCGGCGACGGCCGCCGCCGAGGTCGAGAGCGCCGTGCGCGCCTGGGCCGCGGCCTGGGCCGCGCAGGACATGGACCGCTACCTCGCCGCCTACGGCCCCGACTTCAATCCCGGCGGCGGACAGAGCCGCAAGAGCTGGGAACAAGAGCGGCGCGCGCGCATCGTCGGCAAGTCGAGCATCAGCGTGAACCTCGAGAACCTCGTGGTGCAGGTCAACGGGCCCACCGCCACGGCCAGGTTCCGCCAGGTCTACCGCGCCGATGCGCTCAACATCCGGAGCCGCAAGACGCTCGAGCTGCAGCGCACGTCGGGCAACCAGTGGCAGATCCGCAAGGAAAGCGTCGGCGGATAGTGGCAGGCATCGTCCGGCGCGGCCGGTCCCAGAACCTTTCGCTGCGGCGCAGCGGAACCCTGCTGGCCGCGGCGCTCGCGGCGTCGGCGCTGCTGCTGTCGGCGCCCGGCAGCGCAGGCGCCGCGGGGCGGCCGGCCGAGGCCAAGTCCGCGAAGGCCAAGGCCGGCGCCAAGCCCAAGGCCCCCGCGGGCCGGGCGGCCGCGAAGGAAGCGAAGGAAGCGAAGCACGCGCGCAAGACCGCGCCGCCGCGCCGGCCGCCCGCCGCCGGCGCGATCGAGCAGGCCGGCGGCGCCGAAGCGCGGCTGATCGCGATCTACGAACTGTTCGGCCGCGGCCAGACGCGCCCGGCGCTCGAGAAGGCGCGCGAGCTGGTGCGCGACCATCCGAACTTCCAGCTCGCCCAGCTCGTCTATGCCGACCTGCTCGCGACCCAGGTGCCGCCCGCGCACGCCTTCTCCGACGCCGCGAGCATCGGCCGGCTGCGCAGCGACCCTGCCATGGCCGAGCTGCGCGAGGAATCGCGCCGGCGGCTGCAGGCGCTGCGCGAGCGGCCGCCGCCGGGCACCGTGCCCTCGCAGTTCCTGGCGCTCTCGACGCGCAGCCGCTATGCGATCGCGGTCGACGCATCGCGCTCGCGGCTCTACCTGCTCGAGAACTCCGACAAGGGGCTCCAGCTCGTCGCCGACTACTACGTCTCGGTCGGCAAGGCCGGCATCGGCAAGTCCACCGAGGGCGATGCGCGCACGCCGCTCGGCGTCTACTACGTCACCAGCAGCCTCGACCCGAAGTCGCTGAAGGACTTCTACGGCGCGGGCGCACTGCCGATCAACTATCCGAACCCCTACGACACGCGCCGCGGCAAGACCGGCAGCGGCATCTGGCTGCACGGCACGCCGCCGCAGCAGTTCGCGCGCGCCCCGCTCGCGAGCGACGGCTGCGTGGTCATGGCCAACCCCGACCTGCGGCAGCTGCTGCGCAAGGTGCAGATCGGCGCCACGCCGGTCGTCACGGCGCCGAGCCTGCAGTGGATCCCGCGTGCGCAGGCCGAGAAGGAAGCCCAGTCGTTCACCAGCGCGATGGCGGCCTGGAAAGAGGCGCGCGCCACTGGCAATGAAGCGCAATTGAAGAAATTCTATTTGCCGGATTTCCAGCGCAACGACAAGAAATTCGCCGATTCTTTTTCGGCGATCCACGATGAAGTGGAATATGCGCGAGGCAAGCGCGTCCAATTGAAGGACGTGTCGTATTTGCACTGGCGCGATGGCGACGACACCATGGTCGCCAGCTTCGGCGAGGTCTTCGAGGGCGAGAAAAGCGGGCGCACCCGGCGCCAGTACTGGCTGCGTCAGGGCGGCGAGTGGAAGCTTTTCCACGAAGAAATCAGCGGCTGAGCCCCGTTTCACCCCTGCCGGCCGGGGGGACATGGCCGGCAATCTGTGACATTTTCCTCAGTTCGTCGCCCTATCTTGGGGTGATGCATCTCGCCTTGTAACTGCGTTGCTACGTAACGCGCGGCCCCTCCGTTCCCGTAACACGACCCGTTCCGCACCCCCTGCGCGGGCGTAACGGAGGTACCACATTCATGGTATGGGTACCTCTGTTTACAGAGGTAAGAATGGTCCTACGGATGCGTCGGGACTGCCTTCCGGCAGGGGCGCGCCGGACGGGGTCTGGAAGCTGGCCGCCATCCTGCTTAGCGGGTCGTGGCTAGCACAGAAAGGCGGTTTCCCTCGGGCCTTCCCTTGTTGATACATGGAGTTACGCTGTATAACATCCACGAGCCAGCCGTTCGTTAACATTTTTCAAAGGGTAAATCATGCTTCGCTCTATTTCTCGTTTTCTCCGCGATGAAGAAGGTGCTACCGCAATTGAATATGGAATTATTGCGGGGCTGATGGCAATTATCTTGGTCGCGGTTTTTGGAACCGGCACCAACGATGGCGTCGGCAAGATCCTGAAGGGAATTTTCGACGGCGTCGCTACCGCGGTTACGCCACCCGCAGCAGGCAGCTAATCGCCTGCATGCCCTATTTGTGGCTGCTTTGGCTACTCCTGATCACGGCCTATGACGTCCGACAACGCCGCGTCCCCAACTGGCTGGTGCTGGGTGGCGCGGCGTTGGCCGCCGGCGCGCTGGTCATGAACGCGCAGCCTTTCGGCCTGCACTGGCGCGACGCGCTCATCGGCGCCGCCCTGGGCTTCGGATTCCTCCTGCTCTTCCACGTGGCCGGCCTGATGGGCGCGGGCGACGTCAAATTCGCGGGTGCGCTCGGCCTCTGGGTCGGTGCCGCGCCGCTCCTTCCGATCTGGATCGGCGCCAGCGTGCTGGCCGGCCTGCATGCCGTGGCCTGGCTGCTGCTGCGGCGCCTGCCGTGGTTTCCGCGGCTGCTGTTCGTGCTGTCGGGCCGGCCGCGCGCCGCCGACCAACCGGGTGCGCGCAGGCACACCCTTCCGATTCCGTTCGCGGCCTATCTCTCGGTCGCCGCCGTGGTCTGGATGCTCTGGGGGCGACAGAGCTAGCCCCGCGCTGCTCGTCACCGTGGGGCTCCTCATCCATCCCGATCTGCCGATGCCCCATCTCCTCCCCCGCCGTCCATGATCCACCTGACCAAAATCATCGCTGCCGTCCTGGTCCTCCTGGCCATCGCGCTGGGCGGCTACGCATGGGTGCTGAGCCGGCAGCCGGCCAAGCCGCCGCCGGTCGCGGCAGCGCCCGCGGCGGCCTCGTCGAGCACGGCGCGCGTGCCCACCTTCCCGGTGGTCGTGGCGGTCAAGCCGGTGGCGGCCGGCCAGGCGATCGTGGCCGACGCGGTGCGCGTGGAACAGCTGCCGATCAACCCCGCGGGCGCCTTCAAGGACACCACCGCGGTGATCGGCCGCGTGCCGGTGTTCGATCTCGGCGAGGGCACGCCGCTCGTCGAAGGCCAGCTGGCCTCGGGCCTCGCGCTGCGCGTCGAGGAAGGCGAGCGCGCCGTGGCCGTGAAGGCCGACGAGGTCATGGGCGTGGGCAACAAGGTCCAGCCCGGCGATTTCGTCGACGTGTTCGTGATGCTCAAGTCCGACGGCAAGGACGTCGACCGCACGCAAACGCGCCTGCTGCTCGCGCGCAAGCGCGTGCTCGCGTTCGGCAACGCCTCGCTCGACGGCCTGCCGTCCAAGGCCGCCGATGGCCGCGGGGCGCCGCAGCAACAGCAGCAGCGCGCCGATGCGGCCCGCACCGCGGTGCTCGCGGTGCCGGTGGCCGAGATCAACCGCCTGGCGCTCGGCGAATCGGCCGGCCGCCTGCTGCTCGCGCTGCGCAACCCGCTCGACACGAGCCTGCCCGATCCCGCGCTGCTGGCCGAGCTGCCGCCCGCGCTGCAGCCGCCGGCGCCGCGGCGCGGCGAAGCGCCCCGCGGCCCGCTCGAGGGCCTCGACAGCGCGCAGGCGGGCCTGACCGCCGTCGACCTGGTCACGGGCGGCGGTGCCGCCGGCCGCCGCCTGCTGGCCGAATCGCGCGCGCCGGCCGCGGCCGCCGGCACCCCGCGTCCTGCATCCGGTGCCGTCGCGCGCCCCGGCATGGAGGTCGAGATGATCCGCGGCGACCGCAGCGAGACGGTGCGCTATTGAAGAAGAAGCCCGAGACAACAACAACGGGAACGCGTCCCTCCATGAACGCCCTCCGCTCCCCAGAAGAAAGCAGATCCATGCCGGACCCGCATCGCGCGACCTTCCCTTCCGCCCACCGCCGCGCGCCGCGCCGGCCCCTGCTGCGCCCGCTGCTGTGCGCGCTCGGCCTCGCGGCAAGCGCTGCCGCGGCATCGGCGGCGACCCCGGCCGCATCCCCGGCGGCCCAATCGGCCGCGCCGCTGATCGTGGCGGCCGGCTCACAGCGCGAGTTGCTGATCGACAAGGGCGTGGACCGGATCGCGATCGGCGACGAAACCATCGCCGGCGTCACCGTGACGCGCAAGACGCCGGGGTCGGCCGCGGCGCGGCTGATCCTGACGGGCAAGCAGCCCGGCCGCACCACGCTGATGGTCTGGGAGAAAGGCCAGTCCGCCGCGACGGCCTACACGCTCGACGTGCAGCGCCGCGCCGCCTCGCTCGCGGGCAGCGTGGACAGCCTGCCGGCCTACCAGCGCGCACGGGACGCGGCGCTCTCGACCCAGTCCGACAAGGCGCCGGTCCACGACGCGGCGACGGTGGACGTGCGCAGCCACACGGTGCAGGTGGCCGTGAAGGTGGTGGAGTTCAACCGCAGCGTGCTCAAGCAGGCGGGCCTCAACATCTTCAGCACCCGGCCGAACTCGAGCGGCTTCAGCTTCGGCGTGTTCACGCCCTCGTCGCTCGCGAAGGCCTCGTTCGGCGCCGACGGATCGATCTCGGGCGAATACAACAAGCCGCTCGCCCAGGCCTTCAGCCTGCTGCTGAACTTCGGGCGAGCCGGCGTCGGCCTCAACGTGGGCTTCCTCGAAGGCAACGGCATGGCGCGCGTGCTCGCCGAACCGACGCTGGTCGCGATGTCGGGCCAGAGCGCGAGCTTCCTCTCGGGCGGCGAGCTGCCGGTGCCGGTGCCGCAGGGCCTGGGCTCGACCGCCATCGAGTACAAGCCCTTCGGCATCGGCCTCACGCTGACGCCCACGGTGCTGTCGAACGACCGCATCGTGCTCAAGGTGGCGCCCGAAGCGAGCGACCTCGACTACACGAACTCGCTGAGCCTCGGCGGCGTGGCGGTGCCCGCGATCACCACGCGGCGCGCCGACACCACGGTCGAGCTCGGCGACGGCGAGAGCTTCATCATCGGCGGCCTGGTGAGCCGCACCACCACCTCGAACGCCGACAAGATCCCGCTGCTCGGCGACCTGCCGATCCTCGGCACCTTCTTCAAGCAGAGCAAGTACCAGATGAGCGAGAAGGAGCTCGTGATCGTGGTCACGCCGCAGCTCGTGAAGCCGATCGCGCGCGGCACCGACCTCGCGCCCTACCTGCCCGGCAGCGCCGAGCAGCGCGACGGCGCGGTGTGGCGCTCCTTCTTCCTCGGCGGCGCCGACGCGAGCGCCGTGGTTCCGGGTTTCTCGCGTTGACCAGGAGCCCCATGAACGCCCCCCGCGACAGCCTGCCCGAAACCGGCTCCGAGACCTACCTGTTCGCCTCGAGCAACGGCAGCCACATCACGTGGCTCACCGACACGCTCGGGCGCTCCGGCTCGGTGGTGGTGCTCGAGCCCGACGCCAAGTCGATCGACGACCGCATCGCGATGCTCGGCCCGGCCGCCGTGTTCATCGACTTCTCGCCCGACCAGATCGCCGCGGCCAACCAGCTCCACGAGCGGCTCAAGCGCGACTGGCCCGCGCTGCCGGTGCTCGCCGCGGGCCTGTCCGCCGAACCGGCCGCGATGCTGGCCGCGCTGCGCGCGGGAGTGGACGACTTCATCGACATCTCGGCGCCGCCGGCCGAGGCCGTGAACACGCTGCGCGCGCTGCTCGGCAAGCGCGCGAGCCTCCAGGGCGGCCTGCGCGGCTGCACGCTGGCGCTGCTCGGCGCGCGTGCCGGCATCGGCGTCACCACGCTGGCGGCAAGCCTCGCGCTCGCGCTGCACGAGCACCTCGCGCTGGTGCCTGCGCGGCCGCCGGGGCGCTCGGCGCGCCATGGCGTGGCGCTGCTCGACCTCGGCCTGCCCGCGCGCGACGGGCTGCTGTACCTCGACACGCAGAGCGGCTTCAGCTTCGTCGACGGCGTGCGCAACCTGCGCCGGCTCGACCAGACGCTGCTGCACACCGCGCTCGCCCACCATGCGAGCGGCGTCGCGGTGCTGCCGCTGCCCGCGAGCCTCGCGCAGGTGCGCGAGATCTCGCATGCCGATTCGGTCGCGCTGATCCGCCGGCTGGCCGACTTCTTCGACTTCCAGATCGCCGACCTCGGCGGCTTCTCGACCGTCGACTTCGTCGCGCAGACCGTGCGCGAGGCGCAGCAGAGCTGGGTGGTCTGCGACCAGAGCATCGGCGCGATCGTCTCCACCGCCAACCTGCTCAAGGAGCTGCGCACGCGCGGCGTCGACGTCGGCCGGCTCGCGCTCGTGGTCAACAAGTTCGACAAGAACGTGGGCCTGTCGGCGAAGGACATCGCCGCGCGGCTCGAGCTGCCGCTGCGCCACGTGCTGCCCGCGCGCAGCGCGCAGCTGCTCTCGGCCGCGAGCCGCGGCGAGATGCTGGTGCGCACCGCGCGCGGCGATCCCTACGCCCAGGCGGTGACCGGGCTCGCACGCGGCCTGACGCAGGAATACATGTCCGCCACGGGCCAGCCGCCGCCCAAGGATCCACGCTGGACCGCGCTGATGTCGCAGATCACCGGCTTCTGGAAGAGTTCAAACGAAGGTTGAGCCCCCATGTCCAACGAAATCGAATTCGCCGACGACGACCAGGCGTTCATCAACTCGCAGCAGTTCCAGGACATCAAGAGCTGGACCCACGACCACCTGCTGAGCCGGATCGAGGAGCTCGGCGCGGAGTTCGGCCGCTGGTCGCGGGCCTCGATCCAGCAGTTCGTCGAGCTCGAGGTCGACAGCTTCGTGCGGCTGCGCCGCGTGCCGATCAACGACCGCGAGATGCAGCTCATCTCCGATGCGCTGACCAAGGAGCTCGCGGGCTTCGGCCCGCTCGAGGACCTGCTCAACGACCCCGGGGTGGAAGACATCCTGATCAACGGCTACCAGAACGTCTACGTCTCGCGCCACGGCGTGCTCGAGCGCGAGACGCTGCGCTTCGCCGACTCGGAGCACGTGATGCGCATCGTGCGCCGCATCCTCGCGCCGCTCGGGCGCCGGCTCGACGAGGCCAACCCGATGGTCGACGCACGCCTGCCCGACGGCGGGCGCATCAACGTGATCATCGAGCCGCTCGCGATCGACGGGCTCTCGGTCTCGATCCGCAAGTTCCGCAAGGAGCCGCTGACGCCGGCCGACCTGGTGAAGCTCGGCACCTTCGACGCGGGCATGGCGCAGCTGCTCGAGATCGCGGTGCGCGCGCGCTGCAACATCCTCGTGAGCGGCGGCACCAGCTCGGGCAAGACCTCGCTGCTCAACGCGCTCGCGAGCTTCATCCCGCACACCGAGCGCGTGATCACGATCGAGGACACGGCCGAGCTGTCGCTGGGCCACACCCACGTGGTGCGGCTCGAGAGCCGCCCCGGCGGCTTCGACGGCACCGGCGTGGTGACGATCCGCGACCTGCTGCGCAACAGCCTGCGCATGCGGCCCGACCGGATCATCGTGGGCGAGGTGCGCGGCGCCGAGGTGATCGAGATGATGCAGGCCATGAACACCGGCCACGAAGGCTCGATGGGCACGATCCACGCGAGCTCGCCGCGCGAATGCCTCTACCGCCTCGAGATGCTCGCGGGCTTCGCGGGCTACCAGGGCAGCGAGAACAGCCTGCGCCGGCAGATCGCGAACGCGATCGACTTCATCGTGCAGATCGGCCGCCTCTCGAACGGGCAGCGCCGCATCCTCTCGCTCAGCGAAGTGACCGGCGTGAACGACAACGTGGTGGCGATGCAGGAGCTCTACCGCTACGAGCCGCAGGTCTCGCCCGACGGCGAGGAGCGCGACCGCTGGGTCTCGCTCGGCATCGCGCCGCACTCGCCCAAGATCACGCGCTTCCGCCAGACGCTGGCGCGCGGCGCCGGGGAACGCCGTGGCTGAAGGCCTGCTCACGGTCGCCTGCATCGCGCTGCTGATGGCGGCCGCGGGGTTCGCGCTGTGGCACTGGGCCTCGACGCGGCAGGCGCGCCGCGTCGCCGGCGAGCACCTGCGGCAGCGCATCGACGCGAGCTTCTCGGACGAAGCGCCCGCGACCGTGCCGCCGCGCGCGGACCCGCCGACCGCCTCCCTCGGCAGCCTGCCGCTGGCCGACCCCTGGGCCGCGACCGGCACGGCCGAACCGGTGCAGGCGCCGCGCAAGAACCGCCTCGAGGCGCTCGTGCCCGACTGGCTCGAGGGCGTGATCCCGACGCGCACCCTCGGCCTCGGCGCGGCCGGGATCGTGCTGCTCGCGGCCCTGGCGGCGGTGCTCGGGGGCTGGCCCGCGGGCCTGGGCTCGCTGCTCTTCCTGTGTCTGGTCGCGGCCTTCGCGATCTGGCTGCGGCTGCAGAAATTCCGCCGCCAGCTCGTGAGCCAGCTGCCGGCCTACATCGACGCGATGGTGCGGCTGATCACCATCGGCAACTCCACCCAGGCCGCATTCCAGCTCGGCATCGCGTCCACGCGCGCGCCGCTGCGCGGCTACCTCGAGCGCGCCGCGGGCCTGGTGCGCGCGGGCGTCGACCTCGACCGCGCGCTGCACCAGATGGCGCAGCGCGTGCGCGTCGAGGAGATGTTCCTGCTGGCCTCGATCCTGGGCCTGGGCGTGCGCTACGGCGGCCGCGCCGACCTGCTGCTCGAGCGCGTGAGCAACTTCATGCGCGACCGCGAGCAGGCCGAGCACGAGCTCGTCGCGCTCTCGGCCGAGACGCGCCTGTCGGCCTGGATCCTCGGCCTGCTGCCGGTCTGCGTCGGCGCGATGATCATCACGCTGAACCCGGCCTACTTCCTGCGCATGTGGCAGGACGGCACGGGCCAGTACCTGGTCTTCGGGGCGGTGGGGCTGCAGATCTTCGGCGCCTTCCTGCTCTACCGGCTCGCGAGGTTCGCGTGACGGGGATGAGCTTCACGCCCGCCCAGCTCGGCATCGCGAGCCTCGCGCTGCTCGCGCTGGGCCTGCTCGCGCTCGCCGGCGCGCTGATCGGCAGCGAGCTGCGGCGCGCGCGCCGCGGCGACGTGCTGGGCCGCGCGATCCGCCGCGGCGCCGAAGAGGCCCCGCCCCCGGGACCGGCGGAGGACGCGCCCGCCGCGGCCGAGGTCGAGCTGCCGTTCCACTGGCTCGACACGCGCATCGGCCGCATGCTGGTCGCCGACGAGGACCGCAACCTGATCGACCAGTGCGGCTTTCCTTCGCTGCGCGCGCAACTGGTCTTCCTGGTCCTGCGCGTGCTGCTCGCGGTGCTGCTGCCGCTCGCGGCCTACTGGGTCTGGGCCGCGGGCCATCCGCAGCGCCAGGTGCTGGCGGTGCTGGCCGGCGCGTTCGTGATCGGCTTCATGGCGCCCAAGTGGCTGCTCGCGCGGCAGGCGGCCTCGCGGCGCGAACGGGTCGCGCACGAGCTGCCGCTGTTCGTCGACCTGCTGCGGCTGCTGCAGGGCGTGGGCCTGAGCCTCGACCAGAGCCTGCAGATCATGGCCGCGGACTTCTCGCACGTGCTGCACGTGCTGGGCCACGAGCTCGCCATCGCCAACCGCCAGTACGGCCAGGGCCGCACGCGCGAGCATTCGCTGCAGCGGCTGGCCACGCTGCACCGCAACGACAACCTCACCAGCCTGGTGGCGCTGCTGGTGCAGGTCGACCGCCACGGCGGCGCGGTGCAGGAACCGCTGCGCCAGTACAGCGAGCGGCTGCGCGAGCACCGCCGCGCCGAGATGAAGGAACGCATCGGGAAGATCACCGTGAAGATGACCGGCGTCATGGTGGTCACGCTGCTGCCCGCGCTGGTCATCGTCACGGCCGGTCCCGGCTTCCTCGCCGTCTTTCGCTCGCTCGGAGCCCTCGCCAAATGACCGCACGCCTCGCGCCCCACGTCTTCCGCCGCGCGCTCGGCGTCCTCGCGCTCGCGGGCGCTCTCGGCGCCGCAGGCTGCGCGGGCCCGAAGGACGCCTATCCCGCGATCGCCGAGGCGCAGCAGCGGCAGGCCGCCGAGGAAGGCGCGGCGACGCGCGCGGGCAGCACCATCGACACCCAGGCCACCTACATGAGGCTGGTCGAGCAGATGCAGCAGGAGGGGCTCTGGTTCGCCTCGCTCGCGCACATCGATGCGCTCGAGCAGCGCTGGGGCGCATCGCCCGAATCGACGCGCGCGCGCGCCGACGCGCTGCGCCATGCGGGCCAGCCCGCGCAGAGCGAGGCCGCCTACCGCCGTCTGCTGAACACGCCGCTCGCCGCCGCCGGCTACCGCGGGCTCGGCCTGCTCGCGGGCGCGCGCGGCGACTATGCCGAGGCGGTGCGCATGCTGCGGCAGGCGCGCGAGCGCAATCCCACCGATGCGCTGCTGCTCAACGACCTCGGCTATGCCAGCCTGCGCGCCGGCCTCCTGGCCGAGGCGCGGCTGCCGCTGATGCAGGCGCTGCAGCTCAAGCCCGACAACCCGCAGGCGCAGGCCAACCTCGCGATGTACCTCGAGGCCACGCAGCAGCGCGAGCAGGCCGCCGCGCTGATGGAGGCCAACAAGATGACGCCCGCGGCCCGCGCCGCGATCCGCGAGGCGGCGCGGCAGCTCGCGGCGCCGCCGCCGGTGGTCGCCGCGACGCCGCTCGCGGCCGGCGCGCCGCTGGACGACAGCGCGATCCCGCTGATGCTCAAGCCCTCCCAATCCACCCTCCGGCCGCGCGCCGGCTCGACCTCTCGAGGTGCCCCATGAAGAAGCCGCAAGCCCTTTCCCGCCGTCGCCCCGCGCGGACCCTGCTGCTGCACGCCTGCGGCCTCGCGCTGCTCGCGGCGCTCGCCTTGCTCGCGGGCCGGGCCCGGGCCGACGACGGCGACAAGGCCGCGGCGCCGCTCGTCGAGGAGAAGGCCGAGGTCCTGCAGGAGATGGCGCACGACGCCGCGCCGCCGCCGCTGCGCGTGGGCGATGCCACCGACACGCTGCTCGCGCTGCAGCGCTCGGGCGCGCTCGCCTCCGCCACGCCGCGGCCGATCGCGGGGCCGGTGGCCTACCGCAGCTACGAGCGCTACCTCAAGAGCTTCGAGCATCCGATCCCCGAGTTCCTGAACTCGTCGGTCAAGAAGACGCAGGGCGAAGCCGGCCGCTAGGACCGGCGGCGCAACCCGCACCCGCTCCCGTCCCCCTGCGATGCGAACCACCATGAACAACGCCCCGCACCGCCGAGCCGCGCGCGCGCAGCGCGGCGTGTACGCGGTCGAGTTCTCCATCGTGTTCCTGTTCGTCTTCACGATGCTCTACGCGATCGTCTGCTACGCGATCGTGTTCACGCTGCGCAGCGGCCTGCAGAACGCCGCGGAGGACGGCGCGCGCGCCGCGCTGCGCTACCAGGCGACGTGGGATGCGCGCCGCGCCGAGGCGATCCGCGTGGCCGAGGCGCAGATTCCGCTCAACCTGCCGGTGCCGCCCGTGGTCACGGCGCGGCGCTGCCAGGTGACCGATGCCGGCACCAGCAACTGCAGCACGCCCGACTGCGGCGCCACCTGGACCCGGCGCTGCCAGGTGGTGGTGACCGTCACCGCGAGCGGCATGGCGAGCCTGCTGCCGCCGCTGCCGAGCTTCGCGGTGCCGCAGACCATCGCGGGCGAGGCCAGCATGCTGCTCGACGGAGGCATGCTGTGAGGCGCGCGCACGCGCGCCCGATCGCGGCGCGGCGCCAGCGCGGCATCGCCGCGATCGAGTTCGCGCTCGTCTTCCTGACGCTCTTCTTCATCATCTACGGGCTCGCGACCTTCGGCGCGGTGCTCTACACGCAGCAGATCGTCGCGCGCGCGGCCGAGGAAGGCGCGCGCGCCGTGCCGCGGCTGCTCTCGCCGCCCGTGGCCGCGAACGACGCGCGCGTCAAGGCCGCGGTGTACGACGCGCTCGCCGCCGCGCTGGTGGTGCCCGCCGCCAGCAGCGGCAGCTGGAGCAGCAAGCGCAGCTGGATCGTCGCCAACACCACGGTCGCCGTCACGCTCGCCACGCCCCCGGGCGGCGGCGGCACCACCGCGGTGGTGACGCTGACCTATCCGTACAGCGCCAACCGGCTGCTGCCCACGCTGCCCGTGCTCGACACCAGCCGCTGGATGCCGGACAACCTGCGCAGCCAGGCGGCGATCGCGATCCCTTCCTGAAGCGGAGGCCCACGATGAACGCGAGACCCACCTTCGGCTCCCCCTTGCGGCAAGCGCGCAGCCGCGGCGGCGCGCGCATGCGCGGTTCGGTGGTGGTGAACGCGGTCATCGCGGTCTCGCTGGTGCTGATCGTGCTGATCGGCACCGAGGTCGGCTACATGTTCTACATCAAGCGCGAGCTGCAGAAGACCGCCGACCTCGCGGCGCTGTCGGGCGCGCAGGCGGTGCAGCCCGCCAGCTGCGCCGCCGCGAGCGCCGCCGCGGTCGCGAACGGCGCGCAGAACATGCCGCCGCTGCTCGCGCCGGTGGCCGCGGCCGAGGTCGAGTGCGGCCACTGGGACCCGGCGGCGCATCCCGGACCCCAGCACTTCGGCGCGCCGGGCGCGGGCCAGTACCTCAACGCGGTGCGGGTCACGCTCACGCGCACCGCGCCGATGCTGCTGCCCACGCTGCCGGGCAACCAGTCCTACGCGATCAGCGTGCAGGCGCTCGCGGCCAAGCGGCAGCCGCTGGCGTCGCTCAGCATCCGCAGCACCATCGCCACCGTCGACACGCAGCGCTCGGCACTGCTCAACGCGCTGTTCGGCGGCCTGCTCGGCGGCTCGCTCAACCTCTCGGTTGCGGGCTGGCAGGGACTGCTCGACACGCGCATCAAGCTGCTCGACTTCCTCGACCAGCTCAAGCTCGACCTCGGCCTGAGCGCCGCGGGCTACGAGCAGGTGCTCGACACCAGCGTCGACGCCGGCGTGCTGCTGCAGGCCATGGTCCGGGTCATGGAGCGCGGCGGCAACACCGCGAGCGTGGCGGTGCAGGCGCTGCAGCAGCTGCTGCTCGCGGCGCAGGCCTCGCCGGTGGCGCTGACGCTCGGCGAGCTGCTGCAGGTCGCGAGCGGCACCGATGCCGCGGGCCTGCAGACCGACCTGCAGCTGTTCGACCTGGTGCAGGGCGTGGTGCAGCTCGCCAACGGCAAGAACGCGCTCGCGGCCGACATCCCGATCAACCTGCCCGGCATCGCGGGCATCACCGCCAAGGTGCGCGCGATCGAGCCGCCGCAGGTGTCGGCGGTGGGCAATCCCACGCTGATCGACCCGGGCCTCGGCGTCGCCGATCCGAACCGCATCTACGTGCGCACCGCGCAGATCCGGCTCCTGCTGTCGCTGAACCTCAGCGGGCTCGGCAGCGTGGTGTCGGACCTGCTCTCGGCCGTGACGGCGGCGCTGTCGCCGCTGATCAACTTCCTCGAGAGCGTCGCCACGCTCAATCTCGGCACCATCGTTTCCGACCTCGTGGGCACCGTGGCCTGCGGCGGCCTCTTTCCGGCCTGCGCCGAAACCAAGGTCATCTATGCCGATGCGCTGTCCGCCCCGATCGACGTGAGCCTCAGCTCCGGCAACGGCGCGGCGCTCGTCACGGGCCACGCCTGCGGCGCCGGCGAAACCAAGTCGCTCGCGGTCCAGGCCTCGACCAGCGTGGCCCAGCTGCGCGTCGGCAAGGTGACGAGCCCGTTCTCGTCGGCCGCGCCGGCCGCGGCCGAGCCCGTGGGCCTCGTCGAGATCGGCTACCGCGTGGCCCGATTCGACTCCTGCCTGCTCTCGCTGATCTGCACCGGCAAGAAGTGGAAGACCGCCTCGGGCAGCTTCGTGGCGGACCAGGCCAGCGCGAAGAAGAACGTCATCTCCGGCCTCGGCCTCGCCGTCAACTCCGACGTGGGCGGCAGCGCGGGCGGCCAAGCGCTGAGCTACGTCGCGCCCGCCGCGGCCAACCTGCCCGAGATCGACGCCGCGCCCTACGACGGCGCGGGCGCCGATCCGTCGTTCAAGCCGATCAGCACCCAGTCGCTGGTGCAGAGCCTCGGGTCGGCGCTCGGCGGCGTCCAGGTGCAGGCCTACTCGAGCAGCAGCAGCGGCGTGCTGGGCCCGCTGCTCAACGGCACGCTCGGCCTGGTGAGCGGCCTGCTCAACACGCTGCAGACCATCGTCAGGAACGCCCTGGCCCCCTTGCTCGATCCCGCCGTCAACCTGCTGCTTGACCTGCTCGGCATCGACCTCGCGAAGGCCGAGGTCGGCGCACGCCTGTCGTGCCACCGCGGGGTCGAGCTCGTCTACTGATTCACGTATTGCCCCATGAGCGCTGCTTCCAACTTCGAAGAACTCGACCTCTACGTCTGGGAAGGCAAGGCCGACATCCTCGACCGCATCGCGCGTTGCATGGCCAGCTTCGACGTGGAGGTGATCCGCGCCGACGGCATGCCGCCGCCGCCACAGGAGCGCGGCACCGCGCTCAGGCCCTCGGTCGCGATCCTCAGCGTCACGGTCATCGACAACGGCGGCCTCGCGCATGCCACCGAGCTGCTGCAGGGCATGCCGGTGATCTGGGTCGCGGCGGCCTCGCGCGAGCGCGACTCGCGCACCTATCCGCCCGAGTACCTGCACGTGCTGCCCTACGACTTCACCTGCGCCGAGCTGCGCACGATGGTCGCCAAGCTCGTGCGGCAGCTGCGCGCGCGCGACGTGGCGCCGCAGCCGCCCGACGAGCTGGTGGCGCATTCGGATGCGATGAAGGCCCTGCTCGCCGAGGTGGGCGCCTTCGCCAACTGCAACCACAGCGTGCTGGTGCGCGGCGAGACCGGCGTGGGCAAGGAGCGCATCGCGCAGCAGCTGCACCTCGGGCACGAGCACTACGGCAAGGGCGCCTTCGTGGCGGTGAACTGCGGCGCGATCCCCGACGGGCTGTTCGAGTCGCTGTTCTTCGGCCACACCAAGGGGTCGTTCACCGGCGCCGTGCATGCGCACCGCGGCTACTTCGAGCAGGCCACGGGCGGCACGCTGTTCCTCGACGAGATCGGCGACCTGCCGAAGTACCAGCAGGTCAAGCTGCTGCGCGTGCTCGAGGACGGCGCGGTCACCCGGCTCGGCGCGACCGCGCCGGTGCGCGTGGACTTCCGCCTCGTGGCCGCGACCAACCGCAACCTGCGCGAGATGGTCGCGAGCGGCGAATTCCGCGCCGACCTGTTCTACCGCCTGGCGGTGATCGAGCTGCACGTGCCCAGCCTCGAGGAGCGCGGCGAGATCGACAAGATCGCGATCTTCAAGGCGCTGCTCGCGAACGTGCTCGGCGACGAACTCGAGGCGCTGGGCGAAACGCCGCACTGGCTCAGCGACGCCGTGGCCGAGATCTACTTCCCGGGCAACGTGCGGCAGCTGCGCAACCTCGCCGAACGCGTCGGCGTGATCGCGCGCCAGATGCGCGCCTGGGACCAGAACCTGATCCAGCGCGCGATCGCGCTCACGCGCGGCACGCCGCCGGCGGCGATCGCGGCCGGCAACGGCGCCGCCGGCGCCAACGGCCTCGCCTTCGATGCGAACGGCGAGCGCCGCGGCTGGAACAGCAGCGAGCGCAACCGCATCATCGCGGCGCTCGAGGTCAACGACTGGAAGCGGCAGGACACCGCGCAGCACCTGGGCATCAGCCGCAAGGTGCTGTGGGAGAAGATGCGCAAGTACCAGATCCTCGACGGCGAGCCCGGCATCCCGGAAGAGACTTGAACCACCCCCGTCCCTCGCTCATTTCGTGTAGCTCGACTCCCCCCTCGAGGGGGCAACACCGGCGGACCGGCAAAGCCGGATCCGCGGTGTTCGCGAACGGGCGTCGCGATGCGCGCCGCGGCTCAACGCAGGGTGAGCCTTGAACTGCTGCGCAAGGCAGGCGCAGCCGGCCCCGCGCTGCGATCCACCGTCGGCTCGCTCGCGCAGGCCGCGTTGCTCGCGAGGCAGAGCATCGCGAGCATGCCGTCCTCGCTCAGCGCGGGGCGGCTCGGCGGGCCGAAGACGCGGTCGATCCAGCTGTTGGAGGCCTCGGGGTCGATGCGCAGCTCGCCCACGGTGCGCGCGAGCCGCAGCTCGGTGATGCGCAGGTCGAACACCGAGTCGACGTAGTCGAACAGCAGGTTGTAGTAGTCGAGCTGCGCGTCGAGCACGGCCGGCAGGGTCTCGCGGCCGAACTCCATGAGGCGGCGGCGGCCGCGGAAGGCCTGGCCCGAGGTGCTCACGGCCTCCATCAGCTGGCGCTCGCGCTCGCGGCCCGAGACGGTGCGCGCCCACGAGGCGGCCGTGAGCTCGAGCAGGTTGAGCCGCACGCCCTCGAGCTTGGCCTCCTGGTTGGCGACCTCGGCGAGCGCGGACTTGAGCTTCAGTTGCCGGTCGAAGCCGTTGCCGAAGTTCCAGTTGAGCTCGAAGGCCGCGCGCGTCGGCTCCTGCGGCGACACGCCGCGCGGGTCCTTGCTCTTCACGACCACCGCGTCGACGGTGGGCCAGATGCTGGCCTCCTGCTGCTCGACGAGCGCCTGGGCGCGCGCGAGGCGGCTCTTGGCCTCGGCGACCTCGGTGCTGCGTTCCTCGGCGCGGCGCAGCGCGTCCTCGCGCGAGGTGATGCGCCAGGCCGCGGGCGCCGCGAGCACGGGCAGCGCGGCGGCGTCGGGCATGAAGCGGAAGTAGGTGTTGAACTTGGCGAGCGCCTCGTCGCGCTGCGCCTCGAAGTCGGCCTCGCGCGCGGCCACGCTGGCGCGGCGCGCGGCCGCCATGTTGAGGTCGTTCTCGCCGGTCGCGCCGAGCGCGACGCGCCGCGCCTCGATCCTCGAGAGCTCGGCCACGACCTCGGTCGACTTGCGCGCGATCTGCCGCTTGAGCTCGAAGCGCTGCACCTGCAGGTAGGCGGTGAGCGCGTCCAGCACCACCTTCTGCGAGGTGGTGACGACCGCCTCGTCGTCGGCCTGGTGGCCGGCCTCGGCCGCGCGCACGGCGGCGTTCATCGCGCCGCCGTCGATCACGCTCATGCGCGCCTCGGCCGTGAGCACGGTGTAGTTCTGCGAGCGCGCGTCGTTCGCGCCGCTGTTGTAGGTGCCCGAGGCGGTGCCGAGCTTGAAGCGCGGGTAGCGCGCCTTCCTCGCCGTCTCGACGCCGAAGCCGCTGGTGTTGGCGGCCGCCTGGGCGGTCTGCACCTCGGGGTATTCCTGCGACAGCGCGATCAGCGCCTGCTTCACGCGCTGCACGCTGCCGGCGGCGCCGAGCGAGGGCGTGGAGAGCCGGCGCGCGGGCGCGAGCTGCGCGGGCGCGTCCTGCGCAATGGCGGCACCGGCGGCGAGCGCCAGCGACGCGCACAGCGCCGCGCAGAAGACGCCGGTGCCCGTGGTGCGGCGCCGGTCCGTGACGTGGCGCGCGCTCATGGCTCGCGGAAGGCTTCGCGCCGCAGCTTGAGCACCGGACGAAGGATGTACCAGATGAACGGATCGGTGCCGACCTTGAGGTCGACCTCGGACTCCATGCCGGCCGTGATGCGGTTCTCCTTCTGGCCGACCCAGGTCTGCTCGGTGCTGACCAGGATGCGGTAGTAGGGCGCCGCGTTGGCGATGGCCGGGTCGCGGTCGGCGTCGGCCGCGACCAGCGTGACCTTGCCGTCGACCGCGCCGTAGCGCAGGTAGTCGTAGGCCGTGATCTTCACGCGCGCGCCCTGGCCGATCTCGACGAAGCCGCGGTCGTTGGGGTTCAGGCGCGCCTCGATCATGACCTCGTCCTTGTCGGGCACCACCTCCATGATCGCCTCGCCGGGCTTGATGACCCAGCCCGGGCTCGCGCTGCGCAGGCCCTTGACGATGCCGTCGGCGGGCGCCTTGACGATGGTGCGCGAGCGCTGCGTGCGCGCGCGCGCGAGGTCCTCGCTCAGGCTCGCGAACTGGCGCTCCACGGTGGCCAGCTCGTCGGAGGCGCGGCGGCGGAAGCGCCCCTCGGCCTCGGCCATCTTGGCCTGCGCCTCGGCGATCGCCGCGCCGGCCGAGATCGCGCCCTGGCGCGCCACCGCGAGCTCGCTGCGCACGCCCTCGACCTGGCGGCGCTTCTCGAGCACCTCGACCTGGCCCACGAGCTTCTCGCTCAGCAGCTGCTCCGAGATCTCGAGCTCCTTCTGCATCAGCACCAGCCGGTCGTTCAGGCCCTTGACCTTGGCCTGCTGTTCGAGCTGCCGGCTGCGCGCCTGCTCCAGGCCGGAGATCGCGCCCGCCATCACGCCGCGCTGCTCGAGCGCGCGCGCCTCGTAGGCACCGACCTCGCCCTCGAGCACGCTCTCGTCGATGTCGGCCGCGAAGCTCTCGCGCTTCAGCGGCTGGCCGCGGCTCTCGGCCATGAGGCGCACGCGCGTGGCCTGGGTCGCCGCATGGCGGGCCGTGAGCTCCTCGAAGTTGAGGCCGCTGCCGCCGAGGTCGATCTCGACCAGCGACTGGCCCTGGCGCACCCGGTCGCCCTCCTTCACGAGCACGCTGCTGACGATGCCGCCCTCGAGGTGCTGGATCGACTTGACGCGGTCCGAGGGGATCACGCGGCCCGGCGCCACCACCACGGTCTCCATCGGGAAGCCCAGCCCGACCACCGCCAGCAGCGCGATGGCGCCGCCGATCACCCACTGGCGCCGCCGGCCCGCGGGCGACGCCTGCGCGGCGCGCTGGCGCTCCTCGTCCTGGAGAATCTGCGGCAAATCCGATTTCAAGATCTCTGTCTCCCCGTTTGCACGACGCTCAGGCCATCGAGCGGTTCGCGCTCGCGCCCTGCGGATGCGCTTCTTCCGCGCCGTCGGAGTCCGTCAGCGCCACCAGCGCCTTCTTGACCCCGAACAGCTTCGGCACCATGACCGCGGCCGTTCCCTGCTCGACGTTGCCCTGCCCCGTCACGTGGTAGACCACCGAGGCGGCCGAGACGATGCGCAGCGAATGCGTCACCACCACCACGGTGCGCACCTTCGCCACCGCGAGCAGCGTGGCGAGCAGCGCACGCTCGCTCTGGAAGTCGAGGTCGTTGCTCGGCTCGTCGAGCACCAGCACCGAGGGCTTGCGCAGGAAGCTCATCGCGAGCGCGAGCTTGCGCCGCTCGCCCACCGAGAAGCCGGTGCCGCCCTCGCCCACCACGGTGCGGTAGCCGTCGGGCAGGCGCGAGATGAAGTCGTGCGCGCCCGAGAGCTTGCAGGCCGCCACCACCTGCTCGTCGCTCTGCCCGGGCGCGGTGCGCCGCATGGTGTCGATCAGCGGGCCGCCGAACCAGTAGACCTCCTGCGAGAGGTAGCTGATCCAGCGCGCGAGCTCCTCGCGGCCGAACTGCGACAGGTCGTACTCGCCGATGCTGACCACGCCGTGCGTGGGCGCATACAGGCCCGACAGCAGCTTGACCAGCGTCGACTTGCCGGCGCCGTTGCGCCCGACGATCACGTGCAGGCCGCCCGGGCCGATGTCGAGGTCGACGTTCTCGAGCACCGGCTTGTGCGCCTCCGGGCTGAAGCTGAAGCTCACGTCCTTGAAGGTCACGCGGCCCAGCGGCTGCGGCAGCGTCATGCCCGTGGCCGGCTTCTCCACCGGCTCCGCGAGCACCTTCTCGAGCCGCTTCGCCGCTTCCTTCGCGGCGGCCAGCGAACGCCAGCTCGACACCAGGCCCGCGACCGGCTGCAGCGCCTTGAGCGCGAGCATGTTCGAGGCCACGAGGCCGCCGACCGTCATCCACTGCTCCATCACCGCCACCGCGCCCACCGTGACCACGATGACCGAGAACACCGTCAGCAGCACGGTCGTGCCGTCGCGCGCGGTCTCGATCTGGCCGTTCTTGCTGAAGCTCTCGGCGAGCCAGTCGTTGTAGGTCTGGCGCCACATCTCGACCGTGGGCTCGTCGTTGGCCTGGGTCTTGAGCGTCTCGCGCGCATTGCAGATCTCGGCCGTCATGCGGTCCAGGCCGCGGCCGCGCTGCACCTCCTCGACGCGGCCGGTGCGCACCTCGTCGGCCCACCACCAGGCGAGGAAGGCCATGATGCCGAGGAACAGCGCCACCACCGGCAGCACCGGCAGCGCCACGATGCCGATCACCGCGAGCGCGAACACGGCCATCGGCATGTCGAAGATCGATTGCGCCAGCCCGCCCGTGACGGTGCCGCGCACCGAGGCCACGTCGCGGAAGTACTGGTGCCAGACCGAGGCCGGCCGCGCCTCGAGCGTGCGCAGCGGCCGGTTCAGCATCGAATGCAGCAAGGCGCCCGAAACGCCGTGGTCGATGATCGCGCCCGCGTTGCGCAGCAGGCGCGAACGCCGCGAACGCAGCCAGAACTCGATGCTGAGGAAGAACAGGATGCCGCTGACCAGCGCGGCCAGCGTCGAGACGCCGCTGCGCGAGAGCACGCGGTCGTACACCTGCAGCAGGAAGATCGAGGGCAGCAGGCCGAACAGGCTGATCGGCAGCGAACGCCAGGCCGCGCTCTTGACCAGCGGATAGGCATCGCGGAAGGCCTTGTGCAGCGCGCCCGCGTACGGGCTGGCGCCCGGCTCCCCGGGCAGGTCGGCCACCAACTGGCTGGGCAGGAGAAACTTGATCATGGGAAGAGGCCGATCCGTCCGGCAACGACGCCGGTTTCATTATCGACTGTTACCCAACTGTTACAAGCAAAATCTACCCTCAGGCGCCGCTGCACCGGAGGGTTTCGCGCAGGCTCGGCGGGGCCGCATCGGGAGCGGCCGCGACGGGTGCGCAGTCCACCGGCTTGCGCGCCACGGGCCGCGCCTCGGCATCGGCGCCGGCGCCCTTGGCGAGCGCGAGCGCGACGTTGGCGCAGAGCAACATGCACAGCAGCCATGCGCACAGCAGCTGCACCCAGCCGAGCCACCAGCGGCGCGGCGACGCCGCGGGATCGCGCGACAGCAGAAGGGGCATGTTCAGTTTCATGGCAGTGCTTTCAAAACCCGGGCCAGCCGGGACAGGCCGACGCCCGCGGAACTCTTGGCCAGCACCCAGTCGCCCGGCTGCAGCAGGCCGCCGAGCGCGGTCGACAGATCGGCCACGTCGACGAACCAGTGCGAGCGGACCTTGGTGCGGATGCGCGCATGCAGCCCGCGCATCAGCGGGCCGCACAGCAGCACGCGGTCGGGCTGCGAGGCGAGCAGCTCGGGCTCGAGCTCGAGGTGGTGGCGCTGCGCCGCCGGTCCGAGCTCCTGCATGTCGCCGAGGATCGCCACGCGCCGCGAGGGCTCGCAGGGCGCCTGCGACAGCAGCTCGAGCGCGGCGCGCATCGAGCTCGGGTTGGCGTCGTAGGTCTCGTCGATCAGCTTGAAGCTGCCGCCGCCGATGTGGATGGTGTGGAGCGCGCCGCGGGTGCCGGGCGCCTCGAAGTTCGCGAGCGGCTCGACCGCGGCCGCGAGCTTCAGGCGCATCGCATGCAGCGCGGCGAGCGTGGCGACGGCGCTGGTGCCCATGTGGCGGCCCGGGGCGTTGAGCCGCAGCTGGAACGGCTCGCCGAGCACCGAGACCTGGGCCTCGCCGTGGTCGAAGGCGAGCAGGCGCAGGTCGGCGTCCCTGTGCTCGCCGTAGGTCACGATCTGCAGCTGCTGCGCCATCGCGGCCTCGGCGAAGGCGGCGAACTCGGGCAGGTCGCGGTTCAGCACCGCCCAGTCGCCGGGCGCCATGCCCTGGAAGATGCGGCTGTCCTGGCGCGCGGCGGCCTCCGACGGGCCGCGGTGCTTCTGCGCGGCGGCGGAGAGGCCGGTGACCACCACCACCATCGGTCGCACCAGCTGCGTCAGCGCGGCCACGTTGGGCGAGCCCATCTCGAGCACCCAGTAGGCGGCGCGCCGCGGCATGCAGGTCAGGTTCCAGGCCATGCCCGGCGGCAGGCTCACGTTGCCCTCGGGCCGGCCCACCTCGCCCCAGACGCCGAGCGCATCGCCGAGCATCGCGGCCACGGTGCTGCTGGCGGTGCCGCTGCCGACCACGCCGCAGACCCGGCCCGCGAACTCGGTGCGCGCATGCGCGCCGAGCGCCAGCACCGCCTGCGGCACGTTCGGCACCTGCAGCACCGGCACGCGCTTGTCGAGGTGCGCCGAGGCGTCGGTGCAGAGCACGGCGGCCGCGGGCTGCAGCACGCCCTTCAGGATCACGGCCGCCAGCGGCGCCTTCGAGGCGCGCGCCTGGTGCTCGAACACCACGCGGCCCTTGCGCATGAACGAGCGCTGCGTCACGCCGGTGGCGCGCCAGCCCTCGTCCGGACGCACCACCCAGTCGCCGCCGGTCACGCGCGCCATCTCGTCGGCGGTCCAGTCGGCGCCGTCGTCGCGCGCGCCGCCCGCGCCGGGCAGCGCGGGCCGCTCGAGCAGGTAGCGCTGGTAGGCCACGAAGCCCGAGACGTACTGCGCCACGTCGTCGATGCGCACGCGGAAGGCGTGGTGGCGGATGAAGAAGGCGCCCGCGATCGCCGAGGGACGGCGGAAGTACATCGCCATCTCGGGCCAGAAGAAGCCGTTCTGCAGGTAGTGCGCGCGGTACTCGAGCGCGCGGTAGAACTTCTCGGTGTCGAGCTCGTCGAGCAGGTGGCGCATCGCGGCCATGCCTTCGAGCCGCTGCAGCATCTGCTGCGCGGCGAGCATCAGCTCGAGCAGCGTCGGGAAGGTGGTCTTGCGGTCGAGCACGAAGTCCAGGTAGCCGGCGACGTTCTGCAGCCCGAAGCGGAAGTACTTCTCCTGCGGGCTCCAGCGCGTGAGCTCGTTGACCGAGCGGCTCAGCCAGTGGTCGTGCGCCTGCCAGTGCTGGCTCGCGATGAAGTGGTCGAAGGCCTTCTCGACCACCGCGAGCCAGCGCGGGTCGCGCGTGAGGCCGTAGAGCCGCATCAGGCCGAACACCGCCTCGCCGTCGTGGTAGACCGCGCGCGCGGCCTGCTTCACGCGCAGGTCCGCGGCATGCACCACGTGGTTGAAGCGGCCGGTCGCGGGGTCCTGCAGCGCGGCGATGCCGAGCGCGAGCTTCTCCAGGAGCGGCAGCCAGCGGCGCGTCTCCATCGCCTCGCAGTGCGCCACCAGCGCGAGGATGCAGGCGGCGTTGCCGCCGAGCGTGATCTCGTCGTCGCCGTCGACCACGAAGGCGAGCTCGCTGCCGTCGGCGCGCCGGTACTCGCGGATGAAGCCGGTGAGCGGAGGCAGCGCGCGGTCGATCGCCGCGCGCAGCTTCTCGTCGCGCGTGAGCTCCCAGGCCTCGACCATCGCGCTGACCGCGCCCGCGTGCCGCATCGCGTCGTAGGTGGGAATGCGGCGGTCGAAACAGGGGAAGTAGCCGTAGACGAACAGGCCGTCCTCCTGGACCTGGCGCGCGAGGTAGGCCGAGCCGCTGCGCACGAGCTCGAGCGCCGAGGACGGCGTGAGCGCGGGCGCCTGGCGCCGGCCCGCATCGAGCCCCGTGCCCACGAGCTTGTGCACCACGCCGTCGGCCTGGCAGAACACGCCCACGGTCGCGAGCAGGTAGACCTGGTGGTCCGCGGGCAGGTCGAGCGCGACCGCGCGCGCGAAGCGCTCCTCGGCGTAGAGCGCGAAGTTGCGCTTGTTCACCACCGCGTGCGCGATCGTCGAATCGCCCGCGAGCATCGCGTTGGCATTGAGCTCCTGCTCGGTGAACGCGACCTCGAAGTTCTGGTCGAAGGCCAGCCCGAGGCGGAAGTAGTTGCGCTTGACCGCGGCGAGCTGGGCCTTGAACTGCGCCCAGTCCATCGGGCTCGCGCCCTCGACCCAGTCGATGCGCAGCCAGGGCGAGACGATGCCGCAGGCGGCCACCCAGCGCGCGACCTCGTCGGCGCCCGCGCGCCAGGCGGTCTCGAAGTCGGCCGCGCGCGCATGCACCACGCGCGCGCGCTGCGTGCCGTCGCTGACCGAGAAGAAGAGCGTGAAGGCCGGATAGGGCGCCGGCAGCGCCGCGCACACCGGGGCCAGGCGCTCGTGGCAGGCGTGGAGCTGGTCGGAGAAGGACATCATTCGGCCCCGATCGAATACGGGAAGCCGGTCGCGCCCGTCATCTGCTCTCGCTTCGACGTGTGCGGCCGGAACCTCCCCTCGAAGGCATCGCGGTTCTCCGGTCTCAGCGGTAGCTGAATTCGGCTCGGCGATTGAGCTGGTAGCCCTCCTCCGTGGTTTCGAGCGATGCGGGCTTCTCGATGCCCCAGCTGATGGCCTCGATGCGCTCGGCCGGCACGCCCAGCTGCGTCAGCGCGCGCTGCACCGACTCGGCACGGCGCTGGCCGAGCGCGAGGTTGTATTCGCGGCCGCCGCGCGCGTCGGTGTGGCCCTCGATCACGACCCGGCTCGACGGCCGGTTGCGCAGGTAGCTCGCATGCGCCTCCACGATGCTGCGGTCCTGCGGGCGGATGTTGTACTTGTCGAAGTCGAAGTAGACGATCCGCGCCACGCCGGCCGGTCCGTTCTGCACCGGCGCGGGCGGCGGCTCCACCCGTGCGACCGGCGCCGGGGTGTTCTTGTTCGAGAAGTAGTACTTCGCGTCCTCGCGCCCGTCCTTGGGCGCCGAGCCGCAGGCGGCCAGGCTGGCCGCGAGCGCGGCGATGGCGAAGATCCGGAAATTCTTGTTCATGCTGGTCCTTTCGCGGGACAGGCCGGGTGGCGGCCTGTCCCTGTGCTGTCGTCGTTCTTGTGTTGTTGCCTAGTGCGGTGGGTGCGCAGCGTCCTCAGCCCAGCAGGCCGTGCAGGATGTTCGACACCGGCGTCAGCACGCTGTTGTTGCCGGCCACCTGATCGACCAGGCTGGTGATCGGGGTCACGATGTCGGTCACGATCGGCGCGGCATGCTCCACCGTGTCGACCAGGCCCGCGACGGTCTCGACCACCGGCTCGAGCGTGGTGCCCACGCCGGCGAGGATGTCGGTCACCGGTTCGGCCACTTCGCTCACGGCCGCGACCACGGGTTCCACGGCCTCGGCGACGCCGCCGGCCACATCGAGCACCGGCTCGAGGATGTTGGCGACCAGGTCGCCGCCCAGCAGGCCATCGCTGCCGAGCAGGCTGCCGACCAAGCCGTCCTCGCCGAGCAGGTCGCCGCCGAGCAGGCCACCGACGATGCCGTCTTCACCCAGCACTCCGCCGAGCAGGTCACCACCCAGGAGGTCGCCACCGAGCAGGCCGCCGACGATGCCGTCTTCGCCGAGCACGCCACCGAGCAGATCACCGCCCAGGAGGTCGCCGCCGAGCAGGCCGCCGACGATGCCGTCTTCGCCGAGCACGCCGCCGAGCAGATCGCCACCCAGGAGGTCGCCACCCAGCAGGCCACCGACGATGCCGTCTTCGCCCAGCACGCCGCCGAGCAGATCATCACCCAGAAGGTCGCCGCCCAGCAGGCCGCCGACGATGCCGTCCTCGCCGAGCACGCCGCCGAGCA
>CBHTTS010000039.1:0-25800 GCA_966095775.1 uncultured Variovorax sp. | reverse complement strand
AGTCGGCCGCGAAGTTGACGTGCTCGATCTCGATGCCCAGCACGTCGGCCACGCTCGCGGCGTCGACGAAATCGATGTTCGAGGAGCAGTACTCGCTGTCGTCGTCGTCTTCCCAGTTCTTCATGAAGATGCCGACGACCTCGTGCCCCTGCTGCTTGAGCAGGTGCGCCGTGACGGCGGAGTCGACCCCGCCGCTCAGTCCCACCACGATGCGTTGCTTTGCCGATGCTGCTGCCATAAGCCCGCCATTGTCCCAGCCCCGCGCGGGGGCCGGTGCGCGTGGGGACTTCAGCCCTGGCCGCGCAGGCCGGCCAGCAGCTCGTAGGAGCGCAGCCGCGCCGTGTGGTCGAAGACCTGCGAGGTGATCATCAGCTCGTCGGCGCCGGTGCGCTCGACGAAGGCGCGCACGCCCTCGCGCACCGTCGCGGGCGAGCCCACGGCCGAGCACGAGAGCACCGAATCGAGCAGCGCGTTCTCCGCCGGCCCGACCTTCTGCCGGTAGCCCTCGACCGGCGGCGGCAGCCGCCCGGGGCGACCGCTGCGCAGGTTCACGAAGGCCTGCTGCCACGACGAGGCGCGGAACTCGGCCTCCTCGTCGGTGTCGGCCACGAACACGTTGAAGCCGAGCATCACATACGGCTTCTGCAGCTGCGCCGAGGGCCGGAAGGTCTCGCGGTAGATCCGGATCGCCTGCATCAGCTGCTGCGGCGCGAAGTGCGAGGCGAAGGCATAGGGCAGCCCGAGATGCGCCGCGAGCTGCGCGCCGAAGGTGCTCGAGCCGAGGATCCAGACCGGCACCTCGAGCCCCGCCCCCGGCACCGCGCGCACCGGCTGCTGCGGGTTCTTCGACATGAAGTCCATCAGCTCGACGACGTCCTGCGGGAACTGGTCGGCATCGGACTCGAGGTTGCGCCGCAGCGCGCGCGCGGTGCGCTGGTCGGAGCCGGGCGCGCGGCCCAGGCCGAGGTCGATGCGCCCCGGGTACAGCGACTCCAGCGTGCCGAACTGCTCGGCGATCACGAGCGGCGAATGGTTCGGCAGCATCACGCCGCCGGCGCCGATGCGGATCGTCGAGGTGCCCGCGCCGATGTACGCGAGCAGCACCGCCGTGGCCGCGCTCGCGATGCCCGGCATGCCGTGGTGCTCGGCCAGCCAGTAGCGCGCGTAGCCCAGCGCCTCGCCGTGCCGCGCCAGCGAGAGCGAGTTGCGGAACGACTGCGCGGCGTCGCTGCCTTCGGTGATCGGCGAGAGGTCGAGGATCGAGAACGGAATCATGGGCCCGATGATCGCGCGATCGCGCGACCCTTGCTCGCACAGGCCATTGCCGGCTCTGCTAGGGCCCCGGCGCGCGTTCCAGCCAGTCCCCGAGCCCGTCGCGCCGCAGGCATTCGGCCAGCGCGAGCTGCAGCTGCATGCCCTCGTGCAGGTCCTCCTCGGTGGTCTCGTAATGCATGCGCTGCAGCGATCCGGCCGCGGCCTCGTCCGCGCCGTGCAGCGCGGCCAGTCGGCTCGCGAGGTCGGCGGTCTCCTGCGGCTTGAGGCGCGTGAAGGCCTGCCGCAGGTCCGGCAGGTGCGCCACGAAGGCATCGGCCTCCCAGCCGCGCACGAGGCCGTCGAGGCCGTCGAGCAGCGCCGGCAGCCGCAGCAGCAGCTCGGGCGCGGCGGCCATCACGCCGTGGAGGAAGCGCACCGCCTCGCGCGGCTCCGCGCCCGCGCCGAAGCGCTGCCGCACCACCGTGTCGAGCGCATGCTCGTCCCAGTGGCCGTCGAGGTAGAGCAGCGCCGCGGCGGCGCCGGCCACGCCGGGCGCCACGGCTGCGCCGGTCGCGAAGCGCTCGAGCTGCGCGCGCAGCAGGTCGAGGTCGACCGCGCCCTGCGCGCCCTCCGCACCGAGCTCCTGCTGCAGCGAGCCGAGCAGGCGCCCGAGCTCGCGCAGCGACAGCAGCTGCCGGACCGCGCCGGCCTCGGCATCCTCGCCCGAGGGGCCGATGTCGGGCAGCAGGAACAGCGCCGCGGGCCACACGCGCTCGAGCAGGCGGCGCAGCTGCGGATGCTGCTGCACGCCGAGCGGCTCGCGCGCGCGCCACAGCGTGACGAGGCGGTGCCCGCAGTCGACCACCGAGGCCAGCACCGCGTCCTCGTCGAGATGGGTCGCGAGCATCGAGAGCAGCTGCGGCAGCCGCGGTTGCAGACCGATCAGGCAGGCGCGCAGCAGCAGCGTCACGGCGGCGCTCGCGCTGCGGCCGCGGCCCTCGGCCGAGAGCGCCGCCTCCTCGCGGCGCAGCCGCGCCATGCAGACCGCCTCGACGCTCGCGCCCTCGGCCGCGAGCTCGATCAGGCGCGCCTCCACCAGCGGCGACCAGGCGGCGCGCCACTCCTCGAACAGCAGGTGCAGCCGGCTGTTGCCGATGAAGTCGGGCCCCGCGAGCCAGCTGCCGAGGCCGGCGTCGAGGTAGGCCATCGCATGGAAGAAGCGGCTGCGCTCCCGGTGCGAGGGCTTGCGGTAGAGGTCCAGCCGCGCCACGCGCGCGGTGCTGTCGTCGAGCCGCACGCCGGCGCGGCGCGCGAGCCGGCGCGCATCCTCGATCAGCGGCGGCGAGCCGGCCGAAGGCGGCACGTCGCCGATGCGCGTGCCGCCGAGGAAGCGCCGCAGGTCGGCCGTGAAGCCGCGCGTGCCCTCGTCGATCGCGCCCTTGACGAAGCAGGAGCGGATCGCATCGAGCAGGTCCTGCCGGCCCGGCCCCGCGTTGCCGCGCAGCGCCGCGAGCCGCATCGCCTGCGCGGCCGCGGCCTGCACCAGCGCGGTGGAGACCGCGTCGGCGTGGTCCTCGGCGCGCGTTGCGCGCGCGAAGCGCGCGAGGCTGTCGATCGCCACCGCGGTGAAGGGATCGTCGTCGCCCGCCTCGAGCCGCTCCCACACCTGCTGGTAGTAGCCCGGCGAGGGCATGCCCGAGGCATAGCCGTTGAGCGCATCGAGCCGCTCGAAGCTGTAGCGGATCAGCCAGGCCTCGCCCGGCGCGTCCCGGACGGCGCCGCCGGCCGATGGCTTCGCCTCCCGCCAGCGCGCGGCCAGTTCGGGCGTGTGGAAGCCGCCGGTCACGACCACGATCGGCCCCTGCACCGCCTCGCGCCAGCGCCGGACGTGGGCCGCCATGTGGCGTTCGCGCGGCAGGCTCAGCTCGGCCTCGAGCACCTCGGGCTCGTAGTCGAGCCGCGCCATCGCGCACCAGCTGAACACGTCGCGGAAGAAGGCGCGCCAGTCGCCGAGCGCCGCGGGCGGGCGCAGCTCGAACAGCCGGTCCCAGAGCTCCTGGTGGTCGGCGCAGCCGAGCCGCGCGGCCATCGCGTGCAGGTAGCGGCTGTGCGCGAAGTGCCGTTCCTCCATCAGGCTGCGCGCGGCGTCGCGCGCATCGCCGCCCTCCTCCCCGTCCTCCGCCTCGTCGTCATGGCGGTGCCAGGCCTTGTGGCGCCACGGCAGGTCGATCAGCGCGACCTGCGCGCCCAGCGCCGCGCCCTCGCGCACCGCGATCCACTCGGGGCTGTAGTCGCAGAAGGGGAAGAACGAGGAACGCGATTCGGTGCGGGTCTTCTCCTCGGCGTCGGGGTCGTCCTGCGGCACCTGCCGCGTGCTCTGGCAGAGCCAGGCGACCGGCGCGCGCGTGCGCTCGTCCTGCAGCAGCGGCAACAGCGCGCCGAGGTCGTCGGGGCCTTCGATCAGCACCGCCGCGGGCCGGACCTCGCGCAGCAGCGCGCGCAGCGCGAAGGCGCAGGCCGGGCTGTGGTGCCGCACCGGCACGAAGAAGAGCCCGTCCTCGCCGAAGAGCCGCGCCCGCGCCGCCTCGACGCCGGGCGGCAGGGCCGGGTCCGCGGCCGCTACTGCCACAGCGCGCGCGCCGCGTCGTGGAAGTTCTTCCACTGCGCATCGCGCTTGCCGCGCTCGCGCACCACGGTGTCGAAGTAGTGGCGCACGCGCTTGGCGTCGTCGCTGCTGTCCTTGAGCACCACGCCGTGCAGCTGGCCCGCGATCTCGCGCTCGGTGAGCCGGCCGCCGTTGAAGTGCCGCGCCTGCAGCGCCGCCGCATAGGCCACGTTCACCGCCTCGGCGGTGGACATCACCGCATCGAGCCCCTTGATCGCGGTGCCATCCTGCGTCTGGCCCGCGCGCAGTTCCTGGAAGGTGGTGACGAGCAGCGCCACCACGTCGCGCGGCACCTCGACCGGCGCCTCGCCGCCGCCCGCGAGCTCGCGCTGCAGCTGCGCCATCACCAGCTCGACTTCGAAGGCGTGGTCGCGGATCGGCTTGACGGTCTCGAAGTTGAAGCGCCGCTTGAGCGCCGAGGACATCTCGTGCACGCCGCGGTCGCGCAGGTTGGCGGTCGCGATGATGTTGAAGCCGCGTTGCGCATGGAGCCGGGCCTCGTCGCCGAGTTCGGGGACCATCAGCACCTTGTCGCTCATCAGCGAGATCAGCACGTCCTGGATCTCGGGCGGGCAGCGCGTGATCTCCTCGAAGCGCACGAGCTTGCCCGCGCGCATCGCCTGGTAGAGCGCCGAGGGCACGAGCGCGCGCTGGCTCGGCCCCTCGGCCAGGAGCAGCGCGTAGTTCCAGCTGTACTTGATGTGGTCCTCGGTGGTGCCGGCCGTGCCCTGCACCGTGAGGCCCGAGTCGCCGCTGATCGCGGCGGCCAACAGCTCGGACAGCAGCGACTTCGCGGTGCCGGGCTCGCCCACGAGCATCAGCCCCTGGTGCCCCATGAGCGTGACGATGGCGCGGTCCACCAGCGGATCGTCGCCGTAGAACTTGCGGCTCACCTGCAGCGGCTCGTCGCCGAGGATGAAGCGGCGCACCGCGCGCGGCGAGAGCTTCCAGCCCGGCGGCCGGGCGTCGCCGTCGGCGGCCGAAAGGCGCGCGAGCTCGTCCGCGAAGCGCGTCTCGGGCGCGAGGCGCACGGCCTGCGCCGCGGGGGAGGAGGAAGGGGACGAAGAAGTGCTCATGGTGTGGGGGCTGCCGGCGGTTCTGTCGCGACGGCGATCGTAGCCGCCGGCGGCGCGAGCCGCTCCAGCAGCGCGGCGCGCAGGCCGGCCACGTCGCCGGGCTCGACCTCGCGCACGCCGGCCAGGCCCGCGAGGCCGCAGGCGGTCGAGGCCACCACGGGCACGCCGGCCGCGAGCGCGCGCAGCAGCGCGCGCGGCGCATGCTCGACGTGGGCCGGCAGCACCGCCAGGGCCGCACCGCGCAGCCACTCGCCGCGCCAGTGCATGTGCTCGACCTCCGCCACGCCGTGCCACAGCGCCGGATCGCCGGACGGCGTGCCGAGCACGCGCAGCCGGCAGTGCAGCCCCTGCAGCGCCGCGGCGAGTTCGCGCGCGCCCTTGCGCGCGAGCGCGCTCGCGGCGAAGACGACCAGCGGCGCTTCGCCCTGCTGCGCCGCCGGGACGGCCGCAGCGCCCGCGACGGCCGGCGGCATGCACCAGTCCAGCCGTTGCACGGCGGCCTGCGGCGCGGCGGGCGCCAGCGCACGCAGCACCTGTGCGTGCGGCGTGACGACGGCATCGGCCAGCGCGAGCGCGCGCGCCTCGGCCTGCACGAGCGCGGCCTCGGCGCGGAAGTCGCGCAGCGTGGGGTCGGCGCTCCAGTGCCGCGCCGCGGCGTCGAGCCGCCGTTCGATGTCGGCCATCGGCAGCGCGTTCGCGAGCACCGTGAGGCGCCGCCCGTCGAGCGCGCCGAGGCGCTGCAGATGCGGCAGCAGCGCCTGGTCGACCACCAGGTGCGTATGAACAGGCGCGAGCCGCGCGGCATAGGCCTGCGCGAGCCAGCGCTGGCCGTCGATCAGGCTGGCCTGGCGGCGCCCGCCCGCATGGCGCGCCCAGAGGCGCTGCCAGAGCGCGCGGCGCCGGCTGGCCCAGCGCGGCGTGCGGACGAACACCGCGGCCTCGCGGTGCCATCCGGCCGCGGGCGGCGCGCGCCAGAACGCGAGCCGCACCGGCGCGGGCTGCATGCGCTCGGCCCCCGGATGCTGCGCGGCGAGGTAGCGCGCGAACTCGGGCGTCCACGCGTCGAGCAGCGCCGCCGTGCGGCCCGCCCGCGCCTGCGCTTCGGGTGCGCGGTGGCGGAAGCACTCGGTCTGCGCGCAGCTCAGGCAGCCGCGCGCCACGGGCAATGCGGCATGCGGCCGTGCCTCGCGCCGCCACAGCAGCGGCTGCGCGGGCGCGCGCGGCGCCGAGCGCGCGCGGATGCGCAGCACCAGCTCGGTCGCGCTCAGCTCGACCTCGAGCCGCCACGGCTGCGGCGCGCGGATCTTGAGGTCGACGTAGTTCCAGAACACCGTCGCGTCGATCTCGTCGCCCGCGGGCGCGGCCGCCTGCTCGATGCGCGCCGTGTGGCCGTGGCGCTCCACGAGCTCGAAGCCGGCGCGCGCCGCCACCGTCGCGAGCGCGTTCGACAGCTGGCACAGGCCGCCCGCGAGCGTGGGCACCACGCAGCCGCCGCGCAGCTCGCGGCCGAGGACGAAGCCGCGCGCGGCGCCCGGCCGCCCGAGCTGGCGCCAGAAGCTCAGCAGTTCGCCCGCGGGAACCTCGACCGCGTCGAAGGCGCGGCGCGCCACGCGCAGGTTCTGCACCTTGCCGGCGACCAGCGGGAACTCGTCGGCGCGCCCGTCGGTCCAGAGCGCGCTGCGGTGCTGCGCGATCACGGGCGCATCGGCCAGCGCGCCCTGCACGGCCGCGGGCCAGCGGCGCGTCGACGGTCGCAGCGCCTCGCGCAGCGCATGGGCCGCGGCCAGCAGCCGCGAGCGCAGCCAGAAATCGAGGGCATCGAGGCGGCGCGGCGGCTGCCAGGCCCGGGTGTTCACGCCGACGGGCCTCGCTTGCGCCATTGGCCGAGGTCGGCCTCGATGCGCTCGTTGATGTTGCCGCTCCAGTTGGCGCCGAAGCCCGCGGCCTGCAGCAGCTCGACGATGCGCTGGCCCACGGCGATGGTGTTGGCCTCGCGCCGCTCGACCTCGGGGATCATGCCGCCGCTGAACGCGAGGTAGAGCCGGCCGGTGCGCACCGCGTTGTCGAGGTCCTGCGCGTGATAGAAGCAGCAGCCGCGGATGCCCGAGGCCGCGCGCCCCGCGGCGCGCCAGTGCTCGCGCACGTCGTCGTGGCCGTCGGCCAGCGTGTTGCCGGCGCGGTGCAGCGCGATGATCTTCTCGCCGCGCAGCTGCGCGAACACGGCCTCGAGCCGGTCGTACTCGGTCTCGGCGGGCCAGGCGGCCTCGGCCGCGCGCTTCTCGGCGCAGGCGCGCGCCGCCTCGGCCTTGACCCAGGCGCGGTCCTCGGCCGTGAGCTCGTCGGGATCGAGGTACTCGTCGGTGATCATCCACTCGACATCGGCGTCGGGATGGAAGCCGCACCACACGAGATCGTGGATGCGCGCGCGCGTGTCTTCGGGGTCGAGTGTGAGGGCCATGCGGGACGGATCATGCGTTCTTTTGGGGCGCCGGGCGCGACCGCGCATTGTCGCGCGGCCGAGGCGTCACGGGCTGTAAGGCGAAAGCATGCCTGCCAGCCGGCCTCACCACGGCATCTTCTTCTCCCAGCCCGCATCGAAGCCGGCGCAGGCCTGGGCCACCGCGAGGTAGTCGGCATAGGCCTCGGCCAGCAGCACCGGCGGCACGCTCGCGAGCGGCAGCGCGCGGTTGTCGTAGCCGCGCGCCTTCATGTCCTCGAAGCAGAGCGTCTTGAGCGCGGCGGGCACGTTCTCCTCGGGCAGGGTGTTGCCCGAGAACTCGATCGCCACGCGCACGCCGGCCGACGCGAACTCCTTGGTGTACTGGTAGAAGAAGCCGCCGTCCTCGGCCTGCGCGCGCTGGTAGCCGAGCTTGTTGAAGCTGCCGCGCAGCGTGAAGGTGTCGCTGACCCAGCCGAGGCGGTCCCTGATCTCGGTCACGGCGCGGCCGTTGTCGTCGGTGAAGGCCACGGCCGGCGGCTTGCGCGTCATCTGCCCGAACAGCGGCGCGAGCTTGTAGTCCTTGAAGTGCCGGTTCCAGGCCGCGGCCGTGTCCTCGTCGACCAGCGAGGCATGGCCGAGGCCGAGCAGGCCGTCCTCGGCGAGCTCGACCTCGTCGTCCTGCGTGTCGATCAGGCTGCCGTCCTCGGTCGGGCGGAAGCTGCGGCGCACCGCGCCCGCGGCATCGCGCTCGAGCCACACGAGCCGCTGGATCAGCCGGCCCGCGACCGGATGCCGGTGCAGGTACTCGCGCCACTCGGCCTGCGGCCAGAGGCGGCCGGTGCACATCGCCTCGAACAGGCGCGCGGTCTGCAGGTCGATCACCTGCTTGAGCTCCTTCTTGCTGGCCGAGAACTGCGCCTTGGCCTCCTTGATGAGCGCGGGATCGTCGTTCTGCCGCGGCTCGGGCAGCGCCTTGACGACCTTGCCCTCGGGGTTGCGCAGCTCGGGCTTCATCGCGGCGTCGAGCACCATCGTGAACGTGCGCTCGCCGTAGGCGAGCTCGAGCCGGCCGCTGTCGTCGAGGCCCGCGGTCGGGATGGTGCGGTCGGCGAGCTGCTCCTGCGTCCAGCCGTTGCGGTCGGCGATCTGCTGCACCAGCGCGCGCGCCTTCTCCTGCACGGAGGCGGTGCGGTAGCGGCGCGAGATGCCGAGCAGCAGCTGGATCACCAGCGGGTCGTTGCCCGCGGCCACGCCCTCGAGCATGGCCTCGATCTGCGCGCGGCGCTGGTAGTGGTCGCGCATGTACTGCTGCAGCAGCGACACCACCTCGTGGCCCGGCGCATGGGCCGCGAGCGCGAGGATGCCCTTCTCGCCGATCGCGCTGCCGAGGTACTCGGCCATCTTCTCGCGCTTGCATTCCTCGAACACCTGCTCCTCGGTCTTCTGGAAGTCGGTCTCGTAGTACTGCTTGTGCTCGGGCCTGGCGTTCTGGTAGCGCTGCTGGTTGCCCTGGTAGCGCTGCGGCGCCACCGCCTTCGCATGCGCGATGCCTTCGTCTAGCGAGGGATGGCGCGTGTCCTGCGCGATGAACTGGCGCAGCAGCAGGCTGCCGAGCGCCTGCCGGCTCGCGGCGTCGAGCAGGCCGAGGTAGCGCGTGAGCAGGCCGTTGCCGCCCGGCTCCTTGAGCTTGCAGGCGAGCACCACCCACCAGCGCAGGATCTCGGGCTCGACCGCGCTGCCGTCCTGCCAGCGGCAGGCGGGCAGCGCATCGAGCGCGAGCCAGGCGAGCCCCGCCGGCGGCTTGGCCTTGAGGCCCTTCTTGGCCTCGGCGAGCAGGATCGCGGGCGCGAGCCGCGGCGAGATGTCGTCGCCGAGCGCCTCGAGCGCGGTCAGGTAGGCGGCGCGCACCGGCTCGCGCGTCTCCTTCGCGAGCGCCTTGGTGATCGCGGGGATCGCCTCGGCGTGCTTCAGGTCGACCAGCCAGTTCGCGGCCTCGATGCGCACCTCGCTCTTGGTCGCATCGAGCGACTCGATCACGCGCCGGCCGATGTCGGGCAGGCGCGCGAGCGCCTTCTGCGCCGCGGCGCGGTGCGTCTTGGCCTCGCCGAGCGCGATCTCCATCACGCGCGGCAGCCAGCGCGCCTGCACGGTCGGGAAGACCGCCAGCGTGCGCAGCGTCTCGCCGAGCTCCAGCGCGGTGCGGCGACCCTCGCGCGGCGCCGGCGCCGCGAGCCCCAGGCCTTCGTCGATGAAGCCGGGATGCTCGGCGAAGAAGGGCCAGACGCGCTCGGCCGGCAGCAGGTCGACCGCCGAGGGCCGGTTCCAGTACTGCACGAGCGCGGTGTAGGCGACGTACTCGACCGGCATCTCCGAGCGCTGCAGCAGATCGGCGATCGCGCGCAGGTCGACCGAGCCCGCGGGTTGCCGCGCCAGCCACTTGTGGAAGCCGTCGTCGGACCAGAAGCTGCCCCAGTGGCGCGACAGCACCAGCCAGCGCAGCAGGTGCGTGATGCCGAACGAGGGGTGCGCATGCAGCCGGTTGCCGTAGCCCACGGTCTGCTGCAGCTCGCCGCTCTTCACGCGGTTCAGGTCGTGCTTGCCGCCCTGGCCGTTGAGCACGCGCAGCGCGATGCGCATGTCGTCGTCGCTGATCTTCTTCTGGCGCGCGTAGCTCTGCTGGCGCCAGTTGTACTTGTGCCTGCCGGTCTTGTTCTCCTCGATCTCGGCCTCGGCGTCGAGCCGGTACTTCTCGAGCAGCTCGACGCGGTTCGCGATCAGCAGCTGCAGCACGTCATCGCCGAGCACCGCGTCCTCGAAGGGCTGCCACGGCGGCGGCTCGGGCAGCTCGAACGCACCCGCGTCGTCCGCGGCGTCGAGCCGCGAGAGCGCCGCGCGGATCGCCTGCTGCACCGCCTTGCCCGACTCGGATTCGAGCGCCTCGGCGAGCAGGCCGCGCGCCGCGTCGCCCGGCAGCCGCGCGATCAGCTCCGCGGCCTGGGTGCGCTGCGTGCCGTCGCCCTGCCGGAGCATCTGCGCCAGCAGCTCGAGGCGCCGCGCCATCTCGATGCCCTCGAGGTGCAGCGCGGCCTCGGCGCGCACGGTCTTGCCACCGTCGAGCGCGAGGCGCACGAACAGCGGCGCGAAGTCGTTCAGCAGCGCGCGGTCGCTGCCGAGCCGCCTGGCGAGCAGCAGCCGGCCCGCGGCCGAGAGCTGCGCGGGCAGCGCCTCGGCCGCCGCGGGACGCTCGCGCATGTACGCGGCCACGGCCTCGGCCTTGAGCACGCCGTCGAGCCGGTCGTGGTACCAGCTGTCGAGGTCCTTGCGCTCGAACACGATCTGCAGCGCGAGGTCGGGGTCCAGCCCCTCGTGCGCGAGCAGCGCCGCGAACAGCCGCACCGTCCACGCGGGGCGTTCCTTCGCGAGGTCGATCTCCTTGCCGTGGCCCAGGTTGAAGCTCGCGTACACCGCGTCGTTGACGAGGTACTGCAGCCAGTCGGGCACCGGCGCGCCCGGATGCTCGAGCGACCGGCCGCCGTCGGCCGCGGCGAGCAGCTTGCCGAGCCGCACCAGCACGTCGAGCGGGGGCGCCTTCGCATCGATGGCGGCGTAGAACTGCGCGCGCGCCTTCAGGCTCGCCTCGCCGAGCTTCTGCAGCGGCTTGTTCTGGTAGTTGTTGAAGGCCCAGCGCAGCCGGCCGGGGTTGCCGAGCAGCTGGCCCGGCTCGAAGGGCCGGGCGGCCTGCAGGTCGAGCAGCACGGCCTCGTGCGTGCCTTCGACGAGGAAGGCTGCGGCCTTGTCGGGCAGTTCCTTGCCGGCCTTCTCGAAGTTCTCGACCGCCTGCTTCAGGTACTGCGCCTGCTCGCGCGTGAGGCCGTTCGCCGCAGCGGCGCCGCTGCCGCCGGTGACCGCGCCCAAGATCCTGTCCAGAAATCCCATGCTTCTCTGCTCCTGAATGTGAGCGCGATTGTGTCAGCGCACGATGACGGCCGATCCTCCCGTTCAGGCCGCCTGCGGCGCGCGGCGCTCGGGCACGCCGTCGAGCTCCGCGAGCAGCAGGCACAGGTAGCCCAGCCGCAACAGCGTGCCCGGCGCAGGCGCCGCGAGGTGGGCGCGCAGCGCCTGCGCGAGGCCCTCGAGCCCGACCGAGGCGGCGCGCTCCTGCGCCTCCTGCAGCCGCTGGCGCTGCGGCGGCGTCAGCGCCATGCGGCCGGTGGCGGCCTGGGTCTCGGCCACGTCCGCCACGGGCGCGAGCAGGCGCGCGAGCAGCGACACCGCGGCCGGCGGCGGCGCCTGCCGCTGCTGCTGGCGCGCCTCGAACAGCCGCAGGATGCGGTTCGCGAGCGAGGTGGCGGCGCGCGGCTCGTCGGCGAAGTCGAGCGACACCACCTGCAGCACGCCGCCGGCGCCGCTGCTGAGCACCGCGATCGGCATCAGTTCGGTGCGCGCGGCCGAGCGCTCGATGCGCACCAGCACCGCATGCACGGGCGCGCGCCGCGCGGCGAATCGGTCGAGGTTCTCGATCCGCGCCCGATGCGCCGTGTCCACCGGAATGCCCAGCCGCAGCCAGCGGCCGTCGGTGTCCTGCAGTAGCCAGTCGAGCCGCTGCCGCGCCTCGTCGATGAGCGGCGGCCGGGTCTGGGCCGGGCGCAGCAGCACCGCGTCGAAGGGCTCGGCCGCGAGGCCGGTGGCCGCGCGCAGCCGCTCGCCGAGCTGGTCCCAGCGCGCGCAGCCGATGCCGGCGAGGCGCGGGTCGTCGGCGCGCCACATCGGCAGCGGCTCGGCGCGCGTGGCGCCGCCGAGCGCGAGCCGGTCGTCCTCGGCGAGCCGCGGCTGCACGAGCCGCAGCGACGCCTCGCACAGGCGCCGGGCCGTACCGCCGCCGGGCCAGAGCGACTGGGTGGTCCAGGCGCCCTGGCGCGTGAAGCTCGCGTCGCTGCCGTCCGGCCGCGCGAGCGTGGCCTGCAGCAGGCGCTCGCCGGCCAGGTCCCAGAACGCGAGCGTGAGGCCGCGCGCGCCGCCGCGCGTGTGCCACCAGTGGGCGCCGAGCGGCAGCAGCTCGAGCGCGGCGGCTTCATCGAAGGCGCGCCGCACGCGGCCGCGCAGCGCGCCGGCCAGCGCGCCGTCGGCCGCGGCGAGCGCGCTGCCGAGCGCATGGATGCGCGCCATCAGCGCGAAGGCATCGCGCTCCTCGGCGCGGTGGTCGCGCCGCACCAGCAGGTCGACCGTGCCGCCGAGGTTGCGCAGCAGCGCCGCGAGCCGCGGCAGGCCCTCGCCGCGCGCCGACATGTTGAGCGCGAGCAGGCGCGCCGAGGTGAGCTCGCTCACGTGCGAGAGACCGCCGCCGACCAGTTCCTCGAGCATTGCGTCGACCTGCCGCAGGAACGCGCGCTCGCGCTCGCCGGGGCGGCCGTCGTCCTGCGGCGCCGGCGCGGGTCTGGCGCTGTCGGGCCATGCGAGCGGCCGGCCGTGCGCGCGGCGCAGCGCGGCGATCGCGATCAGGTGCACGGCCTTGCGCTCCGCCGCCGCCACCTCCGACACCATGCCCGCGAAGCCCGCCCCGGCGACCCAGCGGCAGGCCACGCCGAGCGCGGGCAGCCCCACCACGAGCGCGCCGCCCGCCTGCCGCCACGCGCTGCCGTCGGCCGACGCGGCCGCCGCGCGGCGCACCGCGGCGGCGCCCGCGGCCTTGAAGAGCGGCGCGGCCTCGAGCGCGAGGATCTCGGCCAGCGGATCGGCGGCCAGTGGCGGCGCCTGCACCTGCGCGGCCGGGCTGTCGGCCTCGGCCGCGGGTTCCAGCGCGCGCAGCCAGAGCGCCGCGCCGAGGATGTGCTTGCAGATGCCCGGCGCCGGGCAGTCGCAGCGCGCCTGCTGCGGCCCGCGCGCATCGAGCGTCACGCGCTGGCCGTCGGCCGCGACCACGCCGCCGGCGTCGCCCTGCTCGGCCCAGCCGACCCTGCCCGCTTCCACGTCCTTGGCGGCGCGGCGCAGCAGGCCCGGGTTGGCGAGCGTGGCGAGCGTGTCGTCGTCGTAGGCGCGGTAGCCGTCGTGCCAGGCCATCAGTTCATGACCTCGGCCAGCCACTGCGCGAAGTGCGTGGGCGTGAGCGCCGCCACGTGCATGCCGTGGTTCGCGAGCCGCTGCGCCATCTGGCGGTCGTAGACCGGGTTGGCCGATTCGTCGAGCGCCGCGAGGCCGAGCAGCTTCACGCGCGCCTGCGCCATGCGCTGCACCGCGGCCAAGAGCGGCCCGGGCGCGGCGCCCTCCATGAAGTCGCTGATGAGCGCGAACACCGTGCGCTGCGGATGGCCGACCAGCGATTCGCAATAGGTCACCGCGCGGCCGATGTCGGTGCCGCCGCCGAGCTGCACCGTCAGCAGCACCTCGACCGGGTCGTGCGCGAGGTGGGTGAGGTCGACCACGCTGGTGTCGAAGACCACGAGCTTCACGCGCACCGCGGGCAGCGCGCTCATGATGCCCGCGATCACCGCGCTGTAGATCACCGAGTCCATCATCGAGCCGCTCTGGTCCACGCACAGCACCACGTCCCAGGGCAGGTTGCGCTTCACGCGGGCGTTGAAGCGCGGCCGCTCGATCACGATCTGCCGGCGCTCGGTGTCGTAGTGCCGCAGGTTGGCCGCGATGGTGGCGCGCGCGTCGAAGTTCTGCGCGCTCCGTATCGCGGAGCGCCGCATGCGGTTGCGGCGGCCGACGAGCGCGTTGACGAAATCGTTCCGGAGCTTGCGCGTGATCTCGTCGACCGTCTTCTGGATCACCTCGCGCACCGCGTCGCGCATCTGGCCCGAGAGCCGGCCGCGCATGCCCAGCAGCGCCTTCGCGAGCCCGGGCGTCGCATCGAGCGAGCGCAGCACGGCCGGATCGGCGAGCAGGTCGGTGAGCTGGTAGCGGTCGATCGCCTGCGTCTGCATGCGTTCGAACACCTCCTGCGGGAACAGCTTGCGCGAGCGGTTGAGCCAGTCGACCGCGCGCAGCTGGCTCGGGTCGAGCGAGCCCGGCCCGGCGCCCGCGCGCGCGAGGCCGCGGCCTTCGTACTCGCGGCCGTAGAGGTATTCGAGCGCCTGGTCGAGCTTCCAGTCGGTCGCCGAGAACGGCGTCTGCGCGAGCGGCTGCGCCGCATAGCGGCCGAGGATCAGGCGCCAGCGGCGCAGGGCTTCTTCGGACGACATGCGCAGGGCAGCGGGCGGGGTCGGGTGGAAGGCGGCGAAAGGGGATGGACGGCGCGCGGCAGCTTATCAGACCGCCCGCCGCGGACCGCGCGCGCCCGGCCCATGCAACAAAAAGCCGGCCCCGCTTTCGCAGGGCCGGCTTCGGGGCCGTTCGTGCCGGAAGCAGGCCGCGGCCTGCCGGGCGATTACAGCGGCAGCGCGTCGCCGCGGGCGGCAGCGCGGGCTTCGGCGCGGACCGTGGCGCGGTCCACCGTGCTCGCGAGCAGGGGCTGCACGCCCGCCGAGGCGCCTTCGGCGTACGGATCGGCGCTGCGCGCGGCGGCCATGGCGTCGGCGCGGACCGCATCACGGCTGACCGACGAAACGAACACCTGGGCCGGACCCGCATTGGCGCCGGTCGCATAGGGGTTGGCACTGTGCGCGGCGACCACGGCTTCGGCAGCGACGTCGGCGCGGTTCGCGGCCGAGGTCAGGGGATGCACGCCTTCGTAGGTTTCGGCGTGGGCGGCACCGGCGACGGCCATGAGGGCGACAGCGACGGCGGAGAGGATCTTGGAGGCGTTCATTTCGGTTTCCTTTCAGTTCGATTCGGTTCTTGCGTGGGATGAATTGTGCGCCGCAATCTAAGTAAAAACCCTCATCCAAAAGAACCACGGCGTTCACGGAAAAGAAACAATCCCGGGCCTTGCGACGGGCCATCGGCCGCGGCTTAGAGTCCGGGCATGGATTCGGCCGCTTTTTCGCCATGCGCCGCCTGGGGCGCGCCCGAGGACGTCTTCGACCGCCTCGAAGGCGCATGGCGGCTCGACCGCACGATCCCGGGCCAGGCCACGATGCGCGGGCGTGCCGACTTCCGGCGCGACGGCGGCGACCGGCTGCGCTACCGCGAGGAAGGGCGGGTCGAACTCGCCAGCGGCCAGGCCTTCGACGGCCACCGCGAATACCTGTTCGAGCGCGCCGGCGACGGCTTCTCGGTGTTCTTCGCCGAGCAGCCGCCGCGCCCGTTCCACCGCATCGCGATCGTGCGCGCGGGCGATGCGCTCGAAGGCTCGGCCGGCCACCTCTGCGCGGCCGACCAGTACGACAGCCGCTACCGCTTCCTCGCCGATGGCACCTTCGTGATCGAGCACCGGGTGCGCGGACCGCGCAAGGACTACCTGTCGCGCACCCTCTTCACGCGCGGCGGATAGACCGGGCGCCTCCCGTCGCGCGCAACGCATCGACTTCCGGGCACAACCCAGTGCACCCGTGGAACGGGCTTTGCCCGGCCACCGGGTGCGCCCCCCAGTGGGGGGAGGCGCCGAAGGCGCTTCGGGGGGCGTCTCAATCTTTGTCGAGGCGCCAGTGCGGCATGCCGCGCACCACCGTCTGCACGAGCATCGCGCAGAGGGCGCACTTGATCAGGTCGCCCGGGATGAAGATCAGCACCGCGAGCGCGGCCTGCGCGAGCGACATGTGGGCCACGAGCGACAGGCCGACGATGCCGAAGGCGTAGACCACGCCGATGCCGCCGACCAGGGCCGAGAGGAAGGCCGCGGCGAGCAGTCCCTTGCCGGTCGCGCGCGCGAAGCGGCGCATCACGAGGCCGCAGGCGAAGGCGCCGAACATCCAGCCGAACAGGAAGCCCGAGGCCGGCGCGACGAACACCGCGAGGCCGCCGCGGCCGCCGGGCAGCAGCGGCAGGCCGAGCGCCACCGCGAGCAGGAACAGCGCGATCGCGAGGAAGCCGCGCCGCGGCCCGAGCAGGCAGCCCGCGAGCATCACGCCGAGCGACTGCAGCGTGATCGGCACGCCGAACGGCAGGTCGATCTTCGGGATCAGGCCGAACACCGCCATCAGCGCGGCGAACAGCGCGATGTACGACAGCGATCGGGACGAATGGGCGGCGCCGGAGTGGGTCATGGCAGGAAGCTTCGGGTAGGGGTGAGTCGAAAAAGAAAGAAGGGGTCAGCGGCCGAGCCGCGCGGCGAGCGCATCGGCCACGCGCTCGGCGGTCTGCAGGGTGCGGATGGTCAGCGGCGCGAGCAGCCGCAGGCCGCCGCCCTGCCCCGTGCGGGCGCGGTGCGCGTCGTCGAGGCGCTGCCACTGCACGTAGAAATTCTCCGCGAAGCGCAGCATCAGGCCGATGCCGAGCGCGATCCGCTCGGTCGGCACGCCCAGGCGCTGCAGCGGGCTCAGCAGCGCCTCGAGCACCGCGAGCAGGTCCTCGAAGCGCGTGGTGAGCGTGAGCATCAGCGCGAGCATGGCCGCGCTCGCGAGCCGCAGCGCGCTCGCCACGCCGAGCGGCGTCGAGCCGAGCAGCGCATGGAAGCCGACGATCAGCGCCGCCGCGACCGCGATGCCGCCTAGCTTGCGCACGCGCCGCCAGGCCACCCGGCCGAGCGTGGCGAACAAGCCCAGCACCGCCGCGCAGGCCGCGGCGAGCACGAGCGGCCGCTCGACCAGAACGAGCACGGTGCCGCAGGCCGAGAGCGCCGCGAGCTTGCACCACGCGGGCAGCGCGTGCATCCAGGTCCGGTGCGCGGCATAGAGGCTACGCACGGTCCTGCTCCGGCGCCGCCTGCGCGCGTCGGCGCACGTCGGCGGCATAGGCGGCGCAGACCTCGCGGCCGGGCCCGTCGGCGCGCACGCGGCCCTGGTCGAGCCAGAGCACGCGCTCGAAGTCGAGCACATGCTCCAGCAGATGGGTCGAGACGATCACCTGCTGGTCGGTGGCGGCCAGCTGCGCCGCGAGCCGCGCCTGGCTCGGCAGGTCGAGGCTCGCATAGGGCTCGTCGAGCAGCAGCGTCGCGGGCCGCACGATCTGCAGCGCGAGCAGGCACACCTGCTGGCGCTGGCCCTGGCTCAGCGCGCCGACCGCGCGGCCGGCCCAGTCGGCGAGGCCGCGCTGCGCGAGGAAGGCGTGCGCCTGCTGCCGCGCAGCCTGGCGCGACGCGCCGCGCGCCGTGAGGCTGAAGGCGAGCTCCTCGGCCACTGTGGGGAAGATGATCTGGTCGTCGGGGTTCTGGAACATCAGCCCCACGTGCTGCGCGAGCTGCCGGCGCTCGGCGCGGGTGTCGCAGCCGTGCACCTCGACGCGGCCCTGCTGCGGCGCGTCGAGGCCCGCGAGCAGGCGGAACAGGCTGCTCTTGCCCGCGCCGTTGTCGCCCACCAGGCCGATGCGCGCCTGGTCGAGCCCGAGCGTCAGCCCCTCGAAGACGCACTGGTCGCCGCGCACCAGCGTGACCGCCTCGAGGCGGATGCGGTGCGGAACGGCGGCGGGATCGGAAGGCGTCGGCGGAGGCAAGGGGCGCCACTGTACCCCAAGCTAGGCCGCCTGCCGCAGCGGCAGCCAGAGCGTGAACACCGTGCCCTGCGGCCCCGAGCGCCACGACACGCTGCCGCCCACCGCCTGGGCGCGGCGCAGCTGGTTGCGCATGCCGCGGCCGCGCGCGCCGTTGAGCGCCTTCTCGACGTCGAAGCCCGGGCCGTTGTCCTCGACCGTCACGCGCACGCCCGCGGCCTCGGCCGCCGTGCCGAGGCGGATCTCGGTGGCGCGGGTGTGGCGCAGCACGTTGCCGATGCTCTCCTGCACGATGCGCAGGATGTGCAGCGCGCGCGTGGGGTCGAGCCAGTCGAGCGCCGGCAGCTCCTGCACGTTCCACTGCAGCGCGACGCCCGAGCTCTCGAGCCGCGGCCCGAGCCGGTAGCGCAGCGTGGCGAGCAGCAGCAGCAGGTCGTCCTCGAGCGGCTCCATCGAGTCGATCGTGAGCTTGAGGTCGTCGAGGCAGCTCTTGAGCAGCTCGGCCACCTGCGGGCCGCTCATGCCGTCGCCTTCCATCGAGCGGATCGCGCTGATCAGCGAGGAGCCGAGCCCGTCGTGCATGTCCTGCATCAGGCGCTGGCGCTCGTCGTTGATGGTCTGCTGCCGCTCGGCCTCGCGCAGGCGCTGGTGGCTGAGCTCGAGTTCGGCCTCGCGCGCGCGCAGGCGCTCGGCCAGCCCTGTGTTGACGCGCTCCACCTCGTCGATCGCGTTGACGTAGCGGCGGTACATCAGCAGGCCGAACACGCTGAAGGTGACCGCGTTGGTGTACGCGCCCATGTACCAGCCCTCGGGGCTCGCGAAGTTGTTCTGCAGCAGCCAGTCGGACGCCCCCAGCAGCACGCACAGCGCGATGCCGACCGCCACCAGCCGCCCCTCGTTCGAGCGCCGCCAGGCGCTGATGCCGCCCACGAGCGCGACCGCCGCGCCCATCGCGCCCGCGCTGAAGTAGATCAGCGGCGTGACCTGCGGCGTGTTGCGCAGCAGCGCGAGCCCCGGCATCGTCGCCACGCCGACCAGCGCGGTGATCACCACCACCGCGGCCGTCAGCCATCGAAGCCTGCGGCCGTGCAGCTGGCGCAGCGCGAAGTGCACCACCGCCACGAGCCAGAACAGCGAATTGACCGTGAGCCAGGCGAACCAGTCGTTGGCGATCGGGACCGCAACGTAGAAATGCAGCCCGCGCAGGAACGAGGTGATCGCGAGGTTGAAGAACAGCAGGTAGATGGTCTCGTGCCGCCGCCGGAACCAGACGAACAGCGCGAACACGCCCATCGCCATGAAGGCCGCGTTGAGCATCGCTGGCAGGTCCTGCTGTAGCCACTCGCGCTTCTTGTAGCGGTCCCTGAGCGCCTCCTCGGGCCCGGCCCAGAGCGAGGAGACCGCGACCTGGGTGTTGCGCGTGTGCTCCAGCCGCAGCAAGATCTCCTGCGGCGGCGCGGCGCCCGGCGCGCGCTCGATCTCCACCCACAGCGGCGTGCGGGTGCTGTTCCACAGCGGGCCGTGGTGCTGCGCCCGGTGCACCAGCTGGCCGTCGGCATAGATCGCGATCGTGCCGTCGGTCTTGATGCGGCGCGCGAACAGCGCGGTCGTGCCCGCCGCCGGCGGCAGGTCGCGCAGGGAAAGGCGCAGCCACGAGATGCGCGTCGCATCGGGCGCGGGCCGGTCGCTGGCCTGTCGCACCAGCGCGATCGGCGGCGCGAAGGGCAGCTCGACCGGCTGCCAGGTGCCCGCGAGCGCCCGGCTGTCGACCTGGCGCGGCGGCTCGCGAAAGCCCGGCGCCTCGGCCAGCAGCCACTCGGCCCGGGTGATGCGCAAGGCCGCCGATTCGTGCGCCGGGGGCCGGGCCCAGAAGTAGGCGATCATGACCACCAGCAGCGCGAGCGACACCACCAGCACCGCGTGGGTGCCGAGCGAAGCGGCACCGCCCCGCGACAGGATCGCTGGCAGCCGGCCCGGCGTGCGGTCTCCGGCGCTTTCGGGCGAGCTCGGGGTGGTTCGCAAATCGTTCTCTCGTGGGCGGTGGACGGCGGCTTGAAGGCGATCACACGCCGTCAGGCGCGCTGCTTCCAGGCGCACGTCGCCGCCCAAAGCGGGCTTCAGCCGCAGCTTGCCAACATTTTCCTCGAACTTTGAGGATTTCTTTACTTTTTGGTCATCGGCCGCCGCGGCGATCCCCGAGGGTGGCGTGCGGATGCAGCGGGTGCGCCAGCGTGTCCGCGATCAGCCGCAGCGCCTGGTCGCACTGCTCGCGCGTCATCGGCCCGCCGAGGCAGATGCGCACCGCGTCGGGCGGGTCGCCGTCGGTGGAGAAGGCGGCGCTCGCCACCACGCCGACGTTCTGCGTGCGCAGGTAGGACGCGAACTCCACCGGGCTCCATCCCGGCGTGAGCGGCAGCCACGCATGGAAGCCCTCGGGGTGCGCCTGCAGGCCGCTGCCGCCCAGGTGGCGCGCGGCCAGCACCTGCCGCGCCGCCGATTCGGCGCGTACCGCCTGCAGCATCTCGTCGGCCGTGCCGTCCTCCACCCACAGCGTGGTCAGCGCGTTGGTGATCGGCGAGGCCATCACCGTGGTGGCGCGCATCGCACCGGCCAGCCGCTGCGACTGCACCACCGTCGGCGAGCAGACGTAGGCGCTGCGCAGCCCCGCGCCGAAGCACTTGGAGAAGCCGCTCACGTAGTAGGTGAGCCCCGGCGCCAGCGTGGCCAGCGGCGCGTGCGTCTGGCGCGGCAGCATGCCGTAGGCATCGTCCTCGATGATCGGCACCGCATAGCGCAGCGCCACGTCGGCCAGCGCTTCGCGCCGGGCGCGCGAGACGGTGGCCGCCGTCGGGTTGAGCAGCGTGGGGTTGCAGTACAGCGCCTTGGGCTTGAGCGTCCTGCAGGCGTGCTCGAAGGCATCGGCGATCGGCCCGTCGTCGTCCATCTGCAGCGCATGCAGCTGCACGCCGAGCTGCGCCGCGATCGCCTTCACGCCGGGATAGGTGAGCGACTCCACGCAGACCAGCTCGCCAGGCCGTGCGAGCTGCGAGAACAGCGCGGTCAGCACGCCGTGGATGCCGGGGCACACCAGGATGCGGTCGACGCCGGCGCCGGGCACGAAGGGCCGCAGCCAGTGCATCGCGGCGGCGCGGTCGTGCGCGGTGCCGCCGAAGTCCTGGTAGCGCAGCAGGTCGTGGAAGTCGATCTGCGCGAAGGCGCGGCTCGCGCTGTCGTGCAGCCGTGCCATCAGGTGCTCGTCGTCGGGCTCGGGCGGCATGTTCATCGTCATCTCGGCGCCGCTGCCGCCGCGCAGCCGCAGGCTCGGGCTGCCCGAGCGGATGAAGGTGCCGGTGCCGGCGCGCGAGTCGATCAGCCCGCGCTTGCGCGCCTCCGCATAGCCGCGCGCCACCGTCGTGTAGTTGAGCTGCAGGTCCGCGGCCAGTTCGCGCAGCGTGGGCAGGCGGTCGCGCACGCCCAGGCGGCCGGTCTTGATGTCGTCGGCGATCAGGTCGGCCAGCATCAGGTAGGCCGGCCGGGCCGTGTTGCGCAGCTGCTTGCGCCAGTGGGCGGTGGTCGTGGTCATCGGGCGTCCTCGGGCTGAGTTGATCGCATCCATTGATTGCATCGGGCCGTCGATCAACATGCAGGAAGCGCGCCCGCGCCAGAGGGGCCGGATGCTTCGATCAGGTGCGATCAACCCCGTTGATCGGGTGCATTGATCGCATGCGGCGTGCGTCGTCGCGGTGCGGCCCAGGCCGCCCGGGCCCGCGCCGGACCCACCCTGACGGGCCTCGAAAAATTTCCTGCGCACGCGCGGCCCGCGCCGCCGCGCGTTGATCGCGCATTGATCGCATGGACCCGGCGAGCCGCTGGCACAGCGCCTGCGAAGAAGAGGCCACGCAGCACCTGCGTACCCCCTCACCAACCGGAGTACCCCATGCCCAAAGTCACCCGCCCGCGCAACGAGAAAGGCGAGTTCCTCGTCGACTACGAAGAGAAGGTGTTCGAAGACGTCAAGGCCGAGCCCGGCGAGAAGGCGCTCGTCACCTTCCACACCGTGGCCTTCGAAGGCTCCATCGGCTTCGTGAACCTGCTGCAGGCCACGCGGCTCCAGCGCAAGGGCTACGACACCTCCATCCTGCTGTACGGCCCCGGCGTGACGCTGGGCGTGCAGCGCGGCTTTCCCACGCTGGGCGACGAGGCCTTCCCGGGCCACCAGAACTTCAACAAGCAGATCGCCAAGTTCATCGAGGAAGGCGGCAAGGTGTATGCCTGCCGCTTCGCGTTGCAGGCGCTCTACGGCCACGGCGAAGGCTCGCTGATCGAGGGCATCCGGCCGATCAACCCGCTCGACGTGCTCGACCTCGTGCTGCTGCACAAGAAGGCCGGCGCGGTGGTCATCGACACCTGGACGCTGTGAGCGAAGGCGCGGCGATGGCTTCCACACCCCACGTCGTGCGGGCCGCGGCGATCCAGATCGCCCCCGACTTCGAACGGCCGGACGGCACGCTCGAGCGCGTGTGCGGCGCCATCGACGCGGCCGCGGCGAAGGGCGCGCAGATCGCGGTCTTTCCCGAGACCTTCGTGCCCTACTACCCCTACTTCAGCTTCGTGCTGCCGCCGGTGCAGCAGGGCGCGCCGCACCTGCGGCTGGCCGAGCGCGCGGTGGTCGTGCCCGGCCCCGTGACGCAGGCGGTGGCCGAGCGGGCCCGCGCGCGCGGCATGGTGGTGGTGCTCGGCGTGAACGAGCGCGACCACGGCAGCCTCTACAACACGCAGCTGGTGTTCGACGCCGACGGCACGCTGGCGCTCAAGCGCCGCAAGATCACGCCCACGTACCACGAGCGCATGGTCTGGGGCATGGGCGACGGCGCCGGCCTCAAGGTGGTCGACACCGCCGTCGGCCGCGTCGGCGCGCTGGCCTGCTGGGAGCACTACAACCCGCTCGCGCGCTACAGCCTGATGGCGCAGCACGAGCAGATCCACTGCGCGCAGTTTCCCGGCTCGCTGGTCGGGCCGATCTTCGCGGAGCAGATGGAAGTGACGATCCGCCACCACGCGCTGGAGTCGGGCTGCTTCGTGATCAACGCCACCGGCTGGCTCACCGACGAGCAGATCCGCTCGGTCACGCCCGACGCCGGCCTGCAGAAGGCGCTGCGCGGCGGCTGCCACACCGCCATCGTCTCGCCCGAGGGCAGGCACCTGGCGCCGCCGCTCACCGAGGGCGAGGGCATGGTGGTCGCCGACCTCGACATGGCGCTGATCGCCAAGCGCAAGCGAATGATGGACTCGGTCGGCCACTACGCGCGGCCGGAGCTGCTCTCGCTCGCCATCAACGACCGGCCGGCGCAGACCACCGTGCCGATGGACCGCACCCAACCCCACCTTCCACGGAGCCCAGAACATGACCACGACGACGCAGCAGGACAGCCGGCAATTGATGACCGAGCTCCAGTCCTTCGGGTTGCGGCTGGCTGACCCGTCGGCCGGCGCCGCGAGCCGCCGCGGCGGCGCCGGCCCCTCGGACCACAAGGCCGTGACGGTGGACGGCCACACGATCATGGTGCCGGTCCACACCTCCACCGCCTGGCACTCGCCCTTCACCGCCGAGGCGCCCGACGCCGCGGGCGTGAGCCGCGTGATGCGCGGCAGCATCCCGGTCGCGCGCATCAGCTTTCCGAAGCAGCCGCGCTTCTACGCGATGCAGACCTTCGACGGCGTGCCCTACTCGCACATCGCCACGCTGCACGGCAGCGACGTGCTCGCCACCACCGTGCTGCAGACCTGCATCCGCTACGAGAGCCGCAAGAAGAGCTGCAAGTTCTGCGCGATCGGCCAGTCGCTCGCGGCCGGCCGCACGGTCGCGCGCAAGACGCCCGAGCAGCTCGCCGAGGTGGCGCGCGCGGCCGTGCTGCTCGACGGCGTGAAGCACATGGTCATGACCACCGGCACGCCCAACGCCACCGACCGCGGCGCGGCCGTGCTGTGCGAGAGCGCCTTCGCGGTCAAGGCCGCGGTCGACATCCCGATCCAGGGCCAGTGCGAGCCGCCCGACGACGACCAGTGGTTCCACCGCATGAAGGCCGCGGGCATCGACACGCTGGGCATGCACCTCGAGGTGGTCACGCCCGAGGTGCGCGAGCGCATCATGCCGGGCAAGGCGAGCGTGCCGGTCTCGCGCTACATGAGCGCCTTCGAGGCGGCCGTGGGCGTGTTCGGCCACGGGCAGGTCAGCACCTACATCCTGGCCGGGCTCGGCGACACGCGCGAGGCCATCCTCGACACCTGCGACCAGCTGCTGGCGCGCGGCGTGTACCCCTTCGTCGTGCCCTTCGTGCCGATCAGCGGCACGCCGCTGGAGGACCACCCCGCGCCCACGCCCGAGTTCATGAAGTCGCTGCTCGCGCCGCTGGGCGAGCGCGTGGTGGCGGCCGGCCTGCGCTCGGCCGACATCAAGGCCGGCTGCGGCAAGTGCGGCGCGTGTTCCTCGCTCTCGGTCTACGAAGGCTGACCATGCTGTGCCTCCACGACCTCTGCGAGATGCGCGACCGCATGGGCGATCACTATGCGCCCGTCGAATACCTGGTGCGCGAAGCCGCGCAGCAGTGGGAACGCGACGAAGCCATGGCGCTGCGCCGCGCCGTCTTCTGCGTCGAGCAGGGCATCTTCGCGCGCGACGACCGCGATGCCATCGACGACCGCGCACAGCTGCTCGTGGCCATGTCGTGCAACGGCGGCATGCCCGAGCAGGTGGTGGGCACGGTGCGCATCCATCGCGGCGAGGGCAAGGGCGAAGGCGAGGGCCAATGGTGGGGCTCGCGGCTGGCCGTGCACCCCGCGTTCCGCAGCCAGGGGCACCTGGGCGCGACGCTGATCCGGCTGGCCGTGTCGCGCGCCAACGCGCTGGGCTGCGAGACCTTCCTGGCGCAGGTGCAGTCGCAGAACGTGCCGCTGTTCCTGAAGCTCGGCTGGCGCGTGCTCGAGGAGACCCGCGTGCACGGCCGCCCGCATGCGCGCATGCAGGCCGACCTGGGCCGGTATCCGCCCTGCCACGACCCCGTGAGCGGCTTCGTCACGCGCGCCAGGGTGGCGTCATGACGAGCGCCGGCGAGATGGCCGAGGCCCTGCGCGCCACGCGCGGCTTCGCCCACAAGCGCGACATCAGCGACGTGGTGTCGGCGCTGGGCCGCGCGCTGCCCGGCGGGCACGGCGCGCTCGCGCAGGCCGTGCCGGTCGGCGACGACTGCGCGGCGATTCCCGACGGCCGCGGCGGCTACCTGCTGTTCGCCATCGAGGGGCTGGTGGAGGACTTCATCGTGCGCATGCCCTGGTTCGCCGGCTATTGCGGCGTGATGGTCAACGTGAGCGACGTCTATGCCATGGGCGGGCGCCCGACGGCCGTGGTCGATGCGCTGTGGAGCACGGGCATGGACCCGGCCGACGACGTGCTGCGCGGCATGGCCGAGGCCGCCGTGCGCTACGGCGTGCCCATCGTCGGCGGGCACAGCAACAACCGCAGCGAGCGGCCGCAACTGGCGGTGGCCATCCTCGGCCACGCGCGCCGGCTGCTGACCAGCTTCGATGCCGAGCCGGGCGACCTGCTCGTGATGGCGGCCGACCTGCGCGGCGCCTACGAGGAGCCGTTCCCGTACTGGAACGCGTCGACCCGCGCGCCCGCCGCCCGGCTGCGCGCCGACCTCGAACTGCTGCCCGCGATCGCCGAGAGCGGCCTGTGCCGCGCCGCCAAGGACATCAGCATGGCCGGCGCGGTGGGCACGGCCATGATGCTGCTCGAATGCTCGGGCGTGGGCGCGCGCATCGACCTCGACGCGATTCCGCGGCCGGACGGCGTGCCGCTGCTGCGCTGGCTGTCCTCGTTCCCGAGCTACGGCTTCGTG
>CBHTTS010000038.1:0-25989 GCA_966095775.1 uncultured Variovorax sp. | reverse complement strand
GGGGGGCGGGGGCGTCTCTTTGGGCGGGGGCGTGTGGGTCATGGGGCGCTGGCCCGGGCGTCGTGGTCGATGCGGGTCCGTCGTCCTACAAGCATATCGGTCTTTGCGCCCCGGCCGCGTCGCGCACGCGCCGCACAATGCGCGGGGCCTCGACGGCCCTGCCTTGCGGAAAGCCCATGGACATGCCCCACGACGATCGCGCCGATGCGCCCGCGGCGCCGCCGCCCAGCCTCGCCTCGGAGCTGGCGGCGCCGACGCTGAGCCGCGCCTACCGCTGCCAGTGCGGCCGGCCCGTGTTCCTGCGCAACAGCCAGTGCCTGGCCTGCGGCACGCCGCTCGGCTACGTGACCGACCGCCTCGGCGTGATGCCGCTCGTGCTGTTGCCGCCGCAGGCCGGTGCCGAAGCGCCGGCCGAGGGCGAGCCGGCCGAGCCCGCGGAGCCCGACACCTTCACCGTGTTCGGCGATGCCGAGGGCCGGCGCTACCATCGCTGCGCGAACTTCGTCACCGCCGCGAGCTGCAACTGGATGGTGCCGCTGCCGCGCGAGGGCGACGATCCCTCGTTCAACACCGAGGGCCTCGCGCCCGGCTACTGCCTGGCCTGCAGCGTCACGCGCACCATCCCCGATCTCTCCGTCGAAGGCAACGGCGAGCGCTGGCGCCGGCTCGAGCTCGCGAAGCGACGGCTGATCTCGCAACTGCTCGCGCTCGGCCTGCCGGTGGTGAGCCGCCATGCCGATCCGGTGCACGGCCTGGTGTTCGACTTCCTCAGCAGCGCGCCGGGCGGGCCGCGCGTGATGACGGGGCACGAGCACGGCGTGATCACGCTCAACGTCGAGGAGGCCGAGGACGCCGTGCGCGAGCGCATCCGCGCCGAGATGCACGAGCCCTACCGTACGCTGCTGGGCCATTTCCGCCACGAGATCGGCCACCACTACTGGGACCTGCTCGTGCAGCCCACGCACTGGCTCGAGGACTTCCGCGCGCTGTTCGGCGACGAGCGCGAGGACTACGCGGCGGCGCTGCAGCGGCACTACGACGAGGGGCCGCCGCCCGACTGGGCCAACCGCTTCGTGAGCAGCTACGCGAGCATGCACCCCTGGGAGGACTGGGCCGAGACCTGGGCCCACTACCTGCACATGGCCGACACCACCGACACCGCGATGAGCTTCGGCGTGGATGCGACCAACGTCGAGCTCGCGAGCGACCTGTTCACCCTGGAGGATCTCTGGCGCCCCGAGCATCCCGGCGCGGCGCGCTTCCTCGAGTTCCTCAACGGCTGGGTGCTGCTCACCAACGTGCTCAACGAGCTCTCGCGCAGCATGGGGCAGCCCGACGGCTATCCCTTCGTGCTGCCGCGCACGGCGGTGGGCAAGCTGCAGTTCATCCACTGCGTGATCACCGAGGAGCGCGGGCGTGCCGCCGCGCCGGCCGCGCCGCCGGGCGTGCCGGAGCCCGAGCCCGATCCGGCACCACCGCCGGACCCGCTGCCCGAACCGGTTCAGCCGGCGACCGACGCGCCGTCGTCGTCCTGAGCGCGGCCCGCGGCGCAGCGCGCGCAGAGGCAGGCCTTGCCGCGCACCGCAGGCGGCAGCGAGGCGAGCGGCGCGCGCGAGAAATCGGCCGCCATGCACCAGCACGGCGGCTGCGGCTCGCCGGTCTCGCGCGCGCGTTCCTCCGCGCAGCCGTTGGGCGCGCCGCACAGCGGGCAGCGCGTGGCGTCGATGGCTTCGGGGGCGGCGGTCGTTCGCATCAGGCGAGCGCGAAGGCCGGCAACTTCTTCGGCACGGCGACGTTCTGCAGCGTGGCGTAGACCGGCAGGCCGTTGCGGTAGGCGGGATAGTCCTCGCCCTCGATCAGCGGCAGCAGGTAGCGCCGGCACCGGTCGGTGATGCCGAAGCCGTCCTCCGAGATGAACTCGCGCGGCATCGGCTTCTCGACGTTGGCGACCGACGCGAGCGGCGCGCTGCCGATCGTGTAGGCATAGGGCGCGTCGGCCGTGCGTTCGATCGTGGGCATCACCGCGTTGCGGCCCTCGAGCGCGAGCTCGACCGCGCGCTGCCCGAGCTCGTAGGCCTGGCGCACGTCGGTGGCGGAGGCGATGTGGCGCGCCGCGCGCTGCAGGTAGTCGGCCACGGCCCAGTGGAACTTGTGGCCGAGCGCCTCCTTCACCATCTGCGCCACCACCGGCGCGGCGCCGCCGAGCTGCGCATGGCCGAAGGCGTCGCGCGTGCCCTGTTCGGCGAGGAAGGTGCCGTCGGGATGGTGGCAGCCCTCGGACACCACGACCGAGCAGTAGCCGTGCCGCCGCACGAGCTCGTCGACGCGCGCGAGGAAGCGCGCCTGGTCGAATGCGATCTCGGGGAACAGCACCACCACCGGAATGCCGTGGTCCGCCGCGAGGCCGCCCGCCGCGGCGATCCAGCCCGCATGGCGGCCCATCACCTCGAGCACGAACACCTTGGTCGAGGTCGCGGCCATCGAGCGCACGTCGAACGAGGCCTCGAGTGTCGACACCGCCACGTACTTCGCGACCGAGCCGAAGCCCGGGCAGCAGTCGGTCAGCGGCAGGTCGTTGTCGATGGTCTTGGGCACGTGGATGGCCTGCAGCGCATAGCCCATCGCCTGCGACAGCTGGCTCACCTTGAAGCAGGTGTCGGCCGAATCGCCGCCGCCGTTGTAGAAGAAGTAGCCGATGCCGTGCGCCTTGAACACCTCGATGAGCCGCTCGTACTCGCGCCGGTTCTTCTCGAGCGACTTGAGTTTGTAGCGGCAGGAGCCGAAGGCGCCCGCGGGCGTGCTGCGCAGCGCGGCGATCGCCTCGTCCGACTCGGCGCCGGTGTCGATCAGGTCCTCGGTCAGCGCGCCGATGATGCCGTTGCGCCCCGCATAGAGCCGGCCGATGCGGCCGGGGTGTTTTCGCGCCGTCTCGATCACGCCGCAGGCCGACGCGTTGATGACCGATGTGACGCCGCCCGACTGGGCGTAGAAGGCATTGAGCGTGGGCATGCGGGCATTGTCCTGCAGCCTCGTGCGGCAGCCAACCCCGTGAGTTGACTGGGGGAAAGCACTGCTTTCGCCCTCGGCCGCAAACGTCGAGACATGGCAAGCGGTGATTTTTCACAGGTTCTTTCCCGGAATGCGCTGCCAACGCTTCTCGTGCTCTTTGCTCTCACGTAGCGTCTGCTTCGCCCCCCATGGGCAGGCCAGGAGGAACAATGCTTTACATCACCAGGGAAGGGCACGTTGATGCCGAACGAATCAAGGTGCGAATCTTTTCAAATATCGAGCGAGGAAGACTGGGTGCCGTCAACGGCATCGTGGTACATCAGACAGGCGGGCCCAGTGTCGACTCGACCTTCACTTCATACAGCCGGAGAGGCGCGCTGGGAGCCCATTTCCTGATCGGCAAGGACGGGACGATCTATCAGACTGCTTCGCTGTTTAAGGTGACCAACCATGTCGGTCTGCTGCAATCGAGGTGCCTCAATACGAAGAAGTGCTCTCCGGCTGAGTTCAAGCGCATGCACGACCTGGAAAAGGCGTGGAAGCCGAAGCAGACCTCCAACATTGAATATGGCAAGTCCTTCCCGGATCGGTATCCTGCCAACACCGATTCCATTGGCATCGAGATCGTCGGGCTGGCCAAGAAGATCAATCCATCCGATCAATATGCGACCTTTGAGCCGGTGAACGACCTTCAGAATGCGGCGTTGAAATGGCTGGTGAAAGAGCTGGCGGAGACCTTGAACGTCCGGATGACGGAAATCTACCGGCACTCGGACATCGCAAGGAAAACCCCCACCGAGGCAGGGACCGCCAGATGGTGAGGCGTCGAGCCCTTCGGAAACTTCTTGTGCTTGCATTGACGATTCCGCCGCTCGGCGGGCTGGTGCATGCAAGAAGTGTCGAAAGCCTCAGGATCGACCGGGTGGGACAGGTCGATGAGAACTTAAAGAACGAATTTGCTGCGAAAGCTTGCAGGAAGTTCAGACCGACAAAGGCCCAGATCGTCAGGTTTTTCAACCGCGCTTACCCCGTGGAAGCCTACGTCACCACCAATGAGCGGTACTCCCCGTGCTACGCGACGGGCTCGTTGAGGTTCAGTGACGGCTCCTTCGGACAGTGGGTGCTGTATTCCAGCGGGGGCGCCATGTTCACTTTCAACAGAGGGGATGTCGTTTTCCTGCTCCACAAGAAGAACGGGTGGCATGACCCCAACGCCTGCACGTACGGCAAGGGTGAGTGCTGAGTCGCAGGAGACGGTCGTGATGGGGCGACACCCACGCAATCCAGCCTGGGTCAGCGGCCGTCGAACGCCGGTGGGCGCTTCTGCAGGAAGGCGCTCACGCCCTCGCGGAACGCGGGGCCGTCGATGAGCTCGCGCTGGCGTTCGCTTTCGTAGTGCAGCTGCTCGGCGAGGGTATGGCGCTCGGCGGCGTCGAAGGCCGCGCGTGCCTCGGCCACCGCATGCGCGGGCAGGCGCGCGAGGCGCTCGGCGATCGCGCGCGCATCGGCCGCCAGCTGCGCGTCCTCGGCCAGGGCCCAGATCAGCCCCCACTGCACGGCCTGCTCGGCGCTCACGCGCTCGTCGAGCAGGGCCATGCCCATCGCGCGTGCGCGGCCCGCGAGGCGGGGGATCGCCCAGGTGCAGCCGAGGTCGGGCACGATGCCGAGCCGCGGCAGGAACGGCAGGTAGAAGTAGGCGCTGCGCGCCGCGATCGTCACGTCCGCCGCGAGCGCGAGGCCGACGCCCGCGCCCGCGGCGGCGCCGTTGACGGCCGCCACCACCGGCACCGGCAGCGTGCGCAGCGCCTCGATCAGCGGGTGGCTCAGCGACTGCATCCACGCGGCGGTCTGCGCGCCGAGCGAGCCGCCGTCGCCGCCGGGTGCCATCGCGCTCAGGTCGGCGCCGACGCAGAAGGCCTTGCCGGCGCCCGTGAGGATCACGGCGCGCACCGAGCGGTCGTCGCGGATGCGGTCGAGCGCCTCGCGCAGCGCGCGCTGCAGGTCGAGCGCGATCGGGTTCAGCTTGGCCGGCAGGTTCAATGTGAGCGTGGCGATGCCGTCGGCCTGCGCGTGGAGCACGCGCGGCGCATCGTGCTGCGGCGGCTGCGCGTCCATCAGAGCCGCTCCACGATCGTGACGTTGGCCATGCCGCCGCCTTCGCACATGGTCTGAAGTCCGTAGCGTCCGCCGCGGCGGCCCAGCGCATGCACCAGCGTCGCCATCAGCCTGGTGCCCGAGGCGCCGAGCGGATGGCCGAGCGCGATCGCGCCGCCGTGCACGTTGAGCCGCGACGGGTCGGCGTCGAGCGCCTGCAGCCAGGCCAGCGGCACCGGTGCGAAGGCCTCGTTGACCTCGTAGAGATCGATGTCCCCGATGCGCATGCCGGCCCTGGCGAGCGCGCGCCGCGTCGCGGGCAGCGGCGCCTCGAGCATGACGACCGGATCGTGGCCCAGCACGCTCATGTGATGGATGCGCGCGAGCGGCTTCGCGCCCAGCGCCTTGAGGCCGCGTTCGTTGACCACCAGCACGCCGCTCGCGCCGTCGCAGATCTGGCTCGCGGTGGCGGCGGTGCAGAGGCTGCCCTCGGCGATCGGCTTGACGCTTGCGATGCCCTCGGGCGCGGCGTCGAAGCGGATGCCTTCGTCCACGGCGTGCAGCTCGCCGGCCGGCGAACCGTCGGCCTGCAGGCGCTCCACGGGCACGATCTCGTCGTCGAAGGCCCCGTCCCGCGTGGCCGCGGCCGCGCGGCGGTGGCTCTCGAGCGCATAGCGGTCGAGCGCCTCCTTCGCGAGGCCGTGCCGGCGCGCGATCATCTCGGCGCCCGTGAACTGGCTGAACTCCACCCCCGGGTAGCGCCTGCGCATCGCGGGGCTCATGTAGCTGCCCAGGCCCGCCTTCGCCGCGAGCGCGTTGGGCGTGAACATCGGCACGCGCGTCATGCTCTCGACGCCGCCCGCGATCACCGCGTCCATGCTGCCCGACATCACGGCCTGGGCCGCGAAATGCAGCGCCTGCTGCGACGAGCCGCACTGCCGGTCGACCGTGGTGCCGGGCACCGACTCCGGCAGCGCCGATGCCAGCACCGCGTTGCGCGCGACGTTGCTCGCCTGCTCGCCGGCCTGGCTCACGCAGCCGAGGATCACGTCCTCGACCGCCGCGGGGTCGATGCCGCTGCGCGCCACCAGCGCGTCGATCACGCGCGCCGCGAGGTCGGCCGGATGCCAGCCCGCGAGCCTGCCGCCGCGGCGGCCGCCGGCCGTGCGCACGGCGGCCACGATGTATGCCTCTGTCATGTCGATCGTCACCAAGGTCCAGGGGCACCGAGGTTCGATGCCGCGCGGACCCCGGTCAAGCCGGGGACAACCCGAGCGCGGGCAGTCGCCAGGGCGACGGACGGCGCGGCCGCGCGGCGATCGGCAGCGCCGCGGCCTGCGCCTGCGAGACCGCGATGCACGAGGCCTCGAGCGCCGAGACCAGCATGCGCCGGTGGCCGCTGCCCTCGAAGCGTTCGCCGGGCGCGAGCACGATGTCGCGCACGTCGTGGTCGAGGGTGATCCAGACCGAGCCGCTGCGGCAGGCGATGCCCACCCCGGCGCCGTCGGGCACCGCGAACACCGCGCGCCGCGGCAGGCTCAGTTGAAAGCAGGACGAGGCGGTCATGGCAAGCTCCATTGCATTCGGCATGCGAATGAATATAGTGAGCCGGCCGTGGATTGACACGCGGTCATTTGGAACTCGTTGCATGCATCCAGAGAATGCGAAAGCCCCCGCCGCCGAGCTTCCGCCGCTCGAACTGCTGCGCAGCTTCGAGGCCGCGGCGCGGCGGCTGAGCTTCACGCTCGCGGCCGCCGAGCTGCATCTGACGCAGTCGGCCGTGAGCCGGCAGATCCAGCAGCTCGAAGCAAGCCTGGGCGTGCTGCTGTTCGAGCGCCGGCACCGCGCGCTCGCGCTGACCGAGGCCGGCGGCGTGCTGCAGCGCGCGGTGACCGACAGCCTCGAGCGGCTGCGCGACGCCACCGCGCGCGTGCGCACGGCGTCGGCGCCGCGGCAGGTGGCGATCACCACCACGCCGGGCTTCGCGTCGCTGTGGCTGATCCCGCGGCTCGCGCGCTTCACGCTCGCGCACCCGCAGGTCGACGTGCGGGTGTCGGCCACGCTCGAGGTGCTCGACCTCGACCGCAGCCGCATCGACGTGGCGGTGCGCATGCTGCCGATCGCGCGCGGCGCGGGGCCCGCGCTGTTCGAGGAGACGGTGGTGCCGATGTGCGCGCCGCAGCTCGCGGCCTCGCTGCGCGCGCTGTCCGACCTCTCGCAGCTCACGCTGCTCGCGGTCGACTACCCCGACCACGGCGAGACGCCCACCGCCGACTGGGAGCCGTGGCTCAAGGTGATGGGGCTCGACGACCTGCGCATGAAGAGCACGATGCGCTTCACGCAGTACGCCGACGCGGTGGCGGCCGCGGTCGCGGGGCAGGGCGTGGTGATCGGGCGGCTGCCGCTCTTGCGCGAGCTGCTGCGCGAGGGCCGGCTCGTGACGCCGCTCGGCGAAGGCACGGCCTCGCAGCGCGGCTACTTCATCGAGACCTCGCGCCGCGGCGCGGCCAACCGCGATGCGCTGGCCTTCGCGCAGTGGCTGCGCGAGGAGGCCGAGGCGCTGCGGCGCGCCTGAGGCGGTGGGCCGCGGCCTCGCGTCAGCCCGGCAGCAGCACCTTGTCGACCACGTGGATCACGCCGTTCGACTGGTAGACGTTCGCGATCGTCACGCTCGCGCTGCCGCCCTTCGCATCGGTCACCACCACCTTGCCGCCGCTGAGGGTCGCGGTCAGCGTGCCGCCGCTCGCGGTCTTCAGCATCGCCTTGCCGCCGCCCGCGTTGATCGCGCTCGTCAGGGCCGCGGCGTCCATCCGGCCCGGCACCACGTGGTAGGTCAGCACCTTGGTCAGCGTGGGCTTGTTCTCGGGCTTGAGCAGCGTGTCGACCGTGCCGGCCGGCAGCGCCGCGAAGGCCGTGTTGGTGGGCGCGAACACGGTGAACGGACCCGGGCTCTTGAGCGTGCCCACGAGGTCGGCCGCCTTGACGGCGGCCACCAGCGTGGTGTGGTCCTTCGAATTCACCGCGTTGTCGACGATGTCCTTGCTCGCGTACATCGGCGCGCCGCCGACCATCGGGTTCTGCGCCATGCCGCCGCCGCGCATGCCGCCGGCGCAGGCGCCGAGCAGGACCGAGACGCCGATGGCGATCACGAGTTTTTTCATGGATGTCTCCTGATGAGAATGGTTCTGTGGAAGGAACGAAGACCCCGTGCGGACCGCCACGGCGCGGAAGCGCGATGCGCTCCGTGCCTATACGGACTGCGCGCGCGGCTGGATTCCCGCGCCGGCGTTCAGGCCGCGGACGCCGCCGGCGACAGCTCCGCGAGGATCTGCCGGTAGAGCGAGCGCGCGGCCGGCGTGAGGGTCTCGCCGCGCCGGCGCACCAGCGACAGCGGCCGGTCGATCACCGGGTCGACCAGCGGCACCTGCACCAGCGGCGGGCGCACCTGGGCGCCGAACGACACCAGGATCGCGACGCCGAGTCCCTCGATCGCGAGGCCCAGCGCGGTCGAGTAGTACTCGACCACGAAGCGGGTGCGGATGTCGATGCCCGCGCGCGCGAGCTGGGCCTCCATGCGCTGGCGGTTGCCGCTGGTGCCGCCGAGCGTGATCAGGTCGAACTGCGCCAGCTCGGCCCACGAGACCGCGGGGCGGCGCGCCAGCGGATGCTCCTCGTGGCAATAGGCCACGAAGGGGTCGCGGCACACCGCCTCGTGATGCAGCTCGGGCTGGTTCGGCAGGTGCACGTGCAGGCCGAACTCGGCATGGCGCTGGCGCACGGCCTCGAGCACGCGCGTGCTGTTGCGGTCGAGCACCTCGACGCGGTTGGCCGGATGCGCGAGCGCATAGCGGTGCAGCACGCGCGGCAGCCGGCCGAACATGAGCGACGGGACGGAGGCGATCACCACGTCGCCGTCGGACAGGCGCGACATGTTGCGCAGCCGCTCGAAGCTGCGGTGCACGTCCTCCAGCAGCTGGCGCGCCTCGGGCAGGAAGTCGCGGCCCAGCGTGGTGAGGCCGACCGAGCGCGTGGTGCGGTCCAGCAGCTGCAGGCCGAGCTGCGCCTCGAGCCGCTGGATGCGCCGCGTCAGCGCGGTCTGCGTCAGGTTCATCTTCTGCGCGGCCCTGTTGAAGCTGCCCAGGTCCACGATCTCGATGAAGGCCTCGAGGCCCTCGATGGGGTACTTCATGACGCGCGGGCTCCCTGCGATTGATGACCAAAGATCATAGACATTTGCGATCCTTGCAGTTCCCAAAACAATCGGCGCCGGGGAGCATTCGTTCCAGGCCGCCACCTCCGGCGGCCCCATCCAAGGAGGAACGAATTGACCAAGGAACCCGAGGCCCACCGCCGCGGTCGCCGCGTCCTGGTGACCCATGACCGCCTGGCCGCCGAAGCGGTCGATCTGCTGCAGTCGCACGACGTCGACGTGATCTTCTCGCCCGCCTATGCCCCGCCCGAGCAGGTGGCGCAGCGGGTGGCGGAATTCGAGGTCGACGCGCTGATCGTGCGCCAGGGCCGCGTGACGCGGCCGGTGATCGACGCCTCGCCGCGGCTGCGCGTGATCGCCAAGCACGGCGTCGGCGTGGACAACATCGACCTGCATGCCGCCGCCGCACGCAACATTCCCGTGGTGCGCGGCATGGGCTCGAACTCGCAGGCCGTGGCCGAGCTGGCGATCACGCTGGCGCTGGCGCTGCTCAAGGAAGTGCCGTGGCTCGACGCGGCGGTCAAGCGCGGCGAGTGGCCGAAGCCCACCTTCATCGGCCGCGACATCGGCGACAGCGTGCTCGGCCTGGTGGGCTTCGGCTCCATCGGCCAGCAGACGGCACGCATGGCGCGCGCCCTGGGCTGGCAGGTGCGGGTGCACGACCCGCATGCGCGCGACGCGATCCGCGCCTTCGATCCCGCCTGCGAGCGCGGCCTCGAAGCGCTGCTGCGCGAGAGCGACGTCGTGAGCCTGCACTGTCCGCTGACGCGCGAGACGCGCCATCTGCTCGACCGCACGCGCATCGGGCTGATGAAGCGCGGCGCCTGCGTCGTCAACACCGCGCGCGGCGCATTGATCGACGAGGCGGCGCTGGCCGAAGCGCTGCACGGCGGGCAGCTCGGCGGCGCGGCGCTCGACAGCTTCGCCGAGGAGCCGCCGCCGAAGGACAGCCCGCTGTGGCAGGCGCCGAACCTGATCGCCACGCCGCACATCGCGGGCGTCACCGCGGGCGCGAGCCGCGCCATGGCGCTCATGGCGGCGCAGCAGGTGATCGACATCCTCGACGGCGGCGAACCCGATGCGCGCAACCTCGTGCGCGTGGCGGAACTGGCGACCGACTGAGGCATCCGCGCACGCAACACAACCAGATCAAGGAGACAAGAAGCATGAAGAAGACGTTGACCCGCCTCCTGGCCGCGGGAACGCTGGGCCTTTGCGCCGCCTGCGGCGTCGCCGGCGCGCAGGCCGGCAGCTATCCCGACCAGCCGATCCGCCTGATCGTGCCCTTCCCCCCGGGCGGCGGCACCGACACCGTCTCGCGCGTGATCGCGAACGAACTCGGCAAGCAGAACGGCTGGACCGTGGTGCCCGACAACAAGGCCGGCAGCGGCGGCAGCGTGGGCCTGAGCCTGGCGGCGAAGGCGCGCGCGGACGGTTACTCGCTCGTGATGGCGCAGAACGCCAACATGGTCATCAACCCGATCCTGGGCAAGGGCAACTACGACCCCGTGGCCGACTTCGCGCCCGTGACGCTGGTGGCGTCGGCGCCGCAGGTGATGGTGGTGCGCAAGGACTCGCCGATCGCCTCCGTGGCCGACCTGCTGGCGCGGGCCAGGACGCAGCCCGGCAAGCTGCGGCTGGCCACGCCGGGCGTCGGTACCAGCTCGCACCTGGCCGGCGAGCTGTTCCAGCAGCGTGCGGACGTCAAGCTGCTGCACGTGCCGTACAAGGGCACCGGACAGGCGCTGCCGGAGCTGCTGGGCGGCCGCGTGGACGTCTACATCGCCTCGGTGCCTTCGGCCATGGCGCACATCCAGGAAGGCACGCTGCGCCCGCTGGCGGTGTTCGCGGGCAAGCGCAGCAGCGACCTGCCGCAGGTCCCCACGCTCGAGGAGCTCGGCGTGAAGGATGCCGAGGCCGTCACCTGGTGGGGCGTGGCGGCGCCGGCCGGCACGCCGCCCGCGGTGATCGAGCTGCTGAACGCGCGCATCAACGCGCTGCTGAAGCAGGAAGGCGTGCAGGCGCAGCTCAAGGCCGCGGGCGCCGAGGCGCTGGGCGGCACCGCGCAGGAGTTCGCCGCGCTCGTGAAGTCGGACGTGCCCAAGTGGACGGCCGTGGTCAAGGCCGCCGGCCTGAAGGTCGCGCCGTGACGGCCGCCGCAGCAAGGAGCCGCGCATGAGGCCGGGCCTGCTCGCCAACCGCGATGCGCTCGCGGGATGCCTGTTCGCCGCGATCGGCGCCTTCGCCTTCTTCGCCGCGCGCGACTATCCGGTCGGCACGCTCGGCGAGATGGGGCCGGGCTACTTCCCGCGCGCGCTCGGCGGCCTGCTGATGCTGCTCGGCGGCGCGGTGCTGGTGCGCGGCCTGCGCCGCCTGCATCCGGTGGAGGGGCCCTGGGCCTGGGGCGCGCTGGCGCTGCTCACGCTGTCGATGCTGGTCTTCGGCGCGGGCATCGAGCGCGTCGGCCTGGTGCCCGCGCTGGCGCTGCTGCTGCCGATCGCGGCGCTCGCCGGGCGCGAGTTCCGCCTCGTCGAGGTGCTGCTGCTCACGGCGCTGCTGTGCCTGTCGGCCGTCGCGATCTTCGTGTGGGGGCTCAAGCTGCCCTACGCGCTGTTTGCCTGGAGGTTCTGAGGCATGGACTTCCTCGAACACCTGAGCCTGGGCTTCGGCGTCGCGATGACGCTGCAGAACCTCGGCTACTGCCTCGTCGGCGTGCTGCTCGGCACGCTGATCGGCGTGCTGCCGGGGGTGGGGCCGCTGGTCACGATCTCGATGCTGCTGCCGCTGACCTTCGGGCTCGCGCCGGTCGCGGCGCTGATCATGCTGGCGGGCATCTACTACGGCGCGCAGTACGGCGGCTCCACGGCCGCGATCCTGGTCAACCTGCCGGGCGAGACCTCCTCGGCCGTCACCTGCCTCGACGGCTACCAGATGGCGCGCCAGGGGCGTGCCGGCACTGCGCTCGCGGCCGCCGCGCTGGCGTCGTTCATCGCGGGCTGCATCGGCACGCTGCTGATCGCGCTGCTGGGCGTGCCGCTCGCGGGCTGGGCCATCGAGTTCGGCGCGGAGGACTACTTCTCGCTCATGGTCATGGGGCTGGTCTCGGCCACCGTGCTGTCCAGCGGCGACACGCTCAAGGCGATCGCGATGGTGGTCGTGGGCCTGCTCGTGGGCCTGGTGGGAACCGACGTCAACTCCGGCATGGAGCGCTACACCTTCGGCGTGCCGGAGCTCGCCGACGGCATCGGCTTCACGGTGCTCGCGGTCGGGCTGTTCGCGATCGCGGAGGTGCTCAACAACCTGGTCGCGCCCGAGTCGCGCAGCGTGTTCCGCACGCCGCTGTCCGGCATGTGGCTGCGGGCGGCCGAGTTCAAGGCGATGCTCGCGCCCTCGCTGCGCGGCACGGCGCTGGGTGCCTTCTTCGGCGTACTGCCGGGCACCGGTCCCACGATCTCGACCTTCGCGTCGTACATGGTCGAGAAGAAGCTCGCGCGCGATCCCGAACGCTTCGGCCAGGGCGCCATCGAAGGCGTGGCCGCCCCCGAGGCCGCCAACAACGCCGCCGCGCAGACCGCCTTCATCCCGACCCTGACGCTCGGCATCCCGGGCAGCGCCACCATGGCGCTGATCCTCGGCGCGATGGTGATGAACGGCGTGCAGCCCGGCCCCACGGTGATGAGCCGCAACCCCGAGCTGTTCTGGGGCGTGATCGCGAGCATGTTCATCGGCAACGCACTGCTGGTGGCGCTGAACCTGCCGCTGGTGGGGCTGTGGGTGCGGCTGCTGAGCGTGCCCTACCGCTGGCTGTTCCCGGCCATCGTGATGTTCTGCGCGCTCGGCAACTACACCGTCAACGGCAACGCCATGGACGTGTACCTGTGCGCCGCCGTCGGCGTGCTCGGCTACGTGTTCGCGCGGCTCGACTGCCCGCCCGCGCCGCTGGTGCTCGGCTACGTGCTCGGTCCGATGATGGAGGAGAACCTGCGCCGCGCGCTGCTGCTCTCGGCGGGCGACGCGACGGTCTTCTTCACGCGCCCGATCAGCCTGGGCTTCCTGGTCGTCACCGGCGTGCTGCTGCTCGGCGCGCTGCTGCCGCGCCGTCGCCGCCGCAGTGCGCAGGCCGCCGCCGATGCGGCCGGGCCGGTCGCCGCGCCCTGAACCCTTTCTTTGCCCTCTTTCAACTCTGGAGATTTCGATGATCGGATTCCGAATCCTGCAACGCCGCCGTGCCGTGAGCGCGGACACCGTCGAGCGCTTTCGCGCGTTGCCCGTGGCCAACGTCAGCGACGTGATGAACCGCATGAGCGCCGGCGGCGCGCGGCTGCGTCCGCTGCACCAGGGCGGCGCGATGGCCGGCGCCGCCCTCACGGTGAAGACGCGGCCCGGCGACAACCTCATGCTCCACAAGGCGCTGGATCTCGCGGTGCCGGGCGACGTGGTCGTGGTGGACGGCGGCGGCGACCTGAGCAACGCGCTGATCGGCGAACTGATGATCAGCCATGCCAAGGTGCGCGGCCTGGCGGGCCTCGTGCTCTGGGGCGCGGTGCGCGACCTCGCCTGGATCCGCGCGCAGGACCTGCCGGTCTTCGCTGCGGGCGTGAGCCACCGCGGCCCCTACAAGGACGGGCCGGGCGAGATCAACGTGCCGATCGCGATCGAAGGCATGGTCATCGAGCCTGGCGACCTCGTGCTCGGCGACGACGACGGCGTGCTGTGCGTGCCGCACGACCAGACCGACGCGGTCCACCAGGCCGCGACCGCGAAGCACCAGCAGGAGGAAAAGAAGATGCGCGCGATCCTCGCGGGCGAGGACGACCGCCGGTGGATCGACGCCGCGCTGCAGCGCCTGGGCTGCGAGACCGAGGCGCCGCTGCCGGCCTGAACGCGTCGGTCCGCGCCGGCGGGCGGCGTCGGCTGCGCGCCACGCCGGCGCGCGCGGCGCTTGCATGCGGCGCAGGGCTTCGCCACAATCCGCCCTTCGTTTTTTTCAGCGACAGCTTTTCATTCCTTTCCACGCACGCGCGGCGACGATCGACCTCCCGCGCGACACACCCCTTCAATGAGCCGTTCACTGAACCCCTGACCGCACACCGACCGCCCCGGCCGGATGTGCAGCATCGCCATCCGCCGCGGCCGAATCGACGACACGGGCCCCGCGCGCAACCACGTTCGCCGGGGCTTTTTGTTTTTTGATTTCGGAGTGCGTGCACATGAGTGCTCAACGCAAGGCCCGCGACGACGACAGGCGTCTGGGCCGTTTCTATTTTTCGATCCCGGGGGAGGCCCCGCGCAACCCGGTGGTGGCCGCGATGGCGCACCGCGCATCGAGCCAGGGGGCGGGGCGCCACCTGCGCACCCATCGCGCCGAGCGGCGCGCGCAGAAGGTCGCGCTGCAGAAGGCGGTGCGCGCCTTGAAGGAGGACTGAGCCCGGCGAGCGCGCCTAGCGGGCCGCCGCCTTGCCGCGTGCGCGCGGCAGCAGCCAGAAGGCCGTGCTGCCGAGCACCAGCATGGCGGTGATCGTGAGGAACACCGCGCGGTACGCCTCGACGCCGTGCGCGCCGGCCCACGAGGCCGCCACGCCGGTGGCCCACTGCATCAGCGACACGCCGAGGAAGATCGCCATGTTGAGCAGCGAGAGCGCGCGCCCGGTCATCGCCGCCGGATAGGCCGCGCGCGTGTACGAGTACTGCAGCACCGAGTAGCCCGAGAGCAGGCCGTAGGCGATCGGCAGGCCGATGTCCACGGCGAGCGAATGCGTGAAGGCCATGAGCGCGAACATCGCCGCGGCCGCGAGCGCGCACGCCATGAGCCAGTGGCCGCGCCGCGCATCGCCCGGGTCGAGGCGGCCGAAGATCGCCGGGCTCACGATGCCCGCGAGCGTCATCACCAGCGCCACGTTGCCGGCGTTGACGAGCGACAGCCCGTGCCGGTCGTGCAGCACCGGGCCGAGCCAGAGCCCGCGCAGCGTGATGAACGCGGCGTACGAGACGCAGGCGAAGCACAGCAGCCCGAGCGTGTGCGGCATCGCGAACAGCGGCAGCAGTTCGCGCACCGCCCTGCCGAGCGTCTGGCGCCCGGCCGCCGGCGCGGGCGCCGCGCGCGCCGGCTCGTGCACGCGCCAGAACACGAGCATCCACGAGAGCACGGCGAAGCCCGCGAGGCAGGCATAGCCGGCGCGCCAGCTCGCGGCCTCGATCAGCAGCGCGAGCGGGGTGCCGGTGAAGAGGATGCCCAGGCCCGACATGCTCATCGCCAGCCCCGACATCGCGGTGAAGCGCGCGGCCTCGAAGTGGCGCGCGATGAACACGGTGCAGGCGAGGAAGGCCGGCGCGCAGCCGACGCCGATCATCGCCTGGCCGAGCAGCAGCGCATGGAAGCTCGGCGCCAGCGCGCACAGCACCGCGCCCGCGATCGCGAGCGGAAAGGCCGTGAGCACCGTGCGCCTGACGCCGTAGAGATCGATCGACACGCCCATCGCGAGCTGCGTGGCGCCGAACATGAAGTGAAAGGTGCCGGCCCAGAGGCCGAGCGCCTGGGCGCCGAGCCCGAAATGCTGCGCGAGCGGCGTCGCCATCATCGCGCCGACGGTGCGGAAGGCCTGGCTCAGCGCGAAGGCCGAGGCCAGCACGATCAGCATCGAGGTGGCCGGGCGTGCCGCGGCCGGGGAGAGTGTCATGGGGAAGAGGGGAGGAGGGAACGGAAAGCGCTCCGCATCCTAACCAGCCATGAAGAACGGCGCCCGGAGGCGCCGCGTTCCGCGAAGCTGCGTCGGGGCGGTCAGGCTTCGTTCTTGACCTTGAGGCGCCAGGCATGCAGCAGCGGCTCGGTGTAGCCGCTCGGCTGCTCGATGCCCTTGAACACCAGGTCCTGCGCCGCCTTGTACGCCGCCGAGGTGTCGAAGTGGCCGGCCATCGGGCGGTAGAGCGGGTCGCCCGCGTTCTGCCCGTCGACCACCTTGGCCATGCGCTGGAAGGTCGCGTCGACCTGCGCCTTCGTGACCACGCCGTGCAGCAGCCAGTTCGCGATGTGCTGGCTCGAGATGCGCAGCGTCGCGCGGTCTTCCATCAGGCCCACGTTGTGGATGTCGGGCACCTTGGAGCAGCCCACGCCCTGGTCGATCCAGCGCACCACGTAGCCGAGGATGCCCTGCACGTTGTTGTCGAGCTCCTGCTGGCGCTCGGCCTCGCTCCAGGTGACGGAGGCCGCGATCGGCACCTGCAGCAGCGCGTTCAGGATGTTGTCGCGCTCGGCCTCGGCGTCGATCTTCTCGAGCTCGCGCTGCACCGCGGCCACGTCGACCTGGTGGTAGTGCAGCGCATGCAGCGTGGCGGCCGTGGGCGAGGGCACCCAGGCGGTGTTCGCGCCGGCCTTCGGATGGCCGATCTTCTGCTCGAGCATCGCGGCCATCAGGTCGGGCATGGCCCACATGCCCTTGCCGATCTGCGCCTTGCCGCGCAGGCCGCAGGCGAGGCCCACGAGCACGTTGTTCTTCTCGTAGGCGCCGATCCAGGCGCTGGTCTTCATGTCGCCCTTGCGGATCATCGGGCCGCCCTGCATCGCGGTGTGCATCTCGTCGCCGGTGCGGTCGAGGAAGCCGGTGTTGATGAAGGCCACGCGCGCGGCGGCCTCGGCGATGCAGGCCTGCAGGTTCACGCTGGTGCGGCGCTCCTCGTCCATGATGCCGAGCTTGACGGTGTTGGCGGGCAGGCCGAGCAACTGCTCGACGCGGCCGAACAGCTCGCTCGCGAAGGCGACCTCGGCCGGGCCGTGCATCTTGGGCTTCACGATGTAGATGCTGCCGGTGCGCGAGTTGCCCTTGCGCTTCAGGTCGATCATCGCGATCGTGGTCGTGACCACCGCGTCGAGGATGCCCTCGGGGATCTCCTTGCCGCCCTCGTAGAGCACGGCCGGGTTGGTCATCAGGTGGCCCACGTTGCGCAGGAACATCAGCGAGCGGCCGTGCAGCGTGAGCGGCTTGCCGTCGGCGCCGGTGTACTCGCGGTCGGGGTTCAGGCCGCGCGTGAAGGTCTTGCCGCCCTTGGTCACTTCCTCGGTCAGCGTGCCCTGCACGATGCCGAGCCAGTTGGCGTAGGCCGTGACCTTGTCGGCCGCATCGACCACCGCGACCGAGTCCTCGAGGTCGAGGATGGTCGACAGCGCGGCCTCGAGCACCAGGTCGCTCACGCCGGCCGGATCGTCCTTGCCGATGGGCGTGCTGCGGTCGATGCGGATGTCGAGGTGGATGCCGTTGTGCCTGAGCAGCACGGAGGAAGGCGAGGCCGCGTCGCCTTGGTAGCCGACGAACTGCGCCGGATCGGCCAGGCCCGTGCTGCTGCTCTGCAGCGCGACCACGAGCTGGCCGTCCTTCACGCTGTAGCCGGTGGCGTTCTTGTGCGAGCCGTTGACGAGCGGCGCGGCCTGGTCGAGCACGTTGCGCGCGAACTCGATCACCTTCGCGCCGCGCACCGGGTTGTAGCCCTTGCTCTTCTCGGCGCCGCCGGTCTCGGGGATCGCGTCGGTGCCGTAGAGCGCGTCGTAGAGCGAGCCCCAGCGCGCGTTGGCCGCGTTGAGCGCATAGCGCGCGTTGAGGATCGGCACCACCAGCTGCGGGCCGGCCTGCAGCGCGAGCTCGTCGTCGACGTTGGCGGTGGTGGCCTTCACGCCCTTGGGCTGCGGCAGCAGGTAGCCGATCTTCTCGAGGAAGGCGCGGTAGGCCGGCATGTCGGCGATCGGGCCGGGGTTCTTCTTGTGCCAGGCGTCGAGCTCGCTCTGCAGGCGGTCGCGCTCGGCGAGCAGCGCGAGGTTCTTCGGCGCGAGCTCGGCGACGATGGCGTCGAAGCCCTTCCAGAAGGCGTCGCTCGCCACGCCGCTGGCGGGCAGCACCTTGTCCTCGATGAAGCGGTGGAGCTTGGTCGCCACCTGGAGCCGGTGGACGGTGGTGCGGGCGGTCATGTGGTTTCTCCTTGAAAGCGTGGGCGCAGGGGCATCTGTACGGGCGGCATGGCGGACGCGGACCGCGCCGGCCATCCATAAGCCGCACTGTATTCCATACCTTCCTGAACAGTAATAGCAGGAAGCGGGATTAATCGATGACCAAAATAATGGTAATCACGGCAACGGCGGGCGATTGGGCCCGGGCCGGGCGTGCAATGCTCAGACCAGCCCGCCGAGCGCCCGCGCGGCCGCGCGCACCGGCTCGATGTGGCGCGGGTCGTAGCGGTGCGTCGGCATGGTGAGCGTGAGCGCCGCCGCGAGGCTGCCGTCGGCATGGAACACCGGCGCCGAGATGCCCGCGAGCTCGGCCGTGCGGTCGCCCACCAGTGCGCAGTAGCCCTGGGCGCGGATCGACTCGCAGAGCGCGCGCGCGCTGCCTTCGCGCGGCCGCTCGGCCTCCGGGCCCCAGGCGATCAGCACGCGCGCGCCTGCGCCGCGGTCGTTGGGCAGCAGGTCGCCGGCGCGCACGTGGTCGCGCAGCAGCTGCGGCGAGTCGACGCGGAAGCGGCACAGCCGCACCCAGCCGTCGCCCTGCGGCTGCCGCACGTGGTAGGCCGCGCTCTCGCCCGTGGCCGCCACCAGCGCGCGCAGCACCGGCAGCACGACGGCATCGAGCGACTGCTGCGCGGCGGCATAGAGGCCGTGCAGCCGCGCGATCTCGGGGCCGAGCGCGTAGCGGCCGTCGTCCTGCCGGCGCAGCAGGCGCGCATGCTCGAGCGAGGCCAGCAGGCGCAGCGCGGTGCTCTTGTAGAGCGCGGTGCGCTCGGCGAACTGGGCCAGCGACAACGCCTCGTCGCCGGGGCGGAACGCCGCGAGCAGGCTCAGCGCGCGGTCGACCGCGGCCGCGCCGCCCGGCGCGGCCTGGCGGTCCGAAAGCGATGCGGTCTGGGCTTTGCGCGGCATGGTCGTGGCTTGACGAGGGCGGGAAAGGGCGGTGTAATTCTGTCCCACAGAATATAGTTCTGTAGGATAGAACGGTCAAGCGGCCGCACCCACCCCTCCTTCCCGGATTCATGCCCATGACTTCCCCCGACGTCCTCATCAGCGAGGTCGGCCCGCGCGACGGCCTGCAGTCGGTCAAGGCCACCATGCCCACCGCGAGCAAGCTGCGCTGGATCGACGCGCTCCACGCCGCCGGCCTGCGCGAGATCGAGGTCGCCTCCTTCGTGCCCGCGAAGCTGCTGCCGCAGATGGCCGACGCGGCCGAGGTGGTGCGCCATGCGGTCACGCTGCCCGGCCTCACGGTGATGGCGCTGGTGCCCAACCGCAAGGGCGCGCAGGCCGCGCTCGAGGCCGGCGTGCACAAGCTCACGATGCCGGTCTCGGCGAGCGAGGCGCACTCGCTCGCCAACGTGCGCAAGACCCCGGCCGAGATGGTCGAGGAGGTGCGCGCCATCGCCGCGCTGCGCGACGCGGTCGCGCCGCAGGTGCGGCTCGAGGCCGGCCTCTCCACCGCCTTCGGCTGCACGCTGCAGGGCCTCGTGCCCGAGGACGACGTGATCCGCCTCGCGGTCCGCTGCGTCGAGGCCGGCGCGCAGGAGGTGGGGCTGTCGGACACGGTGGGCTACGCCAACCCCGCGCAGGTGCGCCGCCTGTTCCGGCGCCTGCGCGCCGAGATCGGCGAGCATGCCGGCGCGGCCCACATGCACAACACGCGCGGCCTCGGCATCGCGAACTGCCTCGCGGCCTGGGACGAGGGCGTGCGCACCTTCGACGCCTCGCTCGGCGGCCTCGGCGGCTGCCCCTATGCGCCCGGCGCGTCGGGCAACGCGGTCACCGAAGACCTCGTCTTCATGTTCGAGGCCATGGGCGTCGCCACCGGCATCGACCTCGAGAAACTCGTCGCGGCGCGCGCGCCGCTCATGGCCGGCCTGCCCGGCGAACCGGTCTACGGCATGACGCCCGAGGCCGGCCTGCCCAAGGGCTTCGTGCAGCAAGGCGTTCCCCATGTCCTCTGACAAATCCTTCCCGCTGCCCTACGCGGGCGTGCGCGTGGTCGAGTTCACCCACATGGTGATGGGCCCGACCTGCGGCCTGCTGCTCGCCGACCTCGGCGCCGAGGTCATCAAGGTCGAGCCGCTCGAAGGCGACGCGACGCGCCGGCTGCTCGGCTCGGGCTCGGGCTTCTTCCCGGCCTTCAACCGCAATAAGAAGAGCATCGCGCTCGACCTCAAGACGCCCGAGGGCGTGGAGGCCGCGCTGCGCCTCGTCGCCACCGCCGACATCGTGAGCGAGAACTTCAAGCCCGGCACGATGAAGAAGCTCGGGCTCGACTACGAGACGCTCGCCAGGCGGCACCCGCGCCTGATCTACGTGAGCCACAAGGGCTTCCTGCCCGGCCCCTACGACCACCGCACCGCGCTCGACGAGGTGGTGCAGATGATGGGCGGCCTGGCCTACATGACCGGCCGCATCGGCGACCCGCTGCGCGCCGGCACCAGCGTCAACGACATCATGGGCGGCATGTTCGGCGCCATCGGCGCGATGGCCGCGCTGCGCCAGCGCGAGCTCACCGGCAAGGGCTGCGAGGTGCAGTCGGCGCTGTTCGAGAACAACGTCTTCCTGGTGGCGCAGCACATGATGCAGTTCGCGGCCACGGGCCGCGCCGCCGACCCGATGCCGAACCGCATCTCGGCCTGGGCGGTGTACGACGTGTTCACGGTGAAGGACGGCGAGCAGATCTTCCTCGCGGTGGTCAGCGACAAGCAGTGGAACGTCTTCTGCCGGGCCTTCGGGCTCGAGCAGATGCTCGCCGACCCGCGGCTGGCGACCAACAACGACCGCGTGCGGGCGCGCGACTGGATGATGCCGCTGCTGCGCGCGCACCTCGCGGACCGCAGCGCGGCCGAGCTCGGCGCGGTGTTCGAGCGCCACGAGCTGCCGTTCGCGCCCATCACCAAGCCGCAGGAGCTCTTCGACGACCCGCACCTCAACGCCACCGGCGGCCTCGCGCCCGTGCGCATGAACGACGGCCACATGGCCAAGGTGCCGCTGATGCCGTTCACGCTCGACGGCGAGCGCCCGGGCATCCGGCTGCAGCCGCCCGAGGTCGGCGAGCACACGGCCGAGCTGCTGCGCGAGGTGGGCTACGGCGAGGCCGAGATCGCGGCCTTCGAGGCCAGGCGCGGCTGAGGAGCCCGGCGATATAGTTCGGGCGCCATGGACCGCCTGAAGCAACTCGAATCCTTCGTCTCGGTGGCCACGCGCGGCGGGCTCACGGCCGCGGCCAAGGCCGAGGGCGTGGCGCCGGCGATCATCGGCCGCCGGCTCGATGCGCTCGAGGCGCGGCTCGGCGTCAAGCTGCTGGTGCGCACCACGCGCCGCATCACGCTCACGCACGAAGGCAGCGCCTTCCTCGAGGACTGCCAGCGCCTGCTGACCGAATTCGCCAACGCCGAGGCGAGCGTGAGCGCCGGCGGCGTCAAGGCGAGCGGCCATCTGCGCATCACCGCGCCCGCGGGCTTCGGCCGCCGCCACGTGGCGCCGCTGGTGCCGCGCTTCCATGCGCTGCATCCCGAGGTGACGATCTCGCTCAACCTCAGCGACCGCGTGGTCGACGTGCGCGGCGAGAGCTTCGACTGCGCGGTGCGCGTGGGCGACCTGCCCGACTCCTCGCTCGTGAGCGTGCGGCTGGCCGACAACCGGCGCCGCTGCGTCGCCACGCCCGAGTTCGTGCGCCGCCACGGCATGCCGCGCCATCCGCACGAGCTCTCGCGCTTCGCCTGCCTCACGCTCTCGAGCGATGCCTCGCAGACGCGCGGCTGGGCGTTCCGCATCCCGCGCACCGCGCCGGGGCCGGACGCGGAGCATGCCGCGGCCGGCGAGGGCCCGGGCGAGGAGCTGATCTACCTGCGGCCCGAAGGCCCGCTCGACTGCTCCGACGGCCAGGTGCTGCACGACTGGTGTCTCGCCGGCCACGGCATCGCCTGGCGCAGCACCTGGGAGGTCGAGGCCGAGATCGATGCCGGCCTGCTGGTGCCGCTGCTCGAGGAATTCGCCGCGCCGCCCAACGGCATCTATGCCGTGTTCGCGGGCACCAAGCACCTGCCGCTGCGCGTGCGACTGTGGCTGGATTTCCTCAAGGAGCAGTACGGACGGCCCGAATTCTGGGGCGGAAGGGGCTGAATCCGGTCAGGGGCGGCACAATTCCATTCGCATTTGCAAACATCCCTCGCAACGCCGAAAAGAAAGCCACGATGACCCTCGAAGCCATCCTCGCCTACCTGCACTTGCTGGCCATCCTCACGATGGTCGTCTTCATCTCGAGCGAGGCGGCGTTGTGCCGCATCCAGTGGCTCAACGCGGCCGTGGTCGAGCGGCTCGCGCGGGTCGACATGGTCTACGGCATCGCCGCGATCGCGGTGCTCGTGACCGGCTTCGCGCGCACCTGGTGGGGCGTCAAGGGCACGGCCTGGTACTGGACCAACCCGCTGCTGCACGTGAAGCTCGGGCTGTTCATCATCGTCGGCGTGCTGTCGATCTTCCCGACCCTGACCTACCTGCGCTGGCGCAAGACGCTGCGCGCCAGCGGCGCCCTGCCGGCCGAGGCCGAGGTGCGCAAGACCCGGAAGCTCGTGATGGTGCAGGCGCACCTGATCGCGGTGATCCCGCTGGTCGCCGTCTTCCTCGCGCGCGGCTTCGGCAAGTAGCTGCCGCTGCGCGGCAGCAAAACCGAGGAAGACCGCGGAACCGGCTTTGCCGGGCCGCTGGTGTCGCCCCCTCGAGGGGGAGTCGAGCGACACGCAGTGAGCGAGGGACGGGGGTGGTCAGCCCTTCGCCGCGTCGGCCTCGCACTTCTTCATGAAGCTGCTCTTCGCGGCACCGGCGAGCGCCTTGCCGTTCTTGTCGACCGCCTTCGCCGCGCAGGCCGGGGCCGCGGCGGCCTTGGCTTCCTTCTCGCACTTCTTCACGAAGCTGGCCTTGGCGGCGCCCGCCAGGGCCTTGCCGTTCTTGTCCACGGCCTTGGCTTCGCAGCCGGCACCGGCGGCGGCCGGGGCGGGCGCGGCGGTGGCCGGCGTGGCGGCCTTGTCCTGGGCCTGCGCGGCACCGAAGCTGAGGGAGGCGCCGAGGATCAGAAGAGAAAGGAGCTTTTTCATGATGGAATGGACCTTTGCACGTTAGTTGACAACTGTTTCCCGCCTTCGGGTGCCATGCTAACGGGCAACGGCGCATTCCGGATGACCGCCGGTGCGGCGGCCGGAGGCGCTCAGAACCGGACCTGGCCGGGCCCCTTGAGCGCGAGCATCTGCCGCGCCTCGTCCGGCGTCGCGACCTCGAGGCTCAGGCTCTCGATCAGCGTGCGCGCGCGGCGCACCTGGTCGGCATTGCTTTTCGCAAGCTGGCCGGGGCCGTCCCAGAGCGAGTCCTCCAGGCCCACGCGCACATTGCCGCCCATCGCCAGCGATTGCGCCGCGATCGGCATCTGGTTGCGCCCCGCGCCGAGCACCGACCACAGGTAGTCGTCGCCGAACAGCCGGTCGGCCGTGCGCTTCATGTGCAGCACGTCCTCGGGATGCGGGCCGATGCCGCCGAGCAGGCCGAACACCGACTGGATCAGGAACGGCGGCTTGATCAGCCCGCGGTCGATGAAGTGCGCGGCCGTGTAGAGATGGCCGATGTCGTAGCACTCGATCTCGAAGCGCGTACCCTGGTCGGCGCAGCTCTCGAGGATGTACGCGATGTCCTTGAAGGTGTTGCGGAACACGCGGTCGTCGCTCTCGGCGAGGTAGGGCCGCTCCCAGTCGTGCCTGAAGGTCTTGAAACGGTTCAGCATCCCGTAGAGGCCGAAGTTCATCGAGCCCATGTTGAGCGACGCCACCTCGGGCTGGAAGGTGTGGACCGGCACCAGCCGCTCGGCCACCAGCATCGTCGGCGCGCCGCCGGTCGTGATGTTGACCACCACGTCGCTCGCGGCCTTGATCTGCTGCAGGAAGGGCTTGAACAGCGCCGGGTCCTGCGAGGGCTGGCCGTTGTCGGGCTTGCGCGCATGCAGATGGACGATGGCGGCGCCGGCTTCGGCCGCGCCGATGGCGGCCTGCGCGATCTCGTCGGCCGTGACCGGCAGATGGGGCGACATCGAGGGCGTGTGGATCGCGCCGGTGACGGCGCAGGTGATGATGACTTTGTTGCTGCTCTTGGCCATGGAAGTTCCTTCTGGGAGGGATCGGGAGGTGGAGTGGATCGCGGCCGCCGCTCAAGGGGCCGGGTCGCGTGGGCGCTCTCGGCGCTGATGGGCCGCGAGCGCCATCAGCCGCTGGTCGCGCCAGCGGGCGCGTTCGGCGAGTTCGTGCGCGGGCAGGGCCTCGCGCCGCTCGGCCTGCAACCGCGCCAGCACGGCGGGCGCCCAGGCATTGGCCTGCTGCGTCGCAGCCACTTCGCGGTAGGTGGGGCCGTAGCGCTCGGCATAGTCGAGCAGGCCGCCGGGCGCGTTCAGGTCGATGGTCTCGAACGGGCCCATGAACGACCAGCGCAGGCCCAGGCCCTGCTTGAGCACCTGGTCCAGGTCCTCGGCGCTCGCGAAGCCTTCGGCGTAGAGGTTCAGCGCCTCGTTGAGCACGGCGCCCTGGATGCGGTTCAGCAGGAAGCCGGTGATCTCCTTGCGCAGCAGCACCGGCGACTGGCCGGCCGCCTCGTAGATCGCCTGCGCGCGCCGCGTCGCCGCTTCGGATGTCCAGGGCGCCGGCGCGATCTCGACCAGCGGGATCAGGTACGGCGGATTGACGGGGTGCGCCACGAGCATGCGTGCGCGACCCGCGAGTCCGGCGGAGAACGCGCTCGCCATGAGCCAGGACGTGGAGCTCGCGAGCACCGTGTCGGGCGCGGCGAGCGCGTCCATCTCGGCAAAGATCGCGCGCTTGGCCGCCAGCGTTTCGCGCACGTTCTCCTGCACCAGCGCCGCCCCCTGCAGCGCTTCGGCCAGCGTTTCGCGCGGTGCGATGCGCGCCAGCACGGCGGCGGGGGGCTCGTCGAGCAGGCCGTGCTGCTGCAGGTCGCCGAGGCTTTCGCGGACCAGGGCCAGGCTGGCCGCCAGCGCCTGCGCATCGGCATCGAACAGGCTCACGCGACAGCCCGCGCGCGCGAACACGATGGCCCAGGCGCGTCCGATCAGGCCAGCGCCCACGACGGCGACGGCTTCGTTCATCTCGATCCTGGGTGGTCTTTTCATCCGAGCGTCTCCACGTTGCCGCAGACCGACAGGCTCTGTCCGCTGATGGCGGCGCCCGCGGGCGAGCAGATGAACACGATCTGGTGCGCGATGTCCTCGGCCGTGACCATGCGGCGCGTCGACACCCGCGACAGCAGCCGCTCGCGCATCGCTTCGTGGTCGATGCCGTACGACGCCGCCTTGGCCGCGATCACGCGCTCCTGCCGCGCGCCCGCGACGACGCCGGGCAGCACCGCATTGACGCGGATCTGCGAGGGGCCGAGCTCCATCGCCCAGGTCTGCGTGAGCCCGATCACGCCGAACTTGGAGGCGGAATACGGCGTGCGCAGGGGAAAGCCGAGCCGGCCCGCGGCCGACGAGATGTTCACGATCGAGCCGCCGCCCGCGGCCTTGAGCATCGGCACCGCGCGCCGCGTGCACAGGAAGATGCCGGTCAGGTTCACGTCCAGGGTCTTCTGCCAGTCCGCGAGCGTGATGTCCTCGACCGCGGCGGTCGGCCCGGCGATGCCCGCGTTG
>CBHTTS010000037.1:0-26078 GCA_966095775.1 uncultured Variovorax sp. | reverse complement strand
GCGGCTCGACCGCATCATGATGAACGCGCTCAACCAGATCTGGGACACGGCCGACAAGCACAAGATCACGCTGCGCACCGCGACCTATGCGGTCGCCTGCGAGCGCATCCTCATGGCCCGCCAGGAGCGCGGCCTCTATCCCTGAGGCCCGGCCCCGCGCGGCTTGATACGCTCGGGGCATGAACGCCGCGCTGCCTCCTCTTCCCGCCGACAGTCTCGCGCGCCTGCAGGAGCTGATGGCCGGCGGCGGCCGCCGGCTGCTCGGGCTGGTCGGCGCGCCGGGCGCGGGCAAGTCGACGCTCGCGGCGGCGCTGCTGCGGGCCGTGGGCGCGGAGCACGCGCAGGTGGTGCCGATGGACGGCTTCCACCTCGCCAACGTCGAGCTGCAACGGCTCGGCCGCGCCGGCCGCAAGGGGGCGCCCGACACCTTCGACGCCGCGGGCTATGTCGCGCTGCTCGCCCGGCTGCGCGCCCAGCGCAAGGGCGATCCGATCGTCTACGCGCCCGAGTTCCGGCGCGAGATCGAGGAGCCGATCGCGGGCGCGATCGCGGTGCTGCCGCAGACCCGGCTCGTGATCACCGAGGGCAACTACCTGCTGCACGACGACGGCGACTGGGCCGGCGCCGCCGCGCTGCTCGACGAGGTCTGGTACGTGGACGTCGACGACGCGCTGCGCGAGGCGCGGCTGGTCGCGCGCCACCGGCAGTTCGGCCGCAGCGCCGAGGCCGCGCGCGAGTGGGTGGCGCGGACCGACGCGCCGAACGCGCTTCTCATCGCCGCCACCCGCCACCGCGCGCACCACCTGCTGCGCTGGTCCTGAAAAATCTTCGGCCCGGCGGGAACACCGGGCCCGCGGCCGCGCTCGAAGCGCTCGCCGGCCCGCCCGCCGTCGGGCGCCGGTTAGGATTCGCCGCGCCATGCCGACCCTGCCCTTCCGCCTTCGCTCCTTTTCTTCCGCTTTCTGCGTCCTGCTCGCCGCGCTGGTGCTCGCGGGCTGCGGCAGCGCCTCGCGCCGCGTGTCGTACGAGCCGGAGGAGTTCGACTCCACCACCACCCACACGCGCACCTACGCCGCGACCGAGGCCCAGACCTGCGAGGCCGCGCGCCGCGCGCTGCTGAGCCAGGGCTACATGATCAACGCGGCCAACGCCGACCTCGTGACCGGCCGCAAGAGCTTCCAGCCCGCGGCCGAGGTGCACGTCGAGGTCGAGTTCCGCGTGGTCTGCGCCGGCGAAGCGGCCCACTCGGGCCGGCGCAGCACCGTGGCCTTCGCGACCGCGCTGCAGGACCGCTACGGCATCAAGAAGGTCAACAACTCGGCCAGCCTCGGCGTGGGCGCGATCGGATCGCTCTCGCTGCCGTTCGCCGGCAGCGACGAGGCGATGGTCAAGGTGGCGAGCGAGACCCTCACCGACGAGCGCTTCTACGACCGCTTCTTCACCCTGCTCGACCGCTTCCTGCAGGGCGGCGGCGCCGACGCGGCGGCCGACGGGCCCGAGGAGGCCGCGCCCGCGCCGGCCACCAGCTTCCCGGTGCCGCTGTCGCCGAACCGCGGCTGAGGCCGCGCCGCGCCTGCGCGCGCGTGCCACGGGCCTGAAAGGGCGCCCCACTAGAATCGCGCCGAACAAGATTCCGCAGGAGGGAGCCATGGAAGGGCCATCGGAGGACGCGCGCTACGCGTCGCCCCAATCTCGTGTCGAGGACGTGGTGCGGCCCGGCCAGCCGGCGGGCGAACTCGCATCGCGCAGCAAGCGCTTCGTCGCGGCCATGCTCGACGGCCTGATCGCGGTCGCGGTGATCTGGCTGCTCGCGGTCTTCACGCCCGTCAACGTCTGGGACGACGACGGCAGCAGCCTCTGGGAGCCCCAGCTCTTCTCGGCGCTCGTCGGCTTCCTGACCTACGCCGCGCTGCACGGCTGGCTGCTCGCCACCCGCGGCCAGACCATCGGCAAGGCGCTGCTCGGGATCCGCATCGCGCGTCCCGACGGCAGCAAGCCCTCGCTGGGGCGCATCCTCGGGCTGCGCGAGAGCCTGCAGTTCCTGACCGCCGTGATCCCCGCGGTCGGCCAGATCTACGTGCTGGTCGACTGCCTCTTCATCTTCCGCGCGTCGCGCCGCTGCCTGCACGACCAGATCGCCGATACCGTGGTGCTGAGCGCCTGACGGTGCAGCCCGTGCGCCTCGACACGCTCTACACCGCCGAGACCCCCGAGGGCATCGCGCTCTCGCTGCGCCCGGCCGGGCTGGTCGCGCGCGGGCTGGCCTACCTGATCGACCTCGCCATCCGGCTCGGCGTCTTCATGGGCGTCGCGATCGTGGTCGGGCTGCTGGGCAAGATGGGCGCGGGCATCCTGCTGATCAGCTACTTCCTGCTCGAGTGGTTCTATCCCGTGGTGTTCGAGCTCACGCGCGCGGCGGCCACGCCGGGCAAGCGCGTGATGGGCCTGCGCGTGGTGATGGACTCGGGCCTGCCGGTGACGCCCGCGGCCGCGCTCACGCGCAACCTGCTGCGCGCGGCCGACTTCGTGCCGGCCTTCTACGCGGCCGGCATCGCCTCGATGCTCTGGCGACCCGACAGCAAGCGGCTCGGCGACCTCGCGGCCGGTACGCTGGTGGTGTTCAGCGAGCAGGTGAGCCTGCACGGCGAGGTGCCCGCGGCCGAGCCCCGGGCGCCGGCGCGCGCGCTGTCGGTGCGCGAGCAGGTGGCGGTGGTGTCGTGGGCCGGCCGCGCCACGCGGCTCACGCCCGAGCGCTTCGACGAACTCGCGCGCGTGGCCGAGCCGGTGCTCGCGCCCGATGCGTCGGGCGCGAGCGCGTCGCAGCGGCTGCTCGGCGTGGCGCCGGGGGTGCTGGGCCGCCGTGCCGGCACGGCGGCCGGGGCGCGCGGAGGCGGGCGATGACGCCGATCGACTTCGAAGCCGCCTACGCGCCGCTCTGGGCCGAGCTCGAGGCCGTGATCGGCGCGGCCGAGACCCGGCGCAAGTTCGACGGCGCCCGGCTCGCCACGCTCTACCGGCGCGTCTGCGAGCACCTCGCGCTCGCGCAGGCGCGCGCCTATCCGGTCCACCTGACGCAGCGGCTCGAGGGCCTGACGCAGAGCGCGCACCGGCTCATCTACCGCCGGCACGACTACGGGCTCGCGCGCCTCGGCCGGCTCGCGCTGGTCGACTTCCCAGAGGCGGTGCGCGCGCACCGCGGCTACCTGCTCGCGGCGGCGCTGATGTTCCTCGCGCCGCTGCTCGCGGCGGGCTGGGCCGCCTGGCGCGACCCCGGCTTCATCCTGCACCTGCTCGATGCGCGCGAGGTGCAGCAGTTCGACGCCATGTACGGCGACGCGGCCGAATCGCTCGGCCGCAGGCGCGACGCCGGCGACGACTGGGAGATGTTCGGCTACTACGTGATGCACAACATCGGCATCGGCTTCCGCTGCTTCGCGGCCGGCATCTTCGCGGGCGTGGGCAGCGCCTTCGTCGTGGTGTTCAACGGCATCCAGATCGGCGCCGTCGGCGGCTACCTGATCGGCGCGGGCCACGCGCAGAACTTCCTCTCCTTCGTCGTCACGCATTCGGCCTTCGAGCTCACGGCGATCGTGCTGGCCGGCGCGGCGGGCCTGCGGCTCGGCCATTCGTGGCTCGCGCCCGGCCGCCACCGGCGGCTCGAGGCGCTGCGGCTCGCGTCGCGCCATGCGGTGGTCGTGGTCTACGGCGTGGTCGGCCTGCTGCTCGTGGCGGCGGCGGTCGAGGCGTTCTGGTCCTCGGCCCGCTGGGTGACGCCGGCCGTGAAGTACGGCGTGGGCGGCGCCTGCTGGGTGCTGGTGCTGGCCTACCTCGGCTGGCAGGGCCGGCCGCGCCGTGCGGCCGCCGCGGGGCAGCGCGATGCAGGTTGACGGCCTCGCGATCGTGCTGCGTCCGCGGCCGATGGCCGAGGCCGCGGACCTGGGCGCCGCGCTGGTGCGCCGCCACGCGCGCTCGGTCTGGGGCACGTTCCTGCCCCTGTACCTGGTGCTGGTCGCGCTCGCGCTCGGCACCGTCGAGATCGCGGGCTGGCTGCCGGGCCTGCTGATCTTCTGGCTCAAGCCCTGGCTCGACCGCAGCCTGCTGTTCATCCTGTCGCGCGCCGTCTTCGGGCAGCCCACGCGCTGGGCCGACCTCTGGGCGCGCCGCGGCCAGGTGCTCGGCGGGCAGCTGTTGCGCACGCTGCTGTGGCGGCGCTTCTCGCCATGGCGTGCGTTCACGCAGGCGATCGAGCAGCTCGAAGGGCAGCGCGGCGCGGCACGCCGCAAGCGCCGCGCGCAATTGCTGCATGCGCGCCGCGGCGCGGCCGGCGCCATGCAGTTCGTGTTCGCCAACGTCGAGGCGGCGCTCGGCCTCGGCCTGCTCTCGATGCTGGTCTGGTTCGCGCCCGAGGGCAGCGCGAGGGATGCGATGAACTGGATCCTCGAAAGCAGCGGCACGGCCGAGAGCCTGCTCGCGGCCGCGGCCTATGCGCTGGTGGTCGGCGTGCTCGAGCCCTTCTACGTGGCGGCCGGTTTCGCGATGTACCTCAACCGGCGCGTCGAACTCGAGGCCTGGGACATCGAGCAGGAGTTCCGGCACGCGGTCGCGCGGCGCGCGGTGGAAGGCTGAGATGCGACGCTGGCTGGGCGCCTTCCTGTTGTCGGTGCTGTGCGCGGCCGGCGCAACCGCGGCGGCGGAACCGCGGACGACGCGCGAGCAGGTGCGCGCCGCCGCCGAACGCGTGCGCGCCGATCCGAACATGCCGGGCAGCAAGATCGAGAAGAGCCTGCGCTTCAAGGACAGCGACAAGGAGAAGGAAGACGCCGAGCGCGACGGCGACGCGGCCGGCCTCGACTGGCTGCGCGACTTCGCCAAGGCGGTGGCCGAGGGCGCGCGCTGGCTGGTCTGGGGCCTGGCCGCGCTCGCGATCGCCTGGCTCGTGGTGCGCATCCACCGGCTGGTGCGGGTGCGCGCGGGCGGCGCACGGGCGCGCGCCGAGGACCTGCCGAGCCATGTGGGCAGCCTCGACATCCGGCCCCAGACCCTGCCCGAGGACATCGGCGGCGCCGCCGCCGCGCTCTGGCAGCGCGGCCAGCACCGGGGCGCGCTGTCGCTGCTGTACCGCGGCGCGCTGTCGCGCCTGGTGCATCTGCATGCGGTGCCGGTGCGCGCGGCCAGCACCGAGGACGAATGCGTGGCGCTCGCGGCCGCGCGGCTGGCGCCGGGGCCGCAGGCCTACTTCGCGCAGCTGGTCCGGGCCTGGCAGCTCGCGGCCTACGGCGGCCGGCTGCCGGCCACCGGCGAGGTGCTGGCGCTGTGCGACGGGTTCGACCGCCACCTGGGCGCGCCCGAGGCGCGACCGCCGGCGGCGCAGGAGGTGCCGGCGTGAATCCCTGGATCGCCCGCATCCTCGTCGTGGCCGCGCTCGGGCTCGCGGGCGCCTGGCTGGTGACCGCCACCGAATGGGCCGACACCGAGGTGCCGACGCCCGCGGGCGGCGAGGCGCGGAACGATCCGCACTATGGGGTGCAGGGCCTGGTGCGCGAGCTCGGCGCGCGCGTGGTGAAGCGGCGCAGCCTCGATGCGATGCCGCCGCCCGGCGCGCGGCTGGTGCTCGGCTCCAGCCACTGGAACCTGTTCCCCGAGCGCGCGGAGCGCCTGCGCGCCTGGGTCGAGCAGGGCGGGCACCTCGTGATGCCGGGCCGCTTGGTGGACGACGAGATGCTCGAAAGCTGGGTCCCGCTGGTCGAGGAGGACTGGACGCGCCCGAGCAAGGGCGAGGGCGAGAAGAAGGCCGCCGAGCCGCCGGAGAAGCCCCGCGCCGCTGCGCGCCGCCAGCGCACCCGGGACGCCGACTGCCACGAGGTGGTGGAGCCCGACGCGCTGCCCGCGAGCTTCGAGGGCGGGCGCAGCTTCCGCGTCTGCGGCGCCTGGGTCGGCAGGCAGTACCTGCCGGCCGACGAGGAGGAGACGCCGCTGTGGGCCGTGCAGGCGCCGCGCGGCATCGAGGCGATCCGCGTGGCCGTCGGCCGGGGCTCCGTCACCGTCATGCCCTGGAGCGTGCTGTCCAACGGCAACCTGCTGCGCGGCGACAACGCGCTGTTCGCCGTGGCCGCCCTGCAGGCGCGCGCCGGCAGCGAGGTCTGGTTCGTCACCGAGGAAGCGCGCGAGCCCTTCCTGCCATGGCTCTGGCGCCACGCCTGGGTCGCGATGGTGGCGGGGCTGCTCGCGCTCGCCGCGGCGCTCTGGCGCGGCGCGGTGCGCTTCGGTCCGCTGGCGCCGTCCGCGGGCACGCACCGGCGTTCGATGGCCGAGCAGGTGCGCGGCACCGCCGCCTTCCTCCACATGCACGGCAACGGCGCGCTGCATGCCGCGCAACTGCGCGCGCTCGACGAAACGGCGCGGCGCCACCTGCGGCGCTATGCGCAGCGCGACGCCGCCGCGCGCGCCGCCGCCATCGCCCAGGCCACGGGGCTCGAGGCGCCGGTGCTCGAACGCGCGATGTCCGCGCGCGCGCGCCGGCCCGAGGCCATGGCGCTGGACCTCGAGGTGCTCGAGACCGCGCGGCGCCGGCTCGAGGCCGCGGGCGGGCGCGGCCCGTCGTCGTCTTCTTCTTTCTCCTCTTCCCCTTCTTCCTGAACCGAGAGATCCCATGCAAGCCATTTCCCCCGAAGAACTGACGCGCGCGTCCCAGTGGCTGCAGGCGCTGCGCACCGAGGTCGGCCGCGCCGTGGTCGGCCAGCTCGAGGCGGTGGACCAGACGCTGGTCGCGCTGGTGGCCTCGGGCCATGTGCTGATCGAGGGCGTGCCGGGGCTCGGCAAGACCCTGCTGGCGCGCGCGCTCGCGCAGGCGATGACGCTGCGCTATGCGCGCGTGCAGTTCACGCCCGACCTGATGCCCTCGGACATCACGGGCCATTCGGTGCTCGATCCTTCGGTGCGCGGCGACAGCGGGCTGGGCACGCTGCGCGTGCACCAGGGGCCGGTGTTCACCCACCTGCTGCTGGCCGACGAGATCAACCGCGCGCCAGCCAAGACCCAGAGCGCGCTGCTCGAGGTGATGCAGGAGTACCAGGTCACGCTCGAAGGCCGCGCCATGCCGCTGCCGCGGCCGTTCATGGTGATGGCCACGCAGAACCCGATCGACACCGAAGGCACCTATCCGCTGCCCGAGGCGCAGCTCGACCGCTTCCTGCTGAAGATCGACATCGGCTTTCCGAGCCACGACGAGGAGAACGCGATCGTGCAGCTCACCACGCTGCAGCGCGCGGGCAACCAGTTCCCGCTCGATGCGGTCACGCCCTGCCTGGACGAGGCGCAGGTGGTCGAGCTGCAGCGCCTGGCCTGCCTGGTGCAGGCCGACGAGCGCGTGATCGACTATGCGGTGCGCATCGCGCGCGCCACGCGCGACTGGCCGGGGCTCTCCTCGGGCGCCGGCCCGCGCGGCACGATGGCGCTGGTGCGCGCCGCGCGCGCCGCGGCGCTGATGGCCGGGCGCGACTTCATCACGCCCGACGACGTGGCGCGCCAGGCGCTGCCGGCGCTGCGCCACCGCGTGATGATCTCGCCCGATGCGCAGCTCGAGGGCACCAGCGTCGACGCGCTGCTGCGCGCGGCGCGCGACAGCGTCGAAGCGCCTCGCCTATGACCCTGGCCGTGCCGATCCCGACGCGCGCGCTGGTCCGGGGGCTGGCGGGCGCGGCCGTGGCCGCCTCCGCCGCGCTGCTGCTCGGCGCGCCGGTGGATCGGGTCGCGCAGGCGGGCGGGCTGCTGCTCGCGGCGGGGCTCGTGGCGGCCGTCGTCGACCTGCGGCGCAGCCTGCGACTCTGGCGCGCGGCGCCGCTCGCGGTCGAGCGCGTGCTGCCGGGCGCGTTCTCGCTCGGCGTGCCCACGGTGCTGACGCTGTCGGTGGTCAACGAGGGCGCGCTGGCCTGGCGCGTCGCGGTGTTCGACGAGATCGACGCGCATTTCGCGTTCGAGGGCATGCCGCAGGTGCTGAGCGTGCCGCCCGCCGCGCGCGTCGAGCTGCGCTACACCGTCACCGCCACGCTGCGCGGCGTGGCGCGCTTCGGCGCGACGCAGGTCCGCTGGCGCACCCGCGCGGGCCTGTTCGAGCTGCGCGAGACGCTCGGCGAGCCGCGCCGGGTGCGGGTGTATCCCAACTTCGCGGCGCTCGCGCGCTATGCGTGGCTGTCGGGCGACCGGCGCCTCGCGCAGATCGGCATCAAGACCTATGCGCAGCGCGGGCTCGGCACCGACTTCCGCCAGCTCGCCGACTACCGCACCGGCGATGCGCTGCGCCACATCGACTGGAAGGCCACGCTGCGCCACCGCCGCCCGATCGTGCGCGAGTACCAGGACGACCGCGACCAGTGCGTGTTCTTCCTGCTCGACTGCGGACGGCGCATGCGCGCCGACGAGACGGCCGCGGCCGAGCAGGCGGTCAGCCATTTCGACGAGGCGCTCAACGCATTGATGCTGCTGAGCTACGTGGCGCTGAAGGAGGGCGACGAGGTCGGCGCCATGACCTTCGGCTGCGCGCCGGGCGAGCGGCGCGACTTCGCGCCGCGCAAGGGCACGGCCACGCTCAATGCGCTGATGAACCGGCTGCACGACATCCAGCCCGGCGCCACGCACTCCGACTACCTGCTCGCGGCGCAGCAGCTGATGCAGGTGCAGCGGCGGCGCGCGCTGGTGATCGTGCTGACCAACTTCCGCGACGAGGATGCGGCCGAGCTGCGCCCCGCGGTCGGGCTGCTGCGGCGCCAGCACCTGGTGCTGGTCGCGAGCCTGCGCGAACGGGTGCTCGGCCGCATCGCGGGCCAGCCGCTCGGCGAGCCGCGCGACGCGGTCGAGGTGGCGGCGGCCCATCTGTTCGAGCAGTCGCGCCGCGACGCCTTCGCACGCGTGGTCGGCGGCGATCCGCTGTCGGTCGACGTCGAGCCGGCCCAGCTCGCGGTGGTGCTGGTGAACCGCTACCACGCCGTCAAGCGCGCCGGTCTTCTATAACGGCCCGTTCCAATCGTCTTCGTTCAACCAAAGAGGAGAGAGTCCATGACAGAGCAAGCAGTCAATCCCTATGCCGCACCGGGCGCCACGGTGGCCGACGTCTACGGCGACGGCGCGGGCGTGCAGCCCGTGAAGCTGTGGTCGGCCAAGGGCCGCATCGGCCGCGCGCGTTTCCTGGCGTACATGTTCTATTCGTACGCGCTGTTCATGATCGCCGCGATGGTGCTGGGCGGGGTGCTCGGCTTCTCCGGCTTCAAGGGCGGCGAGGCCGCGATCGGCGGCATCACGCTGCTGCTCGCGATCCCATACTTCGTGTTCTACATCCTGACGGGCATCCAGCGCTCGCACGACATGGACTGGTCGGGCTGGACGCTGCTCCTGGCGCTGATCCCGCTGGTCGCGCTGATCTGGGTCTTCAAGCCGGGCACGCAGGGCAGCAACCGCTTCGGCGCCCCGCCGCCGCCCAACACGCTCGGCGTGCTGATCGGCGCCTGGCTGCTGCCGGTGATCGCGATCCTCGGCATCGTGGCGGCGATCGCGCTGCCGGCGATGCAGCGCTGAAGCCCGGCGTCAGCGCACCAGCGTCGACTTGCCGAACAGGCTCTCGATCAGCTCGACCGCGACCTCCGCGGTCTGGTTGCGCACGTCGAGGGCCGGGTTGAGCTCGACCACGTCGACCGAGCCGAGCCGGCCCGTGTCGGCGATCATCTCCATGCACAGCTGCATCTCGCGGTAGGTCGGCCCGCCGCGCACGCCCGTGCCCACGCCGGGCGCGATGCCGGGGTCGAGGCAGTCGAGGTCGAAGCTCACGTGCAGGTGCGTGTCCTCGTCCACGTCCTGCAGCGCCTCCGTCATGGTGGTGCGCATGCCGTGCTCGTCGATGTGGCGCATGTCGAACACATGCAGCCCGAGCGTGCGGATCGCCTCCTTCTCGTCGGCATCGACGCTGCGGATGCCGATGAAGCGGATCGCGTCGTGCTCGATCGCCGCGCGCTCGCCGCTCCAGCCCGTGAGCACCGCGGGGCCGTGGCCCAGCAGGCAGGACACCGGCATGCCGTGCAGGTTGCCGCTCGGGCTGGTCGTCTCGGTGTTGACGTCGGAGTGCGCGTCGAGCCACAGCACGCGCAGCTTCTTGCCGCGCTTGCGCGCATGCCAGGCCACCGCGCTGATCGAGCCGATCGCGAGGCAGTGGTCGCCGCCCATCATCAGCGGCAGGTGGCCGGTGCCGAGCGCGGTGTCGACCGCGCAGTAGACCGAGCGGTTCCAGGCGATCACTTCGTCGAGGTGGCGCAGCCCGTTGGCCGGCAGCGCCCAGGGCGTGGCCGGGCCCGCGAGGTTGCCGCGGTCGATCACGCCGTAGCCCAGCGCCGCCAGCGCCTCGGGCAGGCCCGCGACCCGCAGCGCGTCGGGCCCCATGCCGGCGCCGCGCACGCTCGCGCCCACGTCGGTCGGCGCGCCGATCAGCTCGAGGGTGGTGCCCACGCCGTTCATGAGGCCGGCCCGATGTGCTGCCAGAGGAACATGTAGCCGAGCGCGTCCATGAAGGCCGAAGCCTTGTTGTCGGCCGCGGCGCTGTGGCCGCCTTCCATGTTCTCGTAGAACGCGACGTCGTAGCCCATGGCCGCGAGCTTCGCATACATCTTGCGCGCATGCACCGGGCCGACGCGGTCGTCGCGCGTCGAGGTGGTGAAGAGCGCGCGCGGATAGGGCTGGCCCGGCTTCGCGTTCTCGTAGGGCGAGAAGTGCCGGATCCATTCCCATTGCGCGGGGTCCTCGGGATCGCCGTACTCGGCGATCCACGAGGCGCCGGCCGACAGCTGCGTGTAGCGCCGCATGTCGAGCAGCGCCACTTCGCTCACGATCGCGCCGTAGAGCTGCGGATAGCGCGTGAGCATGTTGCCCATCAAGAGGCCGCCGTTGCTGCCGCCCATCGCGCCGAGGTGCTTCGGCGAGGTGATGTTGCGCGCGATCAGGTGCTCGGAGACGGCCGCGAAGTCCTCGCAGGTGCGCAGCCGGTCGCGCTGCAGCGCCGCCTGGTGCCAGCGCGGGCCGTATTCGCCGCCGCCGCGGATGTTGGCGACCACGTAGACGCCGCCCTGCGCGAGCCAGGCGCGGCCGATGCCGCCGCTGTAGCTCGGCTGCAGCGCGACCTCGAAACCGCCGTAGGCGTACTGCAGCGTCGGGTTGCGGCCGTCGGCGCGCAGGTCCCTGGGCGCGATCTCGAAGTAGGGCACGCGCGTACCGTCCTTGGAGGTCGCGAAATGCTGGCTCACGCGATGCCGCGAGGCATCGAAGCGCTCCGGGCTGTGCTTCAGCGGCTCGGGCTCGCCCTGGCCGACGGTGCCGATGTAGAGCGTGGTCGGCTGCAGGAAGCCGCTCACCGTGAGGAAGTAGTCGTCGTTCTCGTCCTCGTCGATGGCGCCGGCCGCGATGGTGGAGAGTTCGGGCGCGCCGCCGAGCCGTTCGCGCAGCCAGGGCGCGCCCCCGGGCTGCGGCGTGAGCACCTCGAGCTCGTTGACCACGTCCCGCATCACGTTGAGGATCAGGTGGTGGCGGGTCCACGAATGGCTGTCGAGCGCGGTGGTCTCGCCGGGCTCGAACAGCACCGTGAGCTCGCGCCGGCCCGCCATCCATTCGTCGAAGCGGGTCGCGAGCAGCGCGCCGGACGGGTAGGTCGCGCCGCCCACGGTCCAGGGGCTGCGCGGCTCGACGAGCATCCACTCGCGCGTGATGTCGATCTCCGCGTCGTCGGGCACGTCGATCTTCACGAGCCGGCCGCCGGGCTCGCGCAGCCAGGTCTCGCTGTCGTAGAAGTCGATCTGGCGCGAGACGAAATCGCGCTCGAAGCCCGGCGTGGTGTCGCGCCAGGCGCTGGCCGTCATGTCGTCGACGCCGGCCTCGTAGACCGTCGCTGCGCTCTCGAGCGGCGTGCCGCGCCGCCATTCCTTGACGATGCGCGGATAGCTCGAGCTGGTCATCGAGCCCGGGCCGAAGTCGGTCGCCACGTAGAGGTGGTCGACGTCCTTCCATGCCACGCTGCTCTTGGCCTCAGGCAGCGCGAAGCCGCCGGCGACGAACTGCCGCTGCACGAGGTCGAACTCGCGCACCACCTCGGCATCGGCGCCGCCGCGCGACAGCGAGACCAGGCAGCGCTCGTAGCCCGGGTGCAGGCACTGGGCGCCGTGCCAGACCCAGTTCTCGCCCTCGGCCTCGGCCAGCGCGTCGAGGTCGAGCACGGTCTCCCACGCGGGCTGTGCCTGGCGGTACTCGGCCAGCGTGGTGCGGCGCCACAGGCCCTTGGGGTTCTTCCTGTCGCGCCAGAAGTTGTAGAAGAAGGGCCCGAGCTTGTGCGCCATCGGGATGCGGTCGTCGGCATCGAGCACTTCGAGGATGCCCGCGGCCATGCGCTCGAACGCGTCCGTCTGCGCATAGCGCTGCACGGTCTTCGCGTTCTGTTCGCGCGCCCAGGCGAGCGGCGCGTCGCCCTCGATGTCCTCGAGCCAGAGGTACGGGTCGGACGGTGGGGTGTCGGGGAGGGTCATGCACCCAGTGTACGAATCCCGGGTGAAGAAGGCATGTCCCGCGCGGCCGTGCGGTTTCAGCTGCCGGGGCGGACCATCCTGCACTCGGTGCCCTGGGCGAGCTCGTTGCCGGTGTAGACGGCGTCGGTGCGGAATCCGTAGTCGGTGCCTTCCCAGCCCGTCCTGACGGTCTTGCCGTCGACCGGCGCGATGGTGTTGACCACCTGCGGCAGCAGCAGCTGGTGGTCTTCGGCGCGCATGCGCACCGGGCCCACCACCGAATCGAAGCTCAGGTCCTCCAGCGCATAGGCCACCTTCACGCTGTCGGTGCTGCCGGCCTTGTTGATGGCCGCGGCGAGCATGCGCGGCGTGAGGTCGATGCGCGGCGCGAGGAAGTCCTTGCCGGTCTTGGCCTTGTAGGCCTTGGCGAGCGCGTCGGCGCGCGGCGTGCCGGCCTGGCCCGGATGCCATTCGGCGACCCAGGTCAGCTGCCCGGTCTTCGCCTGCGACACCGCGAGCACCGTGCCGGGCACCGAGCCCGCGCTGTGGTTGAAGTAGCGCAGGTTGTAGCCCGCGTCGCCCGCGGCCTTGAGCAGCAGCGTCATGTCCTGGCCCCAGTTGCCGGTGATCACCGAGTCGGCGCCGCTCTGGCGGATGTTCGCGATGTAGGGCGAGAAGTCCTTCACGCGGCCGATCGGGTGCAGCGTCTCGCCGACGAACTGCACGTCGGGCCGCGCGAGGCCCACGAGCTGGCGGCCGTAGCTCGCCCACTGCTTGCCGTGGGCATAGTCCTGGTTCAGCAGGTAGACCTTCTTCACGTCGGGCGTCTTCTTGATGTAGTTGGCGAGCGCCTTCATCTTCATCGCCGTGTTGGCCTCGGTCTGGAAGTGCCAGAAGCTGCAGCCCTTGCCCGTCATCTCGGGATCGATCGACGAGTGGTTGAGCACGATCAGCTCCTTGCCCGGGTTGCGCTGGTTCCAGCGGTTGACCGACTGCACCAGCGCCGCCACCACCGAGGAGCCCGAGCCGCCGGTCACGATCGCCTGTGCACCCTGGTCGATGGCCGCCTGCAGCGCGCTCTGGCTCTCCTGCGCCGAGAGCTTGCTGTCGAACTGCAGCAGCTGCAGCCTGGTGCCGCCGAGCACGCCGCCCTTGGCGTTGATCTCCTCGACCGCGAACTGCGTGTGCATCAGCATCAGCTCGCCCACGTTGGCGAACGGGCCCGACAGCGGATCGATGTAGGCCAGCTTGTAGGTGGTCTGCTGCGCCTCGGCGGCGCCCGCGAGGGCGAGCAGCGAAGCGAGGGCCAGTGGCGCGCGGCGCGCGGTCTTCTTCGGTGTCATGTGCGTCTCCGATGTCGTTGCAAAAACTCTCGCCGCGGCGCCCGCTGCCGCGCGGCCTTCTCAGCGCGCCGCGGGCGTGCGCAGGCCGATCACCCGGCTCGCGAGCCGGGTGAGCTCGGCCGCGACCTCGTCGGGCGAGAGCCGCCCGTTGGGCCGGTACCAGCTGTAGAGGAAGCCCGGCAGGCTGCAGGCGGCGAGCGCGGTGATCTTGGTCTCGGTGAAGTCCAGGTCGCCGTCGCGCCGCGCCTCCTCGAGCAGCGGGCACAGCAGGTCGTAGTAGTGGTTGGCGAGCTTCTTCGCCGCCGCGAGGTACTCGGGCCGGTACACCTGCGGCTCGCGGTACGGAAAGAAGGCGCAGGGGTGGTGCGCGATGGTGGCGCGGATCAGCCGCTCGATGCCCTCGAGCACCTTCTCGCTCGCGCGGCGCGGATCGCCGGCCGCGAAGTCGAGCGCGGTGAAGCAGTCGACCGTGGGCCGCCACGAGAGCACCTCGAAGATCTCCTGCTTGTCGCGGAAGTAGTAGTAGACGAAGGGCTTCGTGACGCCGAGCTTGCGCACGATCTGCGCCATCGTGGTGTTGGCGTAGCCCTGCAAGGCGAACAGCTGCGCCGCGGCCTGCAGGATGCGCTCGCGCTGCAGGTCCGTGCCCTGCGTGGCCGTGCGCTGGCGGCCGGTGCCCTGCGGCATGTCGCTGCGCGGCGCGGGCCTGGCTGCCGCCTTGGCCGCGGATGCGCCGCGCGCAGAGGGTTTGTGCCGTGTCGCCGAAGTTATACCCATGGGTAGGATTGTTCGTGCACGATGCACCATTGGCAAGCGCCGGCCCCGCGCGGGCGGCTATCGATAACCCTGAGGAAGTGACGCCATGGAGACAACAGCAACGGCTCGCAGCATGCGCGAGCTACCGCCCCGGCCGCAGCAGCCGCTGCACGCGTACCTGCGCGACCATGCGCGCGAACGCGGCGAGCGCGCGGCCTGCATCTGGTACGGCGCCGAGATGAGCTGGGCGCAGCTCGATCGCGCGAGCGATGCGTTCGCGGCGCGCCTGCAGGCGCTCGGCGTGCGCAAGGGCGAGCCCGTGGTGCTGTTCCTCAACAACTGCCCGCAGTACCTGGTGGCGCACTTCGGCATCCAGAAGATCGGCGCCATCGTCTGCCCGAGCGGCCCGCTCAACAAGGAGCACGAGCTGGCCTACCAGGTCAACGACCTGCGCGCGCGCGTGATCGTCGCGGCCGCGCCGCTCCTGCCGGTGGTGCGCAAGGTGCAGCCCGACAGCGCGCTCGAGCACGTGTTCGTGGTGCACTACGCCGACCTGCTGCCCGCCGGGCCGGTGCTGGACCTGCCGGCCGAGCTCGCCGCCGAGCGGCAGGCGGCGCGCAGCGTGCCAGCGGACTGCGAGGACTTCCTCGCGGTGATGCGGGGCGACGGCGTGCCGCAGCCCGTGGCGGTCGACCTCGACGACGTCGCGCTCATGACCTACACCTCGGGCACCACGGGGCTGCCCAAGGGCGCGATGCTGAGCTACGGCAACGCGCTGTTCAAGACCCGCGCCGCGGCCGACTGCAACGGCGTGACGGCCGACGACGTGCTGCTCTCGATCGCGCCGCTCTATCACATCGCGGGCATGCTGATGGGCGTGAACGTGCCGGTGCTCACGGGCGCAGCCTCGGTGCTGCTGCACCGCTTCGATCCGCGCGCGGCGCTGCAGGCCATCGCAACCCACAAGGTGAGCTGGTGGTACAGCATTGCGCCGATGAACGTGGCCTGCATGCAGGTGCCCGACATCGCGCGCTTCGACCTCTCGAGCCTGCGGCGCAATCCGGTCACGAGCTTCGGCATCGCGTTCACCGAGCCGCTCGCGGCGCAGTGGCGCGCGCATGCGCCGCAGTGCACTTCGTTCGAGGCGGCCTACGGCCTCAGCGAGACCCACACCTGCGACACCTACACGCCGCACCACGCGCCGCGCTGGGGCACCCAGGGCGTGGCGGTGCCGGGCGTGAGGATCCGCATCGTCGACACCGAGACGCAGGCCGACCTGCCGCCCGGCGAAGTCGGCGAGATCGTGCTCGCGAGCCCCGGCACCTTCAAAGGCTACTGGAACAAGCCCGAGGCGACCGCGGCCACGCTGCGCGACGGCTGGGTGCACACCGGCGACATGGGCAAGCTCGATGCCGACGGCTACCTCACCTTCATCGGCCGCTTCAAGGAGATGATCAAGGTCTCGGGCTACAGCGTGTTCCCCGAGGAGGTCGAGACCATCCTCATCAAGCATCCCGCGGTGGCGCAGGCGGCGGTGATCGCGCAGCCCGACGCCGAGAAGGGCGAGGTGGTCAAGGCCTTCATCGTGCGCAAGCCCGGCGCCGCGCTCGAGGCCGATGCGCTGATCGCCTGGTCGCGCGAGAACATGGCGAGCTACAAGGCGCCGCGCGCCGTGAGCTTCATCGATGCGCTGCCCACCACCGGCGCCGGCAAGGTGCTGCGCCGCCTGCTCAAAGACATGGCCTGAAAGGTTTTCCGCGTGTTTTCCAAAGTCCTGATTGCCAACCGCGGCGAAATCGCCGTGCGGCTGGTGCGCGCGCTGCGCGACCTCGGCATCGCGAGCGTCGCGGTGCATGCGCGCGACGATGCGCAGGCGCTGCACGTGCAGCTCGCCGACGCGGCCGTGGCGCTCGAGGCGACCGGTCCCTCGGCCTACCTCGACGTGGCGGCGCTGGTCGCCGTCGCGCGCGCCCAAGGCTGCGACGCGGTGCATCCCGGCTACGGCTTTCTCAGCGAGCGCGCCGACTTCGCCGAGGCCTGCGCGGCGGCGGGCCTGGTCTTCATCGGCCCCACGCCCGAGCAGCTCGCATTGTTCGGCGACAAGGCGCGCGCACGCGCGCTGGCCGTGCAGTGCGACGTGCCCGTGATGCCCGGCAGCGCGGGCGCGGTCTCGCTCGCCGAGGCGCAGGCCTTCTTCGCCGCGCAGCAGACCGAGGGCGCGGGCGTGATGATCAAGGCCATCGGCGGCGGCGGCGGCCGCGGCATGCGCGCGGTGCTGCGGGCCGAGGAACTGCCCGAGGCGCATGCGCGCTGCATGTCGGAGGCGCGGGCGGCCTTCGGCGTCGAGGGCGTGTACGTCGAGCGCCTGATGCGCGACGCGCGCCACGTCGAGGTGCAGGTGCTCGGCGACGGCGCGGCGGCGGCGAGCCTCGGCGAGCGCGAGTGCACGCTGCAGCGGCGCTTCCAGAAGCTGGTCGAGATCGCGCCCAGCCCGTCGCTGCCCGAGCCGCTGCGCGCGGCGGTCACGCGGGCCGCGCTGCGCATGGCCGAGGCGGTGCGCTACCGCGGCCTCGGCACCTTCGAGTTCCTCGTCGACGCCGCGTCGGCGAGCCTGCCCTTCGTCTTCATCGAGGCCAACCCGCGGCTGCAGGTCGAGCACACCGTGACCGAGGCCGTGACCGGCCTGGACCTCGTGCAGCTGCAGATCGCGGTGGCGGCGGGCCGGCGCCTGGACGAACTCGGCGTCGAGGCCGGGCGCACGGCGCCCCAGCGCGGCTTCGCGGTGCAGTGGCGCATCAACGCCGAAACCCTCGATGCCGAAGGCCACGCGCGCCCCTCGGGCGGCATGCTCGCGCGCTTCGACCTCCCCGCGGGGCCCGGCGTGCGCGTCGACACGCACGGCTACGCGGGCCTGTCGCCCTCGCCGCACTACGACACGCTGCTCGCGAAGCTGATCGTGCATTCGCCCTCGCCGCGCTTCGCCGACGTGCTGCGCCGCTCGCTGCGCGCGCTCGACGAGTGCCATGTCGAGGGCATCGCCACCAACCTGCCGCTGCTGCGCGCGATCGCGGCCCGGCCCGAGTTCGCGAGCCAGGCGGTGCACACGCGCTTCGTCGAGGCGCACCTGGGCGACCTGCTGGCCGCGGCCGCCGCGCTGCAGAAGAACGACACGCGCCAGCGGCGGCCGGCGGCGCCTTCGACCGCCGCGGCGGCCCCGCCCGCGGACGAGGCCGGCGACGGGCTGACGGTGAAGGCGCCGATGCCCGCGAAGCTCGTGCAGTTCGAGGTCGCGGTCGGCGACGTGCTGCCCGCCGGCGCGCAGCTCGGCGTGCTCGAGGCGATGAAGATGGAGCACCTGCTGCACGCGCCCGCGGCCGGTCGCGTGGTGGGGCTGCTCGCCGGCCCCGGCGACTACCTGGTCGAAGGACAGTCGCTGGTGCGCCTCGAGCCCGTGGAGGCCGGCGCCGTCGATGCGCAGGCGCAGGACGCGCGCGATCTCGATGCGATCCGGCCCGACCTGCGCAAGGTGATCGACCGCCATGCCTTCACGCTCGACGCGAACCGCGCCGCGGCGGTGGCGAAGCGCCATGCGCAGGGGGGGCGCACCGCGCGCGAGAACATCGCGGACCTGTGCGACACCGCCTCCGATCCCGCCAACTTCATCGAATACGGCGCGCTCGCGGTGGCCGCGCAGACGCGGCGCCGCACGCTCGAGGACCTGATCGCCAACACGCCCGCCGACGGCATGGTCACCGGCCTCGGCAGCGTCAATGCCAGGCGGTTCGGCCCCGAGCGTTCGCGATGCGCCGTGCTGGCCTACGACTACACGGTGCTCGCGGGGACGCAGGGCCTGCGCAACCACCAGAAGACCGACCGGCTGCTCGCGGTGGCGCACCAGCTCGGCCTGCCCGTGGTGCTGTTCGCCGAAGGCGGCGGCGGACGGCCCGGCGACACCGACATGCCGATCGTCGCCGGCCTCAACAACCACACCTTCAGCCAGTTCGCCGCGCTCTCGGGCAAGGTACCGGTGGTCGGCATCGTGCACGGCCGCTGCTTCGCGGGCAATGCGGCGCTGCTGGGCTGCGCCGACGTGATCATCGCCACGCGCGCGAGCAACATCGGCATGAGCGGTCCCGCGATGATCGAGGGCGGCGGGCTCGGCAGCTTCGCGCCCGAGCAGATCGGCCCGAGCAGCGTGCAGTCGCGCAACGGCGTGATCGACATCCTGGTCGAGGACGAGGCGGCGGCGGTCGCGGCCGCGAAGCAGTACCTGTCGTACTTCCAGGGGCCGGTCGACGACTGGCAGTGCGCCGATCCGCGCCTGCTGCGCCACGTGGTGCCCGAGAACCGGCTGCGCGTGTACGACGTGCGCGCCGCGATGCACGGCGTGGCCGACAGCGGCTCGCTGCTCGAGCTGCGCGCGGGCTTCGGCGCCGGCATCGTCACGGCGCTCGCGCGCATCGAGGGCCGGCCGGTGGGGCTGATGGCGAACAACCCGCACCATCTCGGCGGCGCGATCGACGTGGAGGCGGCCGACAAGGCCGCGCGCTTCATGCAGCTGTGCAACGCGCACGGGCTGCCGATCGTCTCGCTGTGCGACACGCCCGGCTTCATGGTCGGGCCCGAGATCGAGGCCGAGGCGCAGGTGCGGCACGTCTGCCGCATGTTCATGGTGGCCTCGCACCTGCGCGTGCCCTTCTTCGCGGTGGTGCTGCGCAAGGGCTACGGGCTCGGCGCGCAGGCGATGACCGCGGGCGGCTTCGACGCGCCGGTCTTCACGGTCGCATGGCCCACGGGCGAATTCGGCGCGATGGGGCTCGAAGGCGCCGTGCGCCTGGGCTACCGCAAGGAGCTCGCGGCCGCGCCCGAGGGGGCCGAGCGCGATGCGCTGTTCAGGAAGCTCGTGGCCGAGCAGTACGCCAACGGCGAAGCGATCCACATGGCGCAGACGCTCGAGATCGACGCGGTGATCGATCCGGCCGAGACGCGCACCTGGCTGGTGCGGGGCCTCGCCTCCGCCCGCGTCCCGGCCGAGGCGCCGCGGCCCTACGTAGACACTTGGTAACCAATGCGCTAGACCCCGTCGCATGCGATGTCATCGCGGCTCCGTACACTGGGCCGCTTTGCGCGCATGAATCTTCCATCGCATCGGCTCGGCGTTCTACGGCGCGGCCTTCTGCGCCACTGGGTGGTCGTGGTCGGCGTCGTGCTGTTCGCTGCCGCCGTCGCGGTGCAGGCGGTCCAGCCCGCTGCGCGCGCGAAGCAGCCCGTCGAGGCGCATTGGGTCGGGGCCTGGGCCGTGGCGCCGGTGGACTTCCGCGAGCTCAGCGCCAATCCGCTGGTCCAGGCCGCCGCGCCGCGCGCGGGCGGCGACGCCTTCCGCGGCGAGACGCTGCGGCAGCAGTTCGAATCGGCACTCGCAGGCGAGCGCGTGCGCGTGCGCTTCTCCAACCGCTTCGGCAAGACGCCGCTGCGCATCGCCGCGGCCAGCGTCGGCCACGGCACGGGCGGCGGCGCGGTCTCGCCGGCCTCGCTGCGGCTGCTGCGCTTCGGCGGCCGCGGCAGCACCGTGGTCGCGCCCGGCGCGGAGGCCTGGAGCGACGACGTCGCGCTGCGGGTCGAGGCGGGCCAGGCGGTGGCGGTGAGCGTGTTCCTCGAGCGGCCCGCGCCGTTCGCGACAGTCCACCTGCAGGCGCCGGACGCCAGCTGGGTGGTCGCGGGCAACGCGGTCGCGGCGCCGAAGCCGAAGGAGGCGGCGCCGCTGCCGCTGAACCACATCGTCACGGGCTTCGACGTGATGACCTCGCAGGACGTGCGCGTGGTGGTGGCCTTCGGCGACTCGATCACCGCGGGCGCGGGCGAGGCGGGCGACGGCTCGTACCCCGAGATGCTCGCCACGCGGCTGCGCGACAGCCCGTCGCCGGCGCGGCCGGTCTCGGTGCTCAACCTGGGCATCGGCGGCAACCGGCTGCTGGTCGACGGCATCGGGCCGAACGGCCTGGCGCGCTTCGCGCGCGACGCGCTCGGCCAGAGCGGCGCGACGCACGCGATCGTGCTGCTCGGCACCAACGACATCGGCCGCAGCATCTTCCCGAACCTGCCCGGACGGCCCACGCCGCCGCACGAGGTCGCGACCGCCGAGCGCATCACCGAAGGCCTGGCGCAGCTGATCAAGCAGGCCCGCGCCAAGGGCGTGAAAGTGCTGATCGGCACCATCCCGCCGTTCAAGAACACCCCCTACTGGGCCGCGTCGACCGAGGCCATGCGCACCGAGGTCAACCGCTGGATCCGCAGCCGGCAGGACGTGGACGGCGTGATCGATTTCGACGCCGTGCTGCGCGATCCCGCCGACCCCGCCGCGCTGAATCCGGCCTATGACAACGGCGACCACCTGCACCCCAGCCGCGCCGGCCACGCCGCCATGGCGGCCGCGGTGGATCTGCGCGAGTTGCAAGAGTAAGCGCTAACAAAAGACCTACTTTTCGCGAAACACCTTTACACAAGGTCCCGAGGAGTGCTTACAGGCGCTTCACATGGTCCCGGCAGCATGAAGGCTCCAACAACTTCATGAGGGCTACCCATGAAAAAACTCGCCATCAGCTTTTCGATCGCCGCCGCCTCGCTGCTGTCCGCGGGCGGTGCACTGATGATCCCGACCGCCGCGCAGGCGCAGCCGGTCGTGACCATCCAGGCGCCGCCGCCGCCGCCGCGCTACGAGCGCGTGCCGCCGCCGCGCCGCGGCTATGTCTGGGCGCCGGGGCACTACGAATGGCGCGGGGGGCGCCACGTCTGGGTCCGCGGCATGTGGGTGCGCGCCCGTCCGGGCTACGCCTACCGTGCGCCGGAATGGCGCGAACACGACGGCCGCTGGGAATACCGCCGCGGCGGCTGGGACCGTGACGGCGACGGCGTGCCGAACCGCTACGACCGCCGGCCGAACAATCCGAATCGCAACTGACGGGCACCGGGTCCCGTCGAGGCACCCGCGGAACCGGCTTCGCCGGGCCGCCGGGTGCGCCCCCCAGTGGGGGGAGGCGCCGCAGGCGCTTCGGGGGGCGTCCTACCGGAAAACGACCGTGCGGTGCCCGTTGAGCAGCACCCGGTGCTCGCTGTGCCACTTGACCGCGCGCGCGAGCACCTGGCTCTCGGTGTCGCGGCCGCGGGCCGTGAGGTCCTCGACGGTGTCGGTGTGGTCGGCGCGGGCCACGTCCTGCTCGATGATCGGGCCCTCGTCGAGGTCGGCCGTCACGTAGTGGGCGGTGGCGCCGATGAGCTTCACGCCGCGGTCGTGCGCCTGGTAGTAGGGCTTGGCGCCCTTGAAGCTCGGCAGGAACGAATGGTGGATGTTGATCGCGCGGCCGGCCAGGCTGTTGCAGAGGTCGTTGCTGAGGATCTGCATGTAGCGCGCCAGCACGACGAGCTCGGCGCCCTCGGCCTCGATGATCTCCAGCTGCCGGGCCTCGGCCTGGGCCTTGGTGGCGGCCGTGACCGGGATGTGGTGGAAGGGCACGTTGTAGCTCGCCGCGAGCTGGTAGAAGTCGCGGTGGTTCGAGATGATCGCGCGCACGTCGATCGCGAGCAGGCCGCTCTTCCAGCGGAACAGCAGGTCGTTGAGGCAGTGGCCTTCCTTGCTGACCAGGATCACGGTCTTCATCGGATCGGTCGCGGCGTGCAGCTGCAGGCTCATGCCGAAGCCGGCGCCGAAGCTCGCGAGCTGCTCGCGCAGCGCGGCCTCCGGATGGTCGCTGCAGGCGAAGCGCACGCGCATGAAGAACAGGCCCGTGCCGTGGTCGTTGTACTGGGCGGCCTCCTCGATGTTGCCGCCGCGCTCGAGCAGGAAGCCCGAGACGGCATGCACGATGCCCACGCGGTCCGGGCAGGAAAGGGTCAGGATGTATGCACTCATGAGGGCCCGATTGTCGCAGCGCGTGCCCGGCCCGGCGCCGGGGCCGGTCAAAGCCCCAGCGCGCTGCGCAGCCCGGTGCGGCTGGCCACGCCGAGCTTCGCGTAGGTCTCGCGCAGGTGCACGCGCACGGTCGCGGGCGACAGGCTCAGGCGGGTCGCGATGTCCTTGCTCGAATAGCCGGCGCAGTAGAGCCGGCTGATCTCGGTCTGGCGCGGCGTGAGCATGGCGCCGTTCAGGCTGCGCCTGAGCGCCACGCGCAGCCCGCCGTGCACGGGCCGGACCTCGCACTGCCAGCCGGCGGCGTGCAGCCTGCGCATCGCGGCGCGCTCGCCCTCCAGCCATGCCCGGGGCAGTCGCGGCTCCGAGACTTGCGCGATCCCGGCGAGTCGCGGCCAGGCGCGGCAGAAGTCGCCGTTGGGGAACAGGATCCAGCCGTCCTCGTCGGTCACGGCGAGGGGGTGCTCGCCGCTCGCCCCGTCCTCGAGACCCTGGCGCGCGCCGGCGAAAAGACGGTTGATGAGCAGCGCCTCGCCGACGCCGGGCGCGAGCGCGCTCAGTGCGTCGATCTCCGCCGTGCCGTAGGGGCCGGCGGCGGGCCCGCGGTTGAGGTAGCAGTGCGCGACGGTCTCGCTGCCCTCGAACGGGATGGCCACGCCGAGCTGATGGTGGATGCCATGGCGCGCCTGGAAGCTGCGCCAGGCCGGATCGCTCTGCCGCCAGCGCGGATCGTCGGCGTTGACGCAGACCGCGCGCAGCGGCTGGGCATGCATCGCCGGGGTGGTGAAGTCGAGTTCGGCGCCGTTGATCGCGTACCAGTCGGCGCTCATGGCCGGCAGGTCGTAGCCGATGCCGACCGAGGCGACGAAGCTGCGCGGATGCCAGATGTTGATGGCGCCGTGCTCGGCCGCCACCAGCGCGACGAGGCGTTCGAGCAGCTTCAGCGGGAACTGCTCGCAGGCGGTGGTGCGCGCCAGCCGCAGCAGGCCGAGTGCCGCGGAGTCCGGATCGGAGAGCGAGAACTGGGACCTGGGCGCCATCGGGCAGGGCTTGTCGTCACGCGAAGCGGCGCAGGCTACCACATCGCATGGTAGGTCGCGGCGGGTCCGCCGAACGACGATGCCGGCTTCGCACGGGCGGGACGCGAAGGCCCGGACAACGAGGAGAAGAATCCATGCGCTTTCCATGCAGGCGCCGGCTGCGCGCCGGCCGGGCCTCGGCCGCGGCGGCGGGCCTCGCGCTCGCGTTCTGGGCCGCGGCGCCGGCCGGCGCGCAGGTGCTCAACCCGAACACCTGCCCCGGCGGCACGATCTACAGCAGCACCGACGAGGGCGCCTACTCGGGCTTCAGTTCCCGGCGCAACATCGTGCAGGCCGACTGCCAGAGCAACATCGCCGGGGGCTCCGGTGCGCAGGCGGGCATCGACCTGACGAGCGCCAACCTCGCTTTCGGACGCGACGCGCAGGCGAGCGGCGGCAATGCCACCGCGGTGGGGCGTGGCAGCGAAGCCGGCGGCGGCGCGGCCACGGCGATCGGGGCGAACAGTGCGGCCTCGGCCAACTCGGCCACCGCCATCGGCTCGAACACCGTGGCCTCGAGCGGCTCGGCGACCGCGGTCGGCAACGTGGCGAACGCCACGGGCGAATCGTCCGTCGCGGTGGGCTACCGCGCGCTGGCCTCGGGCACGGGCGCCGCCGCCTACGGCCGCGACAGCGAGGCGACCGGCGACAGCAGCACGGCGCTCGGCGACCTGGCGAGCGCCTCGGGGCGCAGCGCGGTCGCGCTCGGGCGCCAGGCCACGGCCTCGAGCGACTTCGCGCTCGCGCTCGGCACCGGCGCGCGCGCGCTCGCCAACAATGCGCTGGCCTTCGGCACCGCGACCATCGCCTCGGGCTTCTACAGCATGGCGCTGGGCAGCGGCGCCAGCGCGAGCGGCTCGGGCTCGGTGGCGATCGGCAGCAACAGCACGGATGGCGGGCGCGACAACGTGGTGTCCTTCGGCAGCGAGTTCAACCGCCGCAGCCTGATCAACATCGACGGCGTCAGCGCCGCGGGCCGCGTGGAGGCGGGCAGCCTCGGCGTGAGCGGCAATGCGTCGGTCGACGGACGGCTGACGAGCAACGGCATCGACAACCGCGGCGGCGGCATCACGAACGCGGGCCTGATCACCGGCGTGACGGCGGGCGCGGTGACCGCGACCTCGACCGACGCGGTCAACGGCAGCCAGCTCTACGCGGTGCGGAACACGGCCGAGCAGGCGCTGAACCTCGCGAACCAGCAGGGCACGCAGGTGCAGCAGATCACGAACCAGGTCACGCAGAACACGCAGCAGATCACCCAGCACACCGAGCAGATCGCGCAGCACACCGAACAGATCACGCAGCACACGCAGCAGATCGCGCAGCAGGCGGTGCAGATCCAGGCCATGGTCAACGGCCAGCTCGGCGTCTGCACGGTCAACGGCAGCGCGCTGCAATGCTCGGTGCAGGGCCAGGCGCCGGCGCGCGCCGTGGGCGCGGGCGCGGCGGCGGTCGGCAACGGCGCACAGGCCGTGGGCGAGGGCGCGGTGGCGATGGGGCGCAACGCCAAGGCGCTCGCCGCGGGCGCGCTGGCGCTCGGCGACGGCAGCAGCGCGAGCGCGCGCAACGCGGTGGCGCTGGGCCAGGGTTCGGTGGCCGACCGGCCCGACAGCGTGAGCGTGGGCAATGCCGCCACGGGCTACCAGCGCCAGATCACCAACGTGGCGCCCGGCGTGGCGGCGACCGATGCGGTCAACCTCGCGCAGATGGAGCGCGCGGTGGCGGTGTCGTACGGCCAGGCGCGCGAGTTCGCGGCGCGCGGCGTGGCGCAGGCGATGGCGATGCCATCGATCCCGATGCTCGCGCCCGGGCGCAAGTGGCTGGGCGCGGCGGTCGGCCACTATGCGGGCCAGTCGGCGCTGGGCGTGGCCTTCGCCTACCAGGTCGACGAGCGCTGGAGCGTGGGCGCGGGCCTGACCGCGGCGGCCGGCAACGGCGCGCAGCTCGGGGGCAGGCTGCAGGCCGGCTACCAGTGGTGAGCCGGCGCGGCGCGGCGTCCGCCGCCGCGGCAAAAGTGCAAGAATGCCGTGGGCGGCCGCCGCAAGGGCGGCCGGCATGACCGAGACCGCACAGAAGGACGCACGCATGGCCTACCAGGACTTCAACATGGGCAACCAGTGGTTGCCCTTCACGCCCAACCGCCACTTCCAGAAGGACCCGCGCGTCTTCGTCGCGGCCGACGGCATGGAATTCACCACGCACGACGGCAAGAAGGTGATCGACGGCATCTCGTCGCTGTGGTGCGTGGGCGCGGGCCACAACCGCAAGCCGATCAACGAGGCGATCAAGAAGCAGCTCGACACGCTCGACTACGCGACCGCGTTCCAGGTCAGCAACGACCGCGCCTTCCAGGCGGCCGAGGCGATCGCCTCGCTCGCGCCCGGCGACCTCAACAAGGTGCTGTTCTGCAACTCGGGCTCGGAAGCGGCCGACACCTCGATGAAGGTGGCGCTGGCCTACCACCGCGCGC
>CBHTTS010000036.1:0-26851 GCA_966095775.1 uncultured Variovorax sp. | reverse complement strand
CGCATCAGGAAGCGGTCGAGCTGCGACTCGGGCAGCGCGAAGGTGCCGAGCTGGTCCTGCGGGTTCTGCGTCGCGATCACGAAGAAGGGCGTCGGCAGCGGCCGGGTCTCGCCCTCGATCGTGACCTGCTTCTCCTCCATCGCCTCGAGCAGCGCGCTCTGGGTCTTGGGGCTGGCGCGGTTGATCTCGTCGGCCAGCAGCACCTGGGCGAAGATCGGGCCGGGGTGGAACACGAAGGACTGCTGGGCGCGGTCGTAGATCGCCACGCCCGAGAGGTCGCCCGGCATCAGGTCGGCCGTGAACTGCACGCGCGAGAACTGCAGCCCGAAGGTGTGCGAGAGCGCATGGGCGAGGGTGGTCTTGCCGACCCCGGGCACATCCTCGATCAGCAGGTGGCCGCCGGCGAGCAGGCAGGCCACGCAGTCGCGCACCTGGGCCTCCTTGCCCACGATCACCGTGTTAAGCTGATTCAGCAAAGTGGCAAGCTTCGCGGCGACGTCCATATTTGTATCCATATGCAAACCATACATGAAGACCGGGCGGCCCCATGCCGTGTGAGGTCTAGATAAGACAAGGTCATGGGCAAGACCGGCTACTTCACACATCGCGACTGCTGGAAGCACGACATGGGCCGGGGCCATCCCGAGTGTCCCGAGCGGCTCGACGCCATCGAGGACCGGTTGCTGCTGACGGGCGTGGGCGATGCGCTCGAGCGCCGCGAGGTGCCGCTCGCCACCCTCGCGCAGATCACGCGGGCGCACAGCGAGGCGCACCTCGAACACCTCGAGTCGCTGAACCAGCGGCTGGTGGCCGACGAGCCGGCCGGCGGCCCCGACCACGCGATGATCGACCCCGACACCATCCTGAACCGCTACACGCTGCTGGCCGCGCGCCGCGCGGCCGGCGCCGCGATCGCCGCCACCGACGCGGTGGTCGCGGGCGAGATCGACAACGCCTTCTGCTCGGTGCGCCCGCCCGGCCACCATGCCTGCCGCGAGCAGGCGATGGGCTTCTGCTTCCTCAACAACGTCGCGATCGCCGCGCGCCATGCGCTCGAGGTGCACGGCCTGGACCGCGTGGCGGTCGTCGACTTCGATGTGCACCACGGCAACGGCACCGAGAACATCCTCTCGGACGACCCGCGCGTGCTGATGGTGGGCTTCTTCCAGCATCCGTTCTATCCGTACAGCGGCACGGTGAACCCGGCGCCGAACATGCTCAACCTGCCGGTGCCGGCCTACACCAAGGGCATGGACGTGCGCGAGCTGATCGAGGCGCTCTGGATGCCGCGGCTGGAAGAATTCGCGCCGCAGATGATCTTCGTGAGCGCGGGCTTCGATGCCCACCGCGAGGACGACCTCGGCCAGCTCGGCCTGACCGAGAACGACTTCAGCTGGATCACGAGCCGCATCCAGGACGTGGCGCGGCGCCACGCCAAGGGGCGCATCGTCTCGATGCTCGAGGGCGGCTACAACCTCGATGCGCTCGCGCGCAGCGTCGAAGCCCACGTCCGCGTGCTCGCGAGCCTCTGAACGCCCGGCCGCGGCCGGGCAGCGGCGCGGCGCTTTCTTCCGCCTCCATGAATTTCCACGATTTCACACAACGCCTGCTGGTGGTCGACGCGCGCGGCATCGGCATCGAACTCGCCGCGCTCGTGGCCTGCGTGGCGCTGGCCTGGCTGGTCAGCCGCTGGTTCGGGCGCGACCAGCCCAAGGACTCGATCTGGTTCGGCGAGCACGTCTTCGACGGCGTGCTGTTCCCGCTGCTCGCGCTGGTGTTCGCCGAGCTCGCGCGCCGCGCGGTGGCCGAATACCAGACCATCCTGCTGCTGCGCATCGGCGTCTCGGTGTTCCTCTCGCTGGCGGTGATCCGGCTGTTCGCGCGCGTGATGCGGGCGGTGTTCCCGGCCTCGAACGTGGTGCGACTGATCGAGCGCACCATCTCCTGGCTGGCCTGGATCGCGGCCATCCTATGGATCGTCGGGCTGCTGCCGCCGGTGCTGGCCGAGCTCGACGAGATCACGCTCGCCTTCGGCAAGACGCGCGTGAGCCTGCAGACCATCTTCCAGGGCGTGCTGTCAGCCGGCCTGGTGATGGTGATCGCGCTGTGGATCGCCGCCACGATCGAGAAGCGCATCCTGCGCGAGGCCGTGTCCGACCTCTCGATGCGCAAGGTCGCGTCGAACGCGGTGCGCGCCTTCCTGCTGCTGGTCGGCCTGCTGTTCGCGCTCTCGGCGGTAGGGGTGGACCTGACGGCGCTGTCGGTGCTCGGCGGCGCGCTCGGCGTGGGCCTGGGCTTCGGCCTGCAGAAGCTCGCGGCCAACTACGTGAGCGGCTTCGTGATCCTGCTCGAGCGCTCGATCCGCATCGGCGACAACGTCAAGGTCGACACCTTCGAGGGCCGCATCACCGACATCAAGACCCGCTACACGCTGATCCGCGCCGGCAACGGCCGCGAGGCCATCGTGCCGAACGAGTCGCTGATCACGAGCCGGGTCGAGAACCTCTCGATGGCCGACCTCAAGTTCAACCTCACGACCACCGTGGCGGTGGGCTACGACAGCGACGTGTCGCAGGTGCAGTCCATCCTCTGCGAGGCGGCCAAGGCCCAGCCGCGCGTGATGAGCGACCCGGCGCCGGTGGCCTACCTGATGAACTTCGGGGCCGACGGGCTGGAGTTCACGCTCAACTTCTGGGTGGCCGATCCCGACAAGGGCAAGGACAACCTGCGCTCGGCGATCAACATCGCGATCCTCGACGGGTTGCGGGGGGCGGGCATCGACATTCCGTATCCGCAGCGCGTGGTGCGGGTGGAGTCGCTGCCGGCCGGGGCCGTCCCTGCGGGCGAGGCCGCGGAAAAATAGCGCTCGCCGCCCGCGAAGTCTCACTGCCGGGGAGGGGGCTCCTTCGGTCCGCCGTGGTCATGGCCCTGGCGGCCATGATGGCCATGGAACAGGTGCATCAGCGGGCAGGCGAGCAACAGGAGGTAGGGAATGGCTTGCGACACGTGCGTCGGATGCTCGGTCACCAGGTAGTAGAGGCCGGCGGCCCCCGCGACGAGCATGAAGATGCCCAGCGGCGAGCGCCAGCGGGATGGAGAAGGGGCCTGATTTTCCATGGATCACCTCTCTGTCTGCGGCCGAACGCGCTTGCGTCGTCCGGCCGATCGAGCGTCGCACGCCGAAGTCGGTCGAGGCTTGCGCTGCATCAAGTGCGGCGCGAGGACGTGCCGCCGCCGCGGCCGGACGCGGCCATGGCTTCGTTCAGTGCGGGGTTGATGCACATCAAGGCGCGAACAGGCAGGACGACTAGATTGGTCCGGTGTCGATCACGGACCGAAGGAGACTGCGATGAGCACGCTTGGAATTGCCTTCAGGAATCAGGCTTCAGCACATCCGGCGTTGCGCACGGGCATGGCGCTGGCGGTCACGGTGGCGTTGTTCTACGCCCTGTGCACCCTCGCATGGCTCGTTGCGCCCGGACCCTTTCTCGGGTTCATGAACGGCCTGTTCCACGGCATGGATTTTTCAACGCTCCTGCGGCCGGCGCCGTTCTCGTGGGGCGGCTTCGTGGCGGCGCTGCTGGTCATGGCCGTCTGGGCGTTCTTCGCGGGCACCTTCTTCGGGTGGTTGCGCCGACGCCTTGGCGGCTGAGGGCCGCCGTTACCCGAGCGTTGCCAGCACCTCGTCGAGCCGCTCGACCAGCAGATCGGCATGCTCGCGCCCGAACACCAGCGGCGGCCTGATCTTGAGCACGTTGCCCTGCGGCCCGGTCGCGCTCAGCAGCACCTGCCGCTGCCGCAGGCCGTTGACCACCTTGGCCGCCTGCGCCGTGGCCGGGGCGCGCGTGGCGCGGTCGGCGACGAGTTCGAGGCCGATGAAGAGGCCCGCGCCGCGCGCCTCGCCGACCAGCGCATGGCGCTGGCCGAGCGCGGCCAGGCGCTCGCGCAGGTAGTTGCCGACCTGCAGTGCGTTGTCCTGCAGGCCGTTGCGCTGGATCACGTCGAGCACGGCGGAGGCCGCGGCCATCGAGACCGGGTTGCCGCCGAAGGTGTTGAAGTAGCGGCTGGCCTGGCCGAAGGCCGTCATCACTTCCGGCCGCACCGCCAGGCCCGCGACCGGGTGGCCGTTGCCCATGGGCTTGCCCATGGTCACGATGTCGGGCACCACGCCGTGGCGCAGGAAGCCCCAGAAGGCCTCGCCCGTGCGGCCGAAGCCGGGCTGCACCTCGTCGGCGATGAACACGCCACCGGCCGCATGGATGGCCTCCACGGCCTCGCGCAGGAAGCCGGCCGGCGCGGTGAACACGCCGTCGCTGGAGAACACGGTGTCCACGAGCAGCGCGGCGGGCTTCAGGCCGTGGGCCTGCAGGTCGGCGATGGCCGCGCGCACGCCGTCGGCGAAGCGCTGGCCGGTCGCCGAGTCGCCGCCCACGGGCGCATCGACCAGCCGCACGTTGTCGCCGATGCGCACGTACTGCCCCAGCGAGGGCGAGGCGCAGGCGATGGCCGAGGTCACGCCGTGGTACGCGAAGCGGGTGACGACGAGGCCGGTGCCGCCCGTGTGCGCCGTGGCGATGCGCATCGCCAGGTCGTTGGCCTCGCTGCCGGTGCAGGTGAAGGTGGCGTGGCCGAGCTCGGGCGGCATCGTGGCGAGCAGCCGCTCCGCGTAGTCGAGGATGCCCTCGTGCAGGTAGCGCGTGTGCGTGTTGAGCACCGAGGCCTGGCGCGCGATGGCCTCGACCACCTCGGGCCGCGCATGGCCCAGCGGCACCACGTTGTTGTAGGCGTCCAGCCAGGGCGTGCCGGCGGCGTCGTAGAGCCAGACGCCTTCGCCTCGCACGGGGTGGAAGGGCTCGTCGTAGAAGAGCCTGTAGGCCGGCCCGAGCAGGCGGGCGCGGCGCGCGAGCAACTCGGCGGTGTGCTTGTCAGTCATGGATCGGTTCCGTGGTCGGCGCGACGCGGCAGGCGGCCTGGATGGCGTCCTGCACCTGTTCGGGCTTCAGCGTGGCGCAGGCCTGCAGCCGCGCCCACGAGACGGCGTTGTTGCGCATGAGGTAGGCGGCGTTGTCGGGCTGACGCGCCGCGCGCCAGCCGCTGATGGCCACCACCATCGCCAGCCGCGCGCGCACGAGGTCGAGCAGCGCATGGGTCTCGCCATCGGTCAGCGGCGAGACGGCGTGGTAGTCGGCCGCGAAGCGCGCGATCGTCGCCAGCGCGTCGCCCTGTTCGTCGATGTGGTACGAGGCCGCGACGGCCAGGTCGTCGACCAGCGGCGCATGCACCATGTCGCCGAAGTCGAGGATGCCGGCCACGCGCGCCGGCGCGTCCGGATCGACCAGCAGGTTGTACAGGTTGAAGTCGTTGTGGATGGGCTGGCGGCGCAGCCCCGCCAGCCGGGGTCGGGTGCGCTGCACGAAGCCGTCGAGCGCCGATTCCGCCAGCGCGCGGCGGGCGGGATCGGCCACGTGCACCAGCAGCGCCCGCACGCGGTCGGCGCGCTGGATGTCCCAGGGCAGTTCGCGGGCGCCGGCGGGATGCGCGAAGCCGGCCAGCGCCCGATCCAGCCGCGCGAGCATGCGCGCGACGCTGGTGCGCTGCGCCGCCGAGCGCGGCGCCTGGGGCATGGGCAGGCCTTCGAGGTAGCTGAAGAGGCGCGCCACGCGCGTGCGGCCTTCCGCGTCCTCGACCCGCGCCGAGGCCGCGCCGTGGCGGTCCGGCAGCAGGCGCTGCACCGGCAGGCCGGGATCGGTGCGCGCGAGGTGCAGAAGCGCCTGGGTCTGGAAGTCGGCGACCAGCGGGTCTTCGTCGGGATGCGAGAGCTTGAGCATGCAGCGCGCGCCGCCGTCTTCCGGCTCCAGCAGGAAGTTGGCGTCGCGCTCGCCGGTGAGCGGCTTGAGCCGGCCGCGCTTGCCGTACAGGCGCTGCAGCAGGTCGGCGGCCCAGTCGGTCGCGACGGGAGCGGGCGGCGCGGTCAGCACCGCCGCCTCGGGCAGGGCCGCCTTGATGGCGTCGTCGAGTTGCTGCGTCATCACGCCGCCTGCTCGAAGCCGCCGAGCGCGCTGGCGAGGTTGCGGCCCAGGTCCTCCGACAGGTAGCCGCCTTCCTGCACCAGCACCGTGGGCAGCCCCAGGCGCGCGATCTCGCCGAGGATGCGGCCGAAGCCCGCCGTGCTGACGGCCAATGCCTGGTAGGGGTCGTTCTCGTGCGCGTCCAGGCCCAGGGCCACGACGAGCGCGCCGGGCGCGAAGGCGCGGATGGTCGCGTGGGCGGTCGCCAGCGCGGCGAGGAAGCCGTCGTCCTGCGTGCCGCGCGCCAGCGGCAGGTTGAGGTTGTAGCCCAGGCCTTCGCCTTCGCCGGTCTCGTGCGCATGGCCCGTGAAGAAGGGCGTGCAGAAGTGCGGGTCGCCGTGCAGCGAGATCGTCAGCACGTCCTTGCGGCGCCAGAAGATGCCCTGCGTGCCGTTGCCGTGGTGCACGTCGATGTCGAGGATCGCCACGCGGTCGTGCTTCTGGCGCAGGTGCTGGGCCGCGATGGCCGCGTTGTTGAGGTAGGTGAAGCCGTTGGCGCGGTCGGCGTAGGCATGGTGGCCGGGCGGCCGGCACAGCGCGTAGGCCGCGCGTTCGCCGTCGAGCACCAGCTGCGCGGCATGCGTGGCCACGTGCGCCGACCACGTCGCGGCATGCCAGGTGTGGCGGCCGATGGAGCAGGCCATGTCGCCCATGTGGTAGCCGGCCTGGCCCACCAGGCTGTCGGGGTAGGTGAAGGGCTGGCCCGGGAACGGGTGCACGTTGGGAATGACTTCCTCCGAGGCGCCTTCGAGCTGCTGCCAACGCTCCCAGGCGGTCTCCAGGAAGCGCAGGTACTGCGGCGTGTGGATGGTGGCGCGCGGGCCCGGGCCGTGGTCCTCGGGCGCGACGATCTCGTGGCCCTGCGCGCGCGCGGCGTTCAGCAGCAGCGTCGCGCGCTCGGGCTGCTCGTTGCTGCGCTTCATGCGCCCGCGCACGATGAACTGCTGCGGATCGTGGCCGGTGTGCTGGTCGCTGTAGATGACTTTCATGTCGGGCTTTCAGTATTGGGGTTCGACGGTCCAGCTGATGGGGATCTCGGCGACGCTGGCCGAGGCCGGCAGCTCGAGCACCGTGCGCGCGATGCGGGCCACGTCCTCGGGCCGCGTGGCCTGCCGCTGCTGCGCGGGCGGCAGGGCGGCCGCCATGTCGGTGGCGACGAAGCCCGGGCACAGCGCGGTGCAGCGCACGCGCGATTCGGCGCCGCAGTGCCGGATGCCGTGGGCCAGCGACAGCACCGCCGCCTTGCTCAGCGCGTAGAGGGACGCATCGGCCGTGCGCACGCGCTTGGCGGCGAGCGAGGCCATCACCAGCACCTTGCCCTCGTCCGCGGCGAGCAGGTGCGCCCAGGCCTTGCGCGTGAGGCGCAGCGGCGACTTGACGTTGACTTCCAGCAGCCGGTCGACCTCCGCGTCGTCCGCATCGACGACCGATCGCGTGCTGAGGATGCCGGCGTTGTGCACCAGCGCGTCGATGCCGCCGAAGTCGCGCACGGTCGCGGCCACCCAGTCGGTCTCGCTGCGCGCGTCCTCGGCGTCGAAGCGATAGGTGCGCACCTGCGCCGGGTCGTGGCCGTCGAAGGCGTCGGTGGCGCTGCGCGTGCCCACGCTCACGCGCCAGCCGTGCGCGAGCAGTTCGCGCACGATGGCCAGGCCGATGCCGCGGTTGCCTCCGCTGACCATGGCGACGCGGGGCGGCGCATTCATCTCAGGTTTTGGTGAAGAGGCCGCGCACGTGGTCCTTGGCGGTCTCGAGGTGGTAGCGCAGGGCGTGCTGGGCGGCATCGACGTCGCGCGCCATCATTGCCTTGGCGATGGGCCTGTGGGTCTCGGCCAGCGCCTTCAGGTCGCCGTAGCTGTCCTCGCTGAGCGCGAGGAACATGCGCACCTCGGTCTGCATGTTGTCGAACAGCCGGTGCAGGTAGTGGTTGCCCGACAGCGCGCTGATGGCGAAGTGGAAGTCCAGGTCGAGCGCCACGCGCTCGGGCGAGGACAGGATCTCGGCGCGCGCCACCATGTCGTCCACGCGCGCGTCGAGCTGGGCCAGCTCGGCGTCGGTGGCGTGCGTGCAGGCCAGCGACGCGCCCAGCAGCTCGAGCTGGATGCGCACCTCGTACAGGTCGTTGACCTGCTTGGGCGACACCGTGCGCACCGCGAAGCCGTGGCGCGGGCGCGAGATCAGCAGCCCCAGGCTTTCGAGGCGGCGCGCGGCCTCGCGCACGGGCGCGCGGCTCACGCCCATCTGCCGGGCCAGCTCGGCCTCGACGATGCGGTCGCCCGGCGCGATGCGGCCCGACAGGATGGCTTGCTGCAGTTGGGCCTCCACCACGCCGACCAGGTCGGGCACCTGGATCGACGAGAACGCGGGAGGGGTGGCGGCTTCGGGCCGGCGGGTGGTCATCGGAATTCCTTGTCTCGATCTCTTGTGCGTATCATGCCGGCCCCTTCGTGCCGGGCGCCTCGCGCCGGCCGCCGCCCGAGCGGGCCAGGTAGACGCCCGCCAGGGCGATCAGCGCCATGCCGGCCAGGGCCGGCGCATCGGGCGGGCGCCGGAACCACAGCGTGCTGATCAGCACCGCGAGCAGCAGCTGCACGTAGTTCAGCGGCGCCAGCGTGGCCGCGCCGACGCGGCGGAACGCGGCCAGCAGCAACAGCTGGGCGCTGCCGCTGACGGCGCCGCCGGTGACCAGCAGCGCCATCTCGGGCCAGGGCGGCAGCGTGACGTGCGGCATGAAGAGCACCGGCAGGTTCGTGATGACCAGGCAGGCCAGCGCCATGTGCGCGAACTGGACGGGCGCCGGCACCAGCCCCGAGAGCCGGCGCGTGAGCACCTGGAAGAGCGCATAGCAGACGGCCGACACCGCCATCAGCAGCGTGCCCGCCAGCGGCAGGCTGCCGCCCGGCCGCACGATGCACAGCATGCCGACGAAGCCCAGCAGCACGGCCGTCCACTGCGCGCGGCCCACGCGCTCGCCGAGCAGCCAGGGCGACAGCGCGACCATGATCAGCGGAGCGGTGAAGTAGATCGCGGTGGCCTCGGCCAGCGGCATGGTGACGAGCGCCGTCATGAAGCAGGTGGCCACGATGGCCAGCGCCACGCTGCGCGCGGCCAGCAGCTTCTGGTGCGGCTGGCGCCACAGGCGCAGGTCGCCGTGGCGCAGCAGCAGCACCAGCGCGATGGCGCCGATCGCGCTGTAGCGGCCCAGGTTGACGACGGCCGGTGCATGCGTGGCCACCATCTGCTTGGCGAAGGCGTCGTACGCGGCGAACAGCACCAGCGCGCAAAGGAAGAGCGCGATGCCCGTCCCCGCGGCCTCCGCGCTGTTCTCGCCGCGCGCGAGGGAAACGGCGGCGCGCACGCTGCTCATGCCGGCCGCGACGGCATCGCCGCCGGCACCCCGCAGGCCGTCGCCGGAGCGCTCATGCGCGAAGCCCCTCCAGGAACGCATCGAGCGCGGCGCCGATGGCCTCGACCATGTAGCCGCCCTCCTGCACCACGACCGTGGGCAGGCCCAGCGCGCGCACGCGCTCGCCCGCGAGGCGGAAGGCCTCCATGTCGAACTTCAGCACGCTGATCGGGTCGTCCTTGTAGGTGTCGAAGCCCAGCGGCAGCACCAGGGCCTGCGGCTGGAAGCGCTCGATGGCGGCGATGGCCTGGTCCAGCGCCTGCGCGAACTCGGCGTTGCCGCTGCCGTGCGCCAGCGGCAGGTTCAGGTTGCAGCCTTCGCCCTCGCCGGCGCCGCGCTCGTGCGCGTAGCCCGTGTACCAGGGGTAGTAGCCGGACGGGTCGGCGTGCGTGGAGACGGTCAGCACGTCGCCGCGCTCGTAGAAGATCTGCTGCGTGCCGTCGCCGTGGTGGGCGTCGATGTCGAGCACGGCCACGCGCGCATGGCGGCCGCGCAGCGTGGCGGCCGCGATGGCGCTGTTGTTCACGTAGCAGAAGCCTGCCGCGCGCGCACGCTGCGCATGATGGCCCGAGGGGCGGCACAGCGCGTAGGCGATGCGGGCGCCGTCGCGCACCGCCTCGGCCGCCGCCAGCGCGGCGTGGGCCGAGCGCAGGACGGAGCGCCAGGTGTTCGGACCGATGGGGCATGACAGGTCGCCGACGTACCAGCCTGTCTGCGCCAGGATGGAGGGCGAAGGGCAGGGGCCCACGCGCGGTCCGTGCGGCGACATGTTGGGCAGCACCTCGATGCCCGGCTCCAGCCCGAAGCTTTCGACCTTGCGCCAGCGCTCGAACGCGGTCTCCAGGTAGTCGAGATAGTCCGTGCTGTGCACCTGCTCGAGCGCGGCGCGCCCGGCATCCGGCGGCGCACTGACCGCGATGCCACGTGCGGCCAGCGTTCCCATCAAGGCCTCGGCGCGCGTGGGCAGGTCGGCGGGCTTGCAGATGCGGCCCACGCGCATGTACTGCTGCGGATCGTGCAGCAGCTGGTCGTCGGAGAAGAAGGCCTGCATCTCAGTGCTCCTTCTCGAAGCGGTCCATGGCGCGCGCCAGGCGCGCGAACAGGTCGTCGAGCTCGGCCCGCGTGATGATCAGCGGCGGGCACAGGCCGATGCTGTCGCCCATGGCGCGCACGATCAGGCCTTCCTCCAGCGCCAGCGCCGCGAAGCGGTAGCCGGCCTTGCGCTCGGCGGCGAAGGGCTTGCGTGCGGCCTTGTCGGCCATGAGCTCGATGGCGCCGATCAGGCCGACGCCGCGCACGTGCCCCACCCAGGGCCGTTCGGCGAAGGCGCGCAGCCCGGCCTGGAAGGCGGGGGCGATCTCGCGCACATGGTCGAGGATGCGTTCGTCCTCGTAGACCTTGAGCGTCTCCAGCGCCACCGCGCAGGCGACCGGGTGGCCCGAGTAGGTGTAGCCGTGGCCGAAGCTGCCGAGCCTGCCGCTGTTGGCGGCGATGGCGCTGTGCACCTTCTCGTTGACCATGACCGCCGAGATCGGCACGTAGCCCGAGGACAGCGCCTTGGCGCAGCTCAGGATGTCGGGCTGGATGCCGAAGGTGGTGGAGCCGAACATGTGGCCCGTGCGGCCGAAGCCGCAGATCACCTCGTCGGCGATCATGAGCACGCCGTACTTGCGCAGCACGGCCTGCACTTTCTCGAAGTAGCCGGCCGGCGGCACCAGCACGCCGCCCGCGCCCATCACCGGCTCGGCGATGAAGGCGGCCACGGTCTCGGGCCCTTCGGCCAGGATGGTCTGCTCCAGCTGCTGCGCGAGGCGGCTGGAGAAGTCCTGCTCCGTCTCGCCGGGTTCGGCATAGCGGTAGTGGTGCGGGCAGTCCACGTGCAGGAAGCGCGCGGGCGCGGTGGCGATGGGCAGGTCGAAGTCGCGGTGGTTGCCGTCGAGCCCGCCCATGCTGGCGGCGGCCACGGTCACGCCGTGGTAGGCGTTGCGCCGCGAGATGATCTTCTTGCGCTCCGGCTGGCCGATGGCGTTGTGGTAGTACCAGACCATCTTCACCGCGCTGTCGTTGGCCTCGGAGCCCGAGTTGGCGAAGAACACGCGCGCCATGGGCGCGGGCGCCAGCGCCAGCAGCCGCTCGGCCAGGTCGGCCACCGCCACGTTCGTGCGCTGGTTGAAGGTGTGGTAGTAAGGCAGGGTGTTCAGTGCCTTCGCGCCGGCCGCGGCCAGGCGCTTGTTGGAGAAGCCCAGCGAGGCGCACCACAGGCCCGACATGGCCTCCAGGTAGCGCCTGCCTTGCTCGTCGACGACGTGGATGCCGTCGCCCTCGACGATGACCAGCGGCGGCGTCTGCGGCAGCGCCGCCAGGTTGGTGTACGAATGCAGGTGGGTGGCGACGTCCTTGTCGCCGGTGCCGAGGGGTTCTGCCATGGGATTCCTCTTTGAATGTGGGCGCCGACAGGTGACTACAGGCGCGCCAGGTTGTCGTGGGTCTGCCGCGCGATGGCCTCGGGCCGGGTGCGGGTCGCGATGTGGGGCGTGACGATGATGCGCGGATGGCGCCAGAAGGGGTGGGCCGCGGGCAGCGGCTCCTCGACGAAGGCGTCCAGCACGGCCGATGCAAGTTGGCCGCTCTCCAGTGCCGCGAGCAGGTCTTCCTGCACGAGGTGGGCGCCGCGCCCCGCGTTGACGAGGCGCGCGCCGCGCGGCAGTTGCGCGAACAACGCGGCGTCTAGGATGCCGCGCGTGTCGTCTGTCAGCGGCAGCAGGCACACCAGCGTGTCGCAGCCGGCCAGGAACTCGGCGCGCGCCGCATCGCCGTGGAAGGCCTCGATGCCCGCGGGCAGGTCGCTCTTGGCGCTGCGGCTCCAGCCGCGCACACGGTAGCCGATGGCGAGCAGCGCCCGCGCGACCGACTGGCCCAGCACGCCCAGGCCGGCAATGCCCACGCGGTGGTGCCGGGGCGGCTCGATGGGCGCTTCCTCCCAGGCCGCGCGGCGCTGGCTCTCGAGGTAGGCGCCCATGTGGCGCTGGCCGTGCACCACGGCCCAGGCCACGTAGGCGTTCATGCCGTCGGCCATGTCCGGGTCGACGATGCGGCGCACCGGCACGTCGGGAAGCGCGGGGTCGCGCGTGATGTGGTCGGTGCCCGCGCCCACCGACTGCACCAGCCGCAGGCGCGGCATGCGCGCGAGCAGCCCCGGCGGCGGCGACCAGCAGACCACGGTGTCGATCTCGCCGAGCGCGTCGAGCTCCTGCACCTCGGTGTCGATGCGGTGCAGCCGCGCCTGCGGAAAGCGTTCGCGGAACGCGGGCTGCAGGTAGTCCATGGCGATCTGGTCCGAGACCAGCGCGATGTGGAGCGTCATGCGGCCACCGCCTGTTCCGCCGCCGCCGCCGAGAGCCTCGGCTGCGCCTCGATCAGCGTGCGCGTGTACGCATGCTGCGGATTCGCCAGCACCCTGGCGGTCTCGCCGTACTCGACGATCTCGCCGCGCTGCATCACGGCGATGTGGTCGCACATCTCGCCGGCCACGCGCAGGTCGTGCGTGATGAACACCATCGCCAGCTGGAAGCGCTCGCGCACCTCGGCGAAGAGCTTCAGCACCTGGGCCTGCACCGACACGTCGAGCGCCGAGACCGGCTCGTCGGCCACCAGCAGCTGCGGCTCCATCGCCAGCGCGCGCGCGATGCCGATGCGCTGGCGCTGGCCGCCGGAGAACTCGTGCGGAAAGCGCTCCGCCGCGTCGGGCTTGAGGCCCACCAGCGCCAGCAGTTCCATCGCGCGGGCCATGGCCTGTGCCTTGGGCACGCCCTGGGCGATCGGGCCGGCCGCGATGGCCGGGCCGATACGGTGGCGGGGGTTCAGCGAGGCATACGGGTCCTGGAACACCATCTGGATCCTGCCTTGCGACTGCGCCCGGAACTGCGCGCCCGACTGCAGCGCGCGGCCCTTGAACAGCACCCGGCCGCTGTCGAAGGGCGCGAGGCCCACGATGCAGCGGCCCACGGTCGACTTGCCCGAGCCGGATTCGCCGACCAGCCCCAGCGTCTCGCCGCGGCGCAGCTCGAACGACAGGCCCTTGGCCGCTTCCACCCGGCGGCCCTTGCTGAACAGGCCGCCGCCGGTCACGTAGGTCTTGCGCAGCTCCTGCACCTGCAGCACGTGCTCGATGGGGCGTTGCTTGGCCGGCGCGCGCACCTGGCCGTTGGGGATCGCGGCGATGAGCTTGCGCGTGTAGGCGTGCTGCGGCCGGGCCAGCACGGCCGCGGCCGGGCCGGCCTCGACCACCTCGCCCGTCTGCATCACGACCACCTGGTCGGCGATCTCGGAGACCACGCCGAAGTCGTGCGTGATGAACAGCACCGCCGTGCCCTTGCGCTGCTGCAGCTCGCGGATCAGCTTCAGGATCTGCGCCTGCGTGGTCACGTCGAGTGCGGTGGTGGGTTCGTCGCAGATCAGCAGCGCCGGCTCCAGCACCAGCGCGCAGGCGATCATCACGCGCTGGCGCTGCCCGCCCGAGAGGCGGAACGGATAGCTGTCGATCAGCACCTCGGGCTCGGGCAGGCCCACGTCGGCCAGCGCCGCGAGGATGCGCTCGCGCTTCTGCGCGGCCGAGAGCTTCATGTGGGCGTCGAACACCTCGGCGATCTGCTCGCCGATGCGCATCACCGGGTTCAGCGCCGTCATCGGCTCCTGGAACACCATGCCGATGCGCCGGCCGCGCAGCGTGCGAAGCTGCGCCTCGTCGAGCCGCAGCAGGTCCTGGCCGTCGAAGAGGATGCGGCCGGCCACGGCCTCCACGTGCGGCCGCGGCAGCAGGCCCATGATGGCGTTGGCGATCATTGACTTGCCGGAGCCCGATTCGCCGACCACGCACAGCGTCTGGCCCGGCAGCAGCTGCAGCGAGGCGCCGCGCACCGCCAGTTCGCGGTCTGCGCCCGGGGGCAGGCGGATGTCCAGACCCTGGACGTCGAGCACGGGAAGGACGAGCTTTTCCATTTTCATTTGCCCCTCCCGTCGGCGCGTGCGTTGAGGCCGTCGTTCAGCCCTTCGCCGACCAGGTTCAGCGCGAGCACCGTGAGCAGGATCGCCACGCCCGGGAACACCGCCATCCACCAGGCCTGGCGCAGCACCGTGCGCGCCGAGCCGACCATGTAGCCCCAGCTCATCTGGTTCGGGTCGCCCAGGCCGAGGAAGCTCAGGCTGGACTCGAGCAGGATGGCCGTGGCCACCATCAGCGAGGCCATCACCACGATGGGCGAGGCGGCGTTGGGCAGGATCTGCGTGAGGATGATGCGCGGCGTCGACTGGCCCGCCAGCTGCGCCGCGGCCACGAAGTCGCGCTGGCGCAACGTCAGGAACTCGCTGCGCACCAGCCGCGCCACCGGCGGCCACGAGACGATCGCGATGGCGGTGACGATCGACTGCACCGAGGGCTGGAAGATCGCCACCAGCACGATGGCCAGCGCGAAGCTCGGGATGGCCTGGAACAGCTCGGTGAAGCGCATCAGCGTGGCGTCGATCCAGCCGCCGAAGTAGCCCGAGACGGCGCCGATGCTCACGCCGATCAGCAGCGAGACCACGGTGGACACCACGCCGATCAGCAGCGAGACCCGCGCGCCGGTGACGATGCCCGACAGGATGTCGCGGCCCATGGTGTCGGTGCCCAGCACCAGGCCCTGTTCCGCCATCGGTGCCGCGAAGGGCGTGCCGACCATGTCCCAGGGGTTGTTCTGCGCGACGAAAGGGCCCAGGGCCGTGACCAGCGCCACCAGCATCAGCACGATCAGGCCGAAGACCGCGCCCTTGTTGCGGCGGAAGCGCCGCCAGAATTTGCTTTGCATGAAGGGCTCCTTGGCTCAGCTCAGCTCGATGCGGGGATCGACGAGCGTGTAGACGAAGTCGGTGATCAGGTTGAACAGCACGGCCATGGCCGCGGTGAACAGGAAGCAGCCGAGCAGCAGGTTGTAGTCGCGCTGCAGCAGCGCGTCGAACATCAGCCGGCCGATGCCGGGCCAGGCGAACACCGTCTCGGTGAGCACGGCGCCGCCGATCATGCCGCCGGCCTGGATGCCGGCGAGCGTGACCACCGGCAGCAGCGCGTTGCGCAGGATGTGCCTGCGCTGGATGCGCCCGGGCGCCACGCCCTTGGCGCGCGCGGTCTTCACGAAGTCCATCTGCGCCACTTCGAGCATGGAGGCGCGCGTCATGCGCGCATAGACCGCCATGTAGAACAGCGCCAGCGTGAGCGAGGGCAGGATCAGGTGCCTGGCGATGTCCAGCGCCTTGTCGAGGCCCGTGAGGTCCGCGCCCACGGTGAAGAAGCCGAAGGCGGGCAGCAGGTCGAGGTGCACCGTGAACAGCAGCACCGCCATCATCGCCAGCCAGTAGAGCGGCGTGGCGTAGAAGACCAGCGCGACCACGGTGATGAGGCTGTCCTGCCACTTGCCCGCGTTGCGGCTGGCGAGCGCGCCCAGCACGATGCCGAACAGCAGCGAGAGCCCGAAGGCCGTGCCCGTCAGCAGCAGCGTGGCGGGCAGCCGATCGAGGATCAGGTCGACCACGGGCTGCTGCTGGCGGTAGGAGAAGCCCAGGTCCAGCCTGAGCACGTGGCCCACGTAGTTGCCGAGCTGCACGGGCAGCGGCTGGTCGAGGCCGAACTGCTGGCGCAGCTGGGCCACGAACTGCGCGTCGGACGCGCCGGCCTCGCCGGCCATGACGGACACCGGATCGCCCGGCGCCGCGCGAACCAGCAGGAAGTTGACGGTGGCGATCACCAGCAGGGCCAGCAGGCCCTGCAGCAGGCGCACGGACATGAACTGCAGTCGTTTCATGGCAAGCTCGGTTCGGGCATGCGGTGGCCCGGCCCGTGGGCCCGGCGCCGCATGCGGGGGAGAAAGGTCAGGCCAGCTTGACGCGGCCCAGGCTGTCGTTCAGGCCGATGCCGGAAGACACCACGTTCTGGATCTTGCTGCGGTACAGCGTCGGGAAGTTGATCTCGTGCAGCCAGGCCACGGGCACCTCGTCGACCAGCAGCTTCTGCACTTCGAGGTAGATCGCGCGGCGCTTGGCCGGGTCGCTCTCGCGCGCGCCGGCGGCGAACAGCTCGTCGACCTTGGGGTTGGTGTAGCCCGCCACGTTGTTGAAGGGCGAGCCCTTGGCGATGTTGTCGCTGGTGTAGTTGCGGCTCACGCCCAGCGCCGGGTCGCCGTACTGGTAGACGTAGGTGAAGGCAAGGTCGAAGTCCCACTCGCTGTTGCGCTGGTTCCAGCCCGCCACGTCGGTGGCGACCATCTCGATCTTGATGCCGGCCTGCGTGAGGTTCTGGCGCACGATCTCGGCCTGGCGCTGCCAGGACTCGCCGTAGGGCAGCGGCAGCAGGCGCAGCGTCTCGCCCTTGTAGCCCGATTCGGCGATCAGCTTCTTGGCCTTGGCGAGGTCGCGCGGGTACTTCGTCACGGCGTCGCTGGCGTAGGCGATGTGGCTGTTGAACGGGCCCGTGGCCGGCTTGGCGTAGCCGTACCAGGCGACCTTGGCCATGGCCTCGCGGTCGATGGCGGTCCACACGGCCTGGCGGAACTTCACGTTGTTCATGGGCGCCGTGCGGTTGTTCATCCACAGCCAGCTGTGCGGCGCGAAGAACTCCCAGCCCTTGGTGGTCACGGCCGCGCCCGGCAGCTTGGCCAGGCGGCCCACGTCGAAGTACTCCACCGTGCCGCCCGGCGCGATGTCGACCTTGCCCGACTCGAACGCGGCGGCGCGCGCGGCCGCGTCGGGGATCACGTGGAAATACACGCTCTCCACGCCCACGGCGCCCGGCTGGTGGTAGTTCTCGTTCGCCACCAGGTGGATGTAGGAGCCCTTGACCCATTCCTTGAACTTGAGCGGGCCCGTGCCGATCGGCGTGGCGTTGGCGGGGTTGGTCGCGAAGTCGGTGCCTTCGTAGATGTGCTTGGGCACCATCGGCATGGTGCCGTTCTCGAAGATGCCCATGAAGGGGCCGAAGGGCTGCTTGAGCTTGAACTCCACCGTGAGCGGATCCAGCGCCTTGATCGATTCCACCTGCGCCAGGCTGGCGCGGAAGCGCGCGTGCGTCTTGCGCAGGAACACGTCGCACGAGAACACCACGTCGTCGGCGGTGAAGGGCTTGCCGTCGTGCCACTTGACGTTGGGCTTGAGCTTGAAGACGTAGGTCTTGCTGTCCGGGCTCACGGTCCAGGAGGTGGCGAGCTGCGGCTGGGGCTCGAGCTTCTCGTTGTAGCGCAGCAGGCCTTCGTAGATGTTGCCGGCGATCAGCTGCGTGGGGCCGTTCTGCACGATGCCCATCATCAGGCCGGGCGGCTCGGGCTGGACCAGCACGTTGACGACACCCTTCCTGGCCTGCGCCAGGCTGTACAGGGGCACCCCGGCGATGGACAGGCCGAGGGCGGCGGAGCCGGCTTGGATCAGGTTGCGGCGTTTCATCGGTGCGGACCTTTCGAAGTGGGGAGGGCAGTGAGGAACGGGTGAATCTCAGTCGCGGAAGGAGGTCGGGCTGGCCGGGGCCAGGCGCTGAAGGAGCGCGCGCCATTCGCGGGCGTAGGGGTCGTGGGGCGCCGAGGCCAGGCGGTTGGTGTCGCCGCTCTCGTACTGGCGCGCGGTGAGCTCGCAGACCTCCTCGGGCACCGGGTGCACGGCCTGGCCGGTGCCCTGGATCGCGACCTGCACGCGGCAGGCGCGCTCCAGGTTGTGCATGAGGATGAAGGCCTCGGCCACGCTGCGGCCCAGCGTGACCAGGCCGTGGTTGCGCAGGATCAGCGCGCGCGAGGTCGGGCCGAGGTCGGCGACCAGGCGCTCGCGCTCCTCGTGGTCGAGCGCGATGCCTTCGAAGTCGTGGTAGGTCACGCGGTTGTGGAACTGCAGCGCCCACTGGTTGCAGGGCTGCAGCCCGCCGGCGAGCGAGGACACCGCCACGCCGGCGACGGTATGGGTGTGCAACACGCAGACGGCGTCGTGGCGCGCGGCGTGCACCGCGCTGTGGATCGTGAAGCCCGCGGGGTTCACGTCGTGGTCGGAGGGCTCGACGATGTGGCCGTCCAGGTCGATCTTCACCAGCGAGGACGCCGTGATGTCCCGGAACAGCATGCCGAAGGGATTGATCAGGAACTGGTCCGTGGTGCCGGGCACGCGCGCGGAGATGTGGGTGTAGATGCTGTCGTCCATCCCGTAGAGGGCGACGAGCCGGTAGGCGGCTGCCAGGTCCTGCCGGACCTGCCGCTCCGCGGGCGTCATGGGTGGGCGGGCGCCGCCGCGTACGTCCGGGATGCTGCGTTCTGCTGTTTCCATTGGATCTCCAGGATCGACTGTCATCTGTCGACAGTCTTCATCTTGCAGGTTGCGTGCCAGCCCAGATATCGGCGAAAACCCGGAAATTGGCGGCAGATCGCGGCATGGCCGCCGTTCCGCGCACCGCAGGAGGGCGCCGGCTGTCGATTTGCGTGCAGGCCCGTGCCGCCCGATGGCGCGCGCCGACGCGCCGGGGCGCTGCAAAATCTTTGCCGGCTGACGGGCCCGGCCCTCCGGCACTCCCTTATAATCTCGAAAAAGCACGACCGTTCTTTTTTGCTGCACTGCAGTACTGAACGGAACGGATGCGGAGACGGCTGGGGTCGGACCCTAGAATGATCGGTTGCTCTCGAAGCCCCCTTTTTGCAATCCCAATGGAGTCAAGTCAATGAAGGTTCTAGTGCCTGTCAAACGGGTCGTCGATTACAACGTCAAGGTGCGTGTCAAGAGCGACGGCACCGGGGTGGACATCGCCAATGTCAAGATGAGCATGAACCCCTTCGACGAGATCGCCGTCGAGGAAGCCGTCCGGCTCAAGGAGAAGGGCGTGGTCACCGAGGTGGTCGCCGTCTCGTGCGGCGACGCCAAGTGCCAGGAGACCCTGCGCACCGCGATGGCCATCGGCGCCGACCGCGGCATCCTGGTCGAGACCTCGGAAGAACTCCAGCCGCTGGCCGTGGCCAAGCTGCTCAAGGCGCTGGTCGAGAAGGAGCAGCCCCAGCTCGTGATCCTCGGCAAGCAGGCGATCGACGACGACGCCAACCAGACCGGCCAGATGCTCGCCGCGCTGGCCGACCTGCCGCAGGCCACCTTCGCCTCGAAGGTCGAGGTCGCCGACGGCAAGGCCACGGTGACGCGTGAAGTCGACGGCGGCCTCGAGACCGTCGCGCTGACGCTGCCGGCCGTGATCACCACCGACCTGCGCCTCAACGAGCCGCGCTACGTGACGCTGCCGAACATCATGAAGGCCAAGAAGAAGCAGCTCGACACCTTCAAGCCCGAGGACCTGGGCGTGGACGTCAAGCCGCGCCTGAAGACCCTCAAGGTCAGCGAGCCGCCCAAGCGCGGCGCCGGCATCAAGGTGCCCGACGTCGCCACGCTGGTGGACAAGCTCAAGAACGAAGCCAAGGTGATCTAAGGAACGACATGACCGCACTTGTTATTGCCGAACACGACCACGCCAGCATCAAGCCGGCCACCCTCAACACCGTGACCGCCGCGCTCGCCTGCGGTGGCGACGTCCACGTGCTCGTGGCCGGCGCCGACGCCGCCGAGGCCGCCAAGGCCGCCGCCCAGATCGCGGGCGTCTCCAAGGTCATCGCCGCCGACAGCCCGAGCCTGGCCGAGAACCTCGCCGAGAACGTGGCGGCGCAGGTGCTGGCCATCGCCTCGAACTACAGCCATATCGTCTTCCCCTCGACCGCCAACGGCAAGAACGTCGCGCCGCGCGTGGCCGCCAAGCTCGACGTCGCGCAGATCAGCGACATCACCAAGGTCGAGAGCCCCGACACCTTCGAGCGCCCGATCTACGCCGGCAACGCGATCGCCACCGTGCAGAGCAGCGACGCCGTCAAGGTGATCACGGTGCGCACCACCGGCTTCGACGCCGCGGCCGCCACCGGCGGCAGCGCCTCGGTCGAGACCGTGGCGGGCGTGGCCGACAGCGGCAAGTCGAGCTTCGTGGGCCGCGAGGTCACGAAGAGCGACCGGCCCGAACTCACGGCCGCGAAGATCATCGTCTCGGGCGGCCGCGCGCTGGGCAGCGCCGAGAAGTTCACCGAAGTCATGACGCCGCTGGCCGACAAGCTCAACGCGGGCCTGGGCGCGAGCCGCGCCGCGGTCGATGCCGGCTACGCGCCGAACGACTGGCAGGTCGGCCAGACCGGCAAGATCGTCGCGCCGCAGCTCTACATCGCCGCGGGCATCTCGGGCGCGATCCAGCACCTGGCCGGCATGAAGGACTCGAAGGTCATCGTCGCGATCAACAAGGACGAGGAGGCGCCGATCTTCTCGGTCGCCGACTACGGCCTCGTGGCCGACCTGTTCACGGCCGTGCCGGAACTGACCAAGGCGCTGTAAGGGGCCGCCGAGCATCGCGCCGAAGGGGCATCGTTCGCGATGCCCTTTTCGCATCCGCCGTATCTGGAGACAAGACCATGAGCTACACCGCCCCCCTCAAGGACATGCTGTTCGACATCGAGCACCTGGCCGACATCGGCGAGATCGCCCGGCTGCCCGGCTTCGAGGACGCGGGCCTCGAGACCGCCCAGGCCGTGCTCGAGGAATGCGCGCGCTTCAACCAGGACGTGATCGCGCCGCTCAACGTCGCGGGCGACCGCGAGCCTTCGTCCTTCAAGGACGGCGCCGTGACCACCACCAGGGGCTTCAAGGAAGCCTTCGCGCAGTACACGGCCGGCGGCTGGCAGGGGCTGCAGCATCCGGTGGACTTCGGCGGCCAGGGCCTGCCCAAGACCATCGGCGCGGCCTGCGGCGAGATGCTCAACGCGGCCAACATGAGCTTCGCGCTCTGCCCGCTGCTCAGCGACGGCGCGATCGAGGCGCTGCTGACCGCCGGCTCCGACGAACTCAAGGCGACCTACCTCGAGAAGCTCGTGAGCGGCCAGTGGACCGGCACGATGAACCTCACCGAGCCGCAGGCGGGCAGCGACCTCGCGCTCGTGCGCAGCCGCGCCGAGCCGCAGCCCGACGGCAGCTACAAGGTCTTCGGCACCAAGATCTTCATCACCTACGGCGAGCACGACATGGCCGAGAACATCGTGCACCTCGTGCTCGCGCGCGTGGCCGGCGCGCCGGAAGGCGTGAAGGGCATCAGCCTGTTCGTGGTGCCGAAGTTCCTCGTGAACGAGGATGGTTCGCTCGGCGCGCGCAACGACGTGCACTGCGTGAGCATCGAGCACAAGATGGGCATCAAGGCCTCGCCGACGGCCGTGCTCCAGTACGGCGACCACGGCGGGGCGGTGGGTTACCTCGTCGGCCAGGAGAACCGTGGCCTCGAGTACATGTTCATCATGATGAACGCGGCGCGCTACGCGGTCGGCGTGCAGGGCATCGCGATCGCCGAGCGCGCGTACCAGCATGCGGTGGCCTACGCGCGGGAGCGCGTGCAGAGCCGTCCGGTCGACGGCTCGATCGCCGCCAGCGCGCCCATCATCCACCACCCCGACGTGAAGCGCATGCTCATGACCATGCGCGCCTACACCGAGGGCTGCCGCGCGATGGCGAGCGTGGCGGCCGCGGCCTACGACGCCGCGCACCACCATCCCGACGCCGAGACGCGCAAGCAGAACCAGGCCTTCTACGAATTCATGGTGCCGCTCGTGAAGGGCTACAGCACCGAGATGAGCCTCGAGGTCACCTCGCTGGGCGTGCAGGTGCACGGCGGCATGGGCTTCATCGAGGAGACCGGCGCCGCGCAGTACTACCGCGACGCGAAGATCCTCACGATCTACGAAGGCACGACCGCGATCCAGGCCAACGACCTCGTGGGCCGCAAGACCGCGCGCGACGGCGGCCAGACCGCGAAGGCGATCGCGGCCCAGATCGAGACCACCGAGGTCGAGCTCTCGCGGCTCGACGATCCGGCCGCGGCCGCGATGCACCGGCGGCTCAAGGCCGCGCGCGAGGCCTTCCTCGAGGTGGTGGATTTCGTCGCGGGCCAGACCAAGGCCTCGCCGAACGCGGTGTTCGCGGGCAGCGTGCCCTACCTGATGCTCGCGGGCAACCTCGTGGCGGGCTGGCAGCTCGCGCGCTCGCTGATCATCGCGCGCGAGCTCGCCGCGCGCAGCGTCGACGTCGACTTCATGCAGGCCAAGATCGCCACCGCGCGCTTCTACGCCGAGCACATCCTCTGCAAGGTGCCGGGGCTGCGCGACAGCATCGTCGAGGGCGCCGAGAGCGTGACGGCACTGGCGCTCGACGCGTTCTGAACGCGGACTTCCGGACGCGGAGGTCGCGAAGGTTACGCCGAAGTCGCAAGAGAAAAACCAGAATTCGGTTCCGGTCTCTTCTGCGACCCCTGCGTCACTTTCGTCTTCCTTCCGCGTTCGGTTGTCCGACCCCGCATTCCACAAACTTCCAGAGACAAGCAACATGTCCAAGCTCCCGCCGGTCCTCGCCAACCTGCCGCTGCCGATCATCGGCTCGCCGCTCTTCATCATCAGCAACCCGAAGCTCGTGGTCGCCCAGTGCAAGGCCGGCGTGGTCGGCTCGATGCCCGCGCTCAACGCGCGCCCCGCGGCGCAGCTCGAGGACTGGCTGGCCGAGATCACCGAGGAGCTCGCGGCCTACAACAAGGCCAACCCCGACCGGCCCGCGGCGCCGTTCGCCATCAACCAGATCGTGCACAAGAGCAACGACCGGCTCGAGCACGACATGGAGATGGTCGTGAAGTACAAGGTGCCGATCGTCATCACCTCGCTCGGCGCGCGCACCGACGTGAACGACGCGGTGCACAGCTACGGCGGCGTGACGCTGCACGACGTGATCAACAACAAGTTCGCGCAGAAGGCGATCGAGAAGGGCGCCGACGGCATCATCGCGGTGGCGGCCGGCGCCGGCGGCCACGCGGGCGTCAAGAGCCCGTTCGCGCTGGTGCAGGAGATCCGCCAGTGGTTCGACGGCCCGCTCGCGCTGTCGGGCTCGATCGCCAACGGCGGCGCGGTGCTCGCGGCCCAGGCCATGGGCGCCGACTTCGCCTACATCGGCACCGCCTTCATCGCGACCGAGGAGGCGCGTGCGAGCGACGAGTACAAGCAGGCGATCGTCGACGGCACCTCTGACGACATCGTCTATTCGAACCTCTTCACCGGCGTGCACGGCAACTACCTCGCGCCCAGCATCGTCAAGGCCGGCATGGACCCGGCCAACCTGCCCGAAGGCGACGTGAAGACCATGAACTTCAGCGGCGGCGAAGGCAGCAAGGCCAAGGCCTGGAAGGACATCTGGGGCTCGGGGCAGGGCATCGGCGCCGTGACCGAGGTCTCGACCGCCGCCGCCTACATCGAGAAGCTGAAGCGCGAATACCAGGAAGCCAGGCAGCGGCTCGCGCTTTGAACCCGGCGCGCCTCGCGGCGTCCGCCGCGCCACCCGCCGCGCGCGGGCGCATGCCGCTGCTCGACATCGCCAAGGGCGTGGCCTGCTCGCTGATCGTGGGCCACCACCTGGCGCGCTACGGCGTCATGCCGGCCGGCGCGTTCGCCGTGGCGCCGGGCTTCTTCGGCTGGCTCGCCGACGACGGCCGGCTCGCGGTGCAGGTGTTCCTCGTGATCGCGGGCTTCCTCGCGGCCGCCAGCCTCGCGCCCGACGGCGTGCTGCGCGCCGACCGCTCGCCCGCGGCGCGCATCCTGCAGCGCTATGGCCGGCTGGTGATGCCGTACCTCGCGGCGCTCACGGTCTGCGTGCTGGTGGCGGCGCTCGTGCGGCCCTGGCTCGGCACCGAGGACGTGCCGGCCGCGCCCAGCATTGGCCAGTTGCTCGCGCACGGACTGCTGCTGCAGGACCTGTTCGACTACGAGTCGCTCTCCACCGGCGTCTGGTACGTGGCGATCGACTTCCAGCTCTTCGTGCTGGCGCTCGCGCTCGTGAGCCTGCCGGCCTTCTGGCGGCGCGCGCCCGCGGGCGGGCGGTGGCTCGCGGTCGCGCTGGTGCTGGCGCTCGCCGTGGCCTCGCTCGCGCTCTTCAACCGGTACGCCGATCTCGACGACACGGCCTTCTACTTCTTCGGCGCCTACGGGCTCGGCATGCTGGTGTTCTGGATCGGCCGCGCCACGCGCGCGAGCACCTGGCTGAGCGCGGTCGCGCTGCTGGCGCTCATGGGCGCGGGCGCGCTGGCGATCGACTGGCGCAGCCGCATCGCGCTCGCGCTCGTGAGCGCGCTGCTGATCGCGCTCGCGCAGCGCCGCGGCTGGCTCTCGCTCGCGGGCCGGCCCGACTTCGCGCTGCCGCTGCAGCGGCTCGGGCGGATCTCGTACTCGCTGTTCCTGATCCACTTCCCGGTGCTGCTCGCGACCAATGCGCTGGTCGCCGCGCTGGGCCCGCATGCGGCCTGGATCGACGCGCTCGGCCTGGCGGCGACCTTCGCGCTCTCGGTGGCGGCCGCGCAGCTGCTCTACCGCTGGGTGGAGGCGCGCCCGGCCTCGTGGCGCGCGGTGGCGGCGCTGTTCGCGGCGCTGATGCTCAGCGGCGCGTTCGTGGCCGCCTGAGCGCGGCTTGACGCCGACGCCGCCCGGCTTGATACTTAACCTTATGGTTCACTCGGAAGACACAGCCACCCTCGACGCGGTGTTCGCCGCGCTGGCGGACCCGACGCGCCGCGCGGTGCTCGAGACCCTCGGCGAGCGCAGCCTCAGCGTGACCGAGCTCGCCGAGCCGCACGGCATGTCGCTGACCGGCTTCATGAAGCACCTGCGCGTGCTCGAGGAGGCCGGCCTGATCTCGCGCACGAAGGCGGGCCGGGTCGTGCGCTGCGAGCTCTCGCCTCGGCCGATGCAGGAGGCTGCCGTGTGGTTGTCGCGCTACGAGAAGTTCTGGAACGGGCGCCTCGATGCACTGGCGCGCTTTCTCTACCAGCAAGAGGAGACCGAATGGAAAAACCTGCCGCCGCCGAACGCCCCTCGCTCACGCTCCGCCGGCACTACCCCGTCGGCTGCGAAAAAGTCTGGCGCGCGTGGACCCAGCCGGAAGCGCTGAAGGCCTGGTTCGGTCCCGACGAGATCGTCGAGGTGCCGCTCGCCGAGGTCGACCTGCGCGTGGGCGGGCGCTTCCGCGTGACGATGCGCGCGGCCGACGGCGAGACGCACGACGTGAGCGGCACCTACCTCGAGATCGTGCCGGAGCGCAAGCTGGTCTTCAGCTGGGCCTGGCGCAGCACGCCGGAGCGCGTGTCGCGCGTGACCGTGCGCCTCGCGCCCGACGGCCAGGGCTGCGAGCTGGTGCTGCTGCACGAGCAGTTCTTCGACGAGGCCGCGCGCGACGGGCACCGCCACGGCTGGACCGGCGCGGTCGACAAGCTCGGCCGCTGGCTCGCGCAGGCGGGCTGAGCGGCGCGCATTGCCCGCGCGGCGTCGAGCACCCATACTGGCGGCTCCACGACCGGAGCCTTCCATGAGCAACGAACTGCGCAAGAAGCTGCATGACCTGGCGGAGCTGGCCGAGAACACGCCGGACCCGCAGGCGAGGGCGATCATCGAGGCGATAAGGCTGCAGACGGCCGTGCTGAACGAGCGGCTGTTCGCGATCGAGCTGCAGCTCGGCGCGCTGGCCAGGCGCACGGAAGACGCACCCGGCTGAGGGTCTGCGCTTTGTGGGGATAATCCTTCCCCATGAGCGGCAACACCTTCGGAACTCTCTTCGCGGTCACCAATTTCGGCGAGTCGCACGGCCCGGCCATCGGCTGCGTGATCGACGGCTGCCCGCCGGGGCTGGCGCTCAGCGAAGCCGACATCCAGGGCGACCTCGACCGCCGCCGCCCCGGTACCAGCCGCCACGTCACGCAGCGCAACGAGCCCGATGCGGTGCAGATCCTCTCGGGCGTCTACGAAGGCCGCACCACCGGCACGCCGATCGCGCTCTTGATCCAGAACACCGACCAGCGCAGCAAGGACTACGGGCAGATCGCGCAGCAGTTCCGCCCCGGCCACGCCGACTACAGCTACTGGAAGAAGTACGGCATCCGCGATCCGCGCGGCGGCGGGCGCTCCTCGGCGCGGCTCACGGCGCCGATGGTCGCGGCCGGCGCGGTCGCGAAGAAGTGGCTGGCCGAGAAGCACGGCATCGCGTTCCGCGGCTGCATGACCCAGATCGGCGAGATCGCGATCCCGTTCGAGAGCTGGGACCACGTGCCGAACAACCCGTTCTTCGCGCCGGTCGCCGACGTGAGCGAGCTCGAGGCCTACATGGACCGGCTGCGCAAGGCCGGCGATTCCTGCGGCGCGCGGCTGCGCGTCACGGCCACCGGCATGCCCGCGGGCCTGGGCGAGCCGCTGTTCGACAAGCTCGATGCCGAGATCGCCTACGCGATGATGGGCATCAACGCGGT
>CBHTTS010000035.1:0-27038 GCA_966095775.1 uncultured Variovorax sp. | reverse complement strand
TGACGCTGACCGACCGCCACTTCGGCACCAGCTTCTTCAACCCCGCCGGCGGCGGCGACCCGGTGATGTACCAGCACATCTTCTGGTTCTTCGGCCACCCCGAGGTCTACATCATGATCCTGCCGGCCTTCGGCATCATCAGCCAGGTCGTGCCCGCCTTCTCGCGCAAGCGCCTGTTCGGCTACGCCTCCATGGTGTACGCGACCAGCTCGATCGCGATCCTGTCGTTCATCGTCTGGGCGCACCACATGTTCACCACCGGCATGCCGGTGACCGGGCAGCTGTTCTTCATGTACGCCACGATGCTGGTGGCGGTGCCCACCGCGGTGAAGGTGTTCAACTGGATCGCGACCATGTGGCAGTCCTCGCTGACGCTCGAGACGCCGATGCTGTTCGCGCTCGGCTTCATCTTCGTGTTCTCGATCGGCGGCCTGAGCGGCGTGATCCTCTCGGTCTCGCCGATCGACATCCAGGTGCACGACACGCACTACGTGGTGGCGCACTTCCACTACGTGCTGGTGGCGGGCTCGCTGTTCGCGATGTTCGCGGGCTACTACTACTGGTCGCCCAAGTGGACCGGCGTGATGTACGACGAGCTGCGCGGCCAGATCCACTTCTGGGTCTCGATCGTGAGCTTCAACGTGGGCTTCTTCCCGCTGCACTTCCTCGGCCTCGCGGGCATGCCGCGCCGCTATGCCGACTATCCGATGCAGTTCGCCGACTTCAACCACATCGCGAGCATCGGCGCCTTCGCCTTCGGCCTCGCGCAGGCCTACTTCGTGTTCTTCATCGTGCTGCCCGCGATGAGGAAGCACGGCCGGCCCGCGCCCGCGAAGCCGTGGGAAGGCGCCGAGGGACTCGAGTGGGAAGTGCCCTCGCCCGCGCCCTTCCACACCTTCGAGACGCCGCCGCGCCTGGACGCCACCGGGACGCGGGTGATCGGCTGAGCCAGGACCCGCCCTGTCTCGCCCTGCCCTGCCGGATGGACGGCGCAAGAACTGCCGCAAGTTCTGCCGCCGCCCGTCCTCAGCACCCAACGCGGTCCGTCGGCTCGTCGCCCGGCGCGAGGCAGGTCCGGAGGGCGCGGTAGCCCGCGGGCGTGATGGCGAGGAAGCGCGCCACCTCCCTCGGTTCCGACGGGCCGGCGCGCAGCACCAGCACCGCGACGAGGCCGGCGGCGCGCAGCACCCGCAGCTCGTCGATCATCCGGCCGGACGAGAAGGTCTGCGGCCGGGTGCCGGCGGAAAGCTCCCTCAGCGTCTCGATGCACATGGTCAGCCGTCCCTGTCCTGCGGCCCGGTCGAGGCGGGCCGCGTGCCCGCGCCGGACCCGAGCGCATGGCGCTCGATCCAGTCGACGATGCGGCCCGCGGCGTCCTCGCGGCACGAGGGCGCGCCGCCCGCGAGGAAGCCGTGGGTCTCGCCGGGGTACAGCACCATCTCGGCGGGCGTCTCGCCCGCGCGGCAGAGGCTCACGAACAGCTCCTCGGACTGGCATCGGGGGCAGCGCTCGTCGTCCTTGCCCTGCATGAACAGCGTCGGCGTGCGGGAGCGCTCGATGTGCTGCAGCGGCGAGAGCGCACGCGCGATCCGGCGGTCGAAGACGGGCTGGCTCGCCATGTAGAAGGGGTCCGCGTAATAGCCGCCGTCGGAGGTGCCGAAATGGGTCTCGATGTTGCCGACCGGCGCCATCACCACCGCGGCCCGGAACAGGTCCAGGTTGCCGGTCGCATAGGCGCTCAGGAAGCCGCCGTAGGACTTGCCGGAGATCGCGAGCCGGTCGTCGCAGAGGCCCTGCGCGCGCAGCTGCGCGATGGCGGCGGCGTACTGCGGCAGGTCGTACGCGCCCCAGTGGCCGGCGAGCCGGCGGCAGAAAGCGCGGCCGTAGCTCGCCGAGCCGACCGCATTCAGGGCCAGCACCGACCAGCCCTTCGCGCACAGCACCTGCCAGAACACGTTGGTGTCGTAGTCGAGCAGCGCGTAGCTCGCGGGGCCGCCGTGCACGTCGCACAGCAGCGGCTGCGCGCCGGTGCTTCCGCGGGCGCGGATCAGCCAGCCTTCGACGCGCTCGCTGCCGCCCTCGCCGTCGGGCACCTCGAAGGCGAGCATGCGCGCATCGATCGGCGCGCGCGCATGCCACCAGCGGTTGAGATCGCTGAGCCGGCGCTCGTGCGCATCGTGCGCGGGCGCGCCGCGCCGCATGGCCCAGAGCTCGCTCGGCTGCGAGGGATGGTCCACCGTGTAGGCCAAGTAGGCCGGCGTGGCCTGGAAGGCGCCCATCTGGCGGTCGCCGGCCGCGAGCACGGTGAGCGACTCGTCGGCCACGCGCAGGCTCACGATCTGGTGGCGGCCGTGGAACGCGCGGCTGAAGACCAGGCAGTCGCCGCTTGGCTCCCATTGCAGCGAGACCGGGTCGGCCACGTCGACCGTCTGCGCGCACAGCGCGCGCACGCTGCCGCTGTCGACCTGCAGCAGCCAGAGCACCGGCTCGGCATCGCCCTCCTCGACCGCGCCGGTGAAGGCGATGGACCGCGCATCGGGCGACCAGTGCGGCTGCATCACGATCGCATGGTCGCGCGTGAGGCGGCGCGGCCGCGCGCCGTCGGCCTCGCAGGTCCAGAGGTCGTTGCAGTGCGCAAAGCGGCCTTCGCGCGTGCGGGCGTAGGCGATCCGTCCGTCGCAGGCGATGTCGAAGGCCAACACGTCGAACGCGCCGTCGGTGAGCTGCGTGTGGCGGCCCGACGCCGCGTCGAGGCGGAACAGGTGGAACTCGCGGCCCAGCAGATAGCCCACGCCGTCTTCCTTGTAGGGCAGCCGCCAGGCGATCTCGGGCTGGCAGCGCTTCTGCGCCGGCGCCTCGCCGCCGGCGCGCGCGCCGCGGCGCTCGGGATCGACCGCGACCGCGGCGCTGACCACGAGCGCGTCGCCGCCCGGCGTCCAGCGCAGGTCCGACACGCCCTGCGGCAGCCGGCCGAGCTGGCGCGCCTCGCCGCCGTCGCGCGCGATCAGGAACACCTGCGCCAGCCCGCCGCGCGTCGAGATGAAGGCCAGCCGGCTGCCGTCGGGGGACCACTGCGGCGACCGGTCCAGGCCCGGCCCGCGGGTGAGCTGCCGCGCGTCCGAGCCGTCGAGCGCGAAGCACCAGATGCAGGAGCGGTACGCATCGTGCTCGGCATCGACCGACTTCACCGTGCAGGCCGCGAACTTCGATGCGGGCACGGCATGGATCTCGGTCACATGCCGGTGCAGATGCAGGTCGGCGACGGTAAAGGCTTGGGTCATGGCGTGTGTGGTGCGGCGGAATCCCGCGCCGGAAGGCGGCGCCTTTCCCATGCGGCAAGCCGCGTGCCCGCGCGCCGCGCCGATAATCCGGGCCTTTTTCCCCGCCTGACCACCGAAGGAGCCGCAAGCCCCGTGAGCGCCGCAGACTTCCTCCTCTCCCCCACCGTGCAGAAGCTGCTGCAGGTCCTCTATGCCGCGCCCGACGCGCCCGTGCCGGTGGACGAGCTGGCGCGCCGCGCGAAGCTCGCGGCGCCCGAAGCCGAGGGCACGCTCGAGCACCTGGTCGCGAGCGGCATGCTGTCGAAGCAGCCGGCCGCGGACGAGGCGCCGGCGACCGTGCAGCTGAACCGTTCGTTCGTGTTCTACCGCGAGCTGCGCGCCATCGCGCTCAAGTCCTTCGCCGCAGCCGAGCCGATCCGCGCGATGCTGCGCGCCAAGTTCAAGCACGCGGTCGTGCGCGCCTTCGTGCTCGGGGAAGACGCGCAGGGCGTGGTCGAGGTCCTGGTGGTGCACGGCGAGCTGATGCCCGACGAGGCCGCGATGGCCGAGGCCTGCCGCAAGCTCTCGAAGACGCTGCACCGCCATCTTCAGGTGCATGTGATCTCGGGCGCGCGCTTCGAGCGCCTCGCGCCGGGCGAGGCGCTGGCGGCCAAGCTCGCTTCCGCCTCGGCCCTCGAGATCATCGCGCCCGGCGATACCCGCGCACGGCCGGGCAGCGAGCGGACGGGGCTGCTGCACAGCGCGCGGAAGAAGCTTGCCGCACTCGCGCGGGGCCGCGCGAAGCCGCACTGAGCGGCGCTCGCCCGCGCGGCCGCACGCGCCTCTGAAAATACGCTAACGGTGCTGGTACATCGCCCCCTCCACCTGTCGGCGCAAGACCACATGGCTGTGCGCCGTCTGTCCTCATGCGCGCCGCGCGGGCGGGCTTAGGGTCGTGTCATTCCTCTCGTTACCACAGGAGTGACCGACATGACGACGCCCACCACCGCCGCCACCGCCGCCGAACACCGCAAGCTCTGGGAGCTGATCAAGGACACCCGCTTCGGCATGCTCACGCACCGCCACGCCGACGGCCAGTTGCACAGCCATCCGCTGACCACGCAGAACCAGGACGTGGACGCGGTCGCGACGCTGTACTTCTTCGTGCCGAAGGACGGCGACATCGCGCGCCACGTCGCGGGCGACCCGGTGGTCAACGTGGCCTATGCCAACACCGACGCCGACAGCTACGTCTCGATCTCGGGGCAGGCCCGGCTCGACGACGACCCGGCGCGCAAGAAGGCGCTGTTCAACACCGCCGCGAAGGCCTGGTTCCCGGGCGGTCCGGACGATCCGAACCTGGGCCTGCTCGCGGTCAGCGTGCTCGAGGCCGAGTACTGGGACGTGGACGACAGCAAGATGGTGCAGCTCTACAAGATGGCCAAGGCCGCCGTGACCGGCACGCCGCCCCAGGACATGGGGGCGCACCGCAAGCTCAGCGTCTGACCGCATGGCGTCCGGAACGGAGAACGAAGCCGCCGCGCCGCGCACGCCGCACCGCTGGCAGTTCATGCGCGCCGGCGGCACCGACCAGGTGCTCTTTCGCAGCGGCGAGGACATCGCGCGCATCGCCGAGCTCGACCAGAAGCTCTGGGTGGCGCTCGCCTGCCCGACGCGCGGGATCGACTTCGACAGCCGCACGCTGGACCTGATCGATGCCGACAAGGACGGCCGCGTGCGCCCGCCCGAGGTGGTCGCGGCCTGCGAATGGGTCTGCGAGCGGCTGCGCGACCCCGGCGTGCTGCTGCGGCGCAGCGACGTGCTCGCGCTCGACGACCTCGACGTCGCGCGGCCCGCGGGTGCGCGCCTGCGCGAGGAGGCGCAGCGGCTGCTGCAGATCCAGGGCAAGCCCGAGGCCGGCACGCTCACGCTCGCCGACATTGCCGACCGCGATGCGCTGCTCGCGGCCATGCGCTTCAACGGCGACGGCGTGATCACGCCCGCCACCGCCGGGGACGACGCGGCCGCGCGCGAGACCCTGGCCGAGATCATCCGCACCCACGGCAGCGTGCCCGACCGCCACGGCGAGACGCCCGGCGTGGACCGCGCGCGCGCCGAGGCCTTCTTCGCCGAGGCGCAGGCCGCGCGCGACTGGCATGCGCGCATCGATGCGGCCGACACGGCGCTGATGCCGCTGGGCGAGGCCACGCTCGCCGCGGCCGATGCCTGCGCGAAGGTGCAGGCCAAGATCGACGACTTCTTCGCGCGCTGCCGCGTCGCCGCGTTCGACGCGCAGGCGGTCGCGGCGCTCAATCCTTCGGCCGAGGCCTACGACGCGCTCGGCCACCACCGGCTCGACCTGCAGGCCGCGCCGATCGCCGACCTGCCGCTCGCGCCGGTGACGCCGCGCTGCGTGCTGCCGCTCGCCGGCACCGGCCTCAACCCGGCCTGGGCCGATGCGGTCGCCGCCTTCCGCGCGCATGCGGTGGCGCCGCTGCTGGGCGCGCGCGAGGAACTCGCCGAGGGCGAATGGCATGCGCTGCGCGCGCGCCTCGCGCCGCTGCAGGCGCTGATGGCGAAGCGGCCCGACGGATGGACCGCCGCGCTCGGGGCCGCGCGGCTCGACGCGCTGCTCGCCACGCGCGCGGCGGTGTTCGCGCTGCTGCAGGAGGAAGAGGCGGCGCAGGCGCACAACGCGCTGCTGGTCGACCTCGAGAAGCTGATCCGGCTGCAGCGCGACCTCGTGCTGCTGCTCGAGAACTTCGTCTCCTTCAAGGCCTTCTACCGGCGCGAGGGCGCGATCTTCCAGGCCGGCACGCTCTACCTCGACGGCCGCAGCTGCGAGCTCACGGTGCGGGTGCAGGACACGGCGCGGCACGCGGTGCTCGCGGGCCTGGCCAAGACCTGCCTCGCGTACTGCGACTGCACGCGCCAGGGCGAGAAGATGAGCATCGTCGCGGCCTTCACGGCGGGCGACGTCGACTTCCTCTTCGTCGGGCGCAACGGCGTGTTCTACGACCGCGAGGGCCGCGACTGGGACGCGACCATCACCAAGCTGATCGAGAACCCGACCAGCGTGGCGCAGGCCTTCTTCGCGCCGTACAAGAAGTTCGTGCGCCTGATCGAGGAGCAGGTGGCCAAGCGCGCGGCCGCGCAGGAGGCGGTGGGCCAGGGCACGCTCACGAGCTTCGCGACCCGCCTGACCACCGCCGACCAGCCCGGCGCCGCGGCCAAGGCACCCGGCGCGGTGCCGCGCCAGGCCGGGCGCATCGACGTGGGCACGGTGGCGGCCATCGGCGTGGCGCTCGGCAGCATCAGCGCGGTGCTGGTGGCGATCTTCGGCAAGTTCGTCGACCTGGGCCAGTGGATCCCGGTCGCGCTGCTGGGCATCGTGCTCGCGATCTCGGGCCCGAGCATGCTGATCGCCTGGCTCAAGCTGCGCCAGCGCAGCCTGGGCCCGATCCTGGATGCGAGCGGATGGGCCATCAATGGCCGCATGAAGATCAACGTGCGCCTGGGCGGCATGCTCTCGCAGACCGCCCGCGTGCCGCCGGGCGCGCGCCGCGCGCTGGCGCCCGATCCCTACCGCGAGCGCCATGGCGCCGTCGGCGCCGCCGCGGCGGCCGTGCTGGTGCTCGCGCTCGCCGCGCTCGCCTGGCGCATGGACTGGCTCGACGAGCGGCTGCCCGTGGCGCTGTGGCATGCACCTGCGACGGCGGCGCCCGCCGTCGCGCCGCCCGGCGGCGGCTGAGCCCGCGCGCCGGTCTTTCATCGCTTCGCCTTCAAGTTCGCACACCGGCTGCCGATATCCCGGATGTGCACCGGGCCGTCGCATGGCTCAGTGCGGCGGCGCCCGCGCGTGCGGGGGCCTCGGTCCATGCGTCTTCTCCTCTCCCGTGAAAGCAAAGCGATGAATCTCAGGAATCTCAAGATCGGTGTCCGCCTCGGCGGCGGTTTCGCGGCCATGCTGCTGCTCATGGCGTTCATTGCCGGCATCGGCATCCTCCGGCTCAACGCGGTGGCGGCCTCGACCTCCGCGATGGTCGAGGAGGCGCTGGTCAAGGAACGGCTCGCCAACAAGTGGGCCAACCTGCTCGGGCCGAGCATCGTGCACTCGTTCGGCCTCGCGAAGGCGACCGACCCGGAGAACGAGGCCTACTTCAAGAAGCACCTCGGCGAGGGCGTGGCCTCGATCAACCCGGTGCAGCAGCAGATGGAGAAGCTCCTGACCGCCCCCGAGGAGCGCAAGCTGTTCCAGGCCGTGGCCGACGCGCGCAAGCTGGTGCTCGAGCACCTCGGGACCATCAACAAGCTCAAGGCGGCCGGCGACCCGGCCGGCGCCGGCAAGCTCGCCGACACCCACTACCAAGCCGCGCTCGTGGTCTACAAGGACGCGGTGCAGCAGATCGCCGAGGCGCAGCGCGCGCAGATCGACCAGATGGCCCAGGAGATCCGGCAGAACCACCGCAGCGCGCGGCTGATGCTGATCGTGCTGTCGGCGGTGGCGGTGCTGCTCGGTGCGCTGTTCGCCTGGCGGCTGACGGTCGGCATCGTGCACCCGATGCGCGGCGCGGTCGAGCTGGCGCAGAAGGTCGCGGCCGGCGACCTCAGCACGGAAGTGAGGGCAGACTCTCAGGACGAGGTCGGCCAGTTGCTGGCCGCGCTCAAGACCATGAACGACAGCCTGCACAAGGTGGTGGGCGAGGTGCGCAACGGCACCGACACCATCGCGACGGCCTCGAGCCAGATCGCCTCGGGCAACCAGGACCTGTCCTCGCGCACCGAGCAGCAGGCCAGCTCGCTGGAGCAGACGGCGGCATCGATGGAGGAGCTCACCTCCACCGTCAAGCAGAACGCCGACAACGCCCGCCAGGCCAACCAGCTCGCCGTGTCGGCCTCGGAAGTGGCGGTGCGCGGCGGCAGCGTGGTGAACAAGGTGGTCGACACCATGGACTCGATCAACAGCTCGTCGCGCAAGATCGTCGACATCATCGGCGTGATCGACGGCATCGCGTTCCAGACCAACATCCTCGCGCTCAACGCGGCGGTCGAGGCCGCGCGCGCGGGCGAGCAGGGCCGCGGCTTCGCGGTCGTGGCCTCGGAGGTCCGAAGCCTGGCGCAGCGCTCGGCCGCGGCGGCCAAGGAGATCAAGGGGCTGATCGACGATTCCGTCGGCAAGGTCGAGGCCGGCAGCCAGCAGGTGGCCGAGGCCGGCCGGACGATGGAGGAGATCGTGACCAGCGTGCAGCGCGTGACCGACATCATGGGCGAGATCTCGGCCGCGACGCAGGAGCAGACCACCGGCATCGAGCAGATCAACCAGGCGATCACGCAGATGGACCAGGTGACGCAGCAGAACGCCGCGCTGGTCGAACAGGCCGCCGCCGCCGCGGCCTCGCTGCAGGAACAGGCGGGCAGCCTGTCGCAGGTGGTGCGCGTATTCCAGCTCGGCGGCACCCAGCGCGCCTACGCCTGAGTCCATCCCGCCTGCTGCGCCAGAGAGGCGAGCGCTCACATGAGAGCTCCGGGCGCGGCGGCGGGCGCTACATGCCCGCCACGCCCTGGGCCAGCGCGAAGTCCAGCAGCACGCGGTCGGAAGGCTCCTCGGGCCAGGTCGCCTGCGCCAGCCAGCGGTGGAAGGTGGTGCCGGCGATGCGGCTGGCGGGCCCGTCGCGGCGCCAGGCGCGCGCGATCGGCGCGGCGATGGCGCCCAGCCGCTCCTGCTCGAAGCGGGTGCGCATCTCGGCCTGCATGGCCTCGGGCATCTCCTGGTAGAGCGCCCTCGCCTTCTGCATGCGGTCGTTCTCCCAGAGTTCGCGGATGCGGTGCATCCGGTCCTGGCTGTCGAGCGCGGGCGCGGCGCGGTTCGCGGACGGCGACGGCAAGCCGCCCGGCGCCGACGGCTCGGGCGCGCCCTTGACGCCCGCATAGCCCTTCTTGAGCGCATCCTTGAAATAGGCGGCCGGCGACTTGAGCGTCGGCAGCGCCTGGCTGCGCAGCCGCTGCGCCACGTGCTCGAGCGTGGCGCGCAGCTGGCCTTCGTCGGTCGTCGCGTAGAGGTCCTGCGCCTCGTCCTGCTTGAGGCCGAGCGCGACCAGCCTGGCGACCAGCTCGAGGTCGAAGACGTTGCGGCTCGGGTCCTCCGAGGCGCCGAGGCGCTGCTGCACCTTCGGCACCACGCGGAACTGGATCTCCTCGATCCGCCGGCCGCGCTTGTGCTCGATCAGCTCGAGGCTGAAGTCCTCGCACAGCGCCTCGATCTCGGCCAGCGCCTTGCTGATCACGTCGCGCTTGAGGAAGCGGTAGTCGACCTCGGTGATGTCGCTGCGCCCGGTCAGCACCGCCGCCCACCAGAGCACGTCCTCGCGCATCGACAGCCGGCTCGGCGAGGTCAGGTAGCGCGCGCCGATCTCGTAGAGCACGGCCGCCGGATAGCTGCGCATCTGGGCGCTGATCTCGAGCAGCACGCGCGTGTACTGGTGCGGCTTGACCAGGCGCTCGCGGATCTCCTCGGGATAGCGCCAGGTGATGGTGCAGGGCCGCCCCCTGCCCTGCTCCTCGATCGAGACGGTGCCCAGCAACTGCGAGGAGACCCAGCGCTTGAGCCCCGCCCCGCTGGTCGACCATTCGATGGTCGTCGCCTGCATGTCGCGCAGATGGGACTTGAGCAGCTCGGTGTTGTTGGAATTGAAGCGGGCGTCGCCGATCAGCTCGCTCAGCGCGAGCTTGTAGACCGGCTCGTCGACGCCTTGCCGCTGCGAGTGGTAGAGCAGCGCGTTGTAGATGCGGCGCGACAGCAGCGTGAGGCGGCCGCGCTTGGGGCGTATCGCGATGGCCTCGTTGGCCTTGGCCACGCTCTGCTCGTCGGCGACGACCGGAGGCTTGGGTGGCGGGGGCCGCGGCGCTTCGCCCTCTTCCATGGAGTTTCTTTCGGGGATCGGTGGCTTCACATGATGCCCCGGATTTGTGAATGGGTCAATTCACAGAAGCGCCGACGAGGTGTCTTGAGTACTTGAAAGAGAACACTTGGGGAATTGAAGAGTTGACGATCCGTTTTCCTCAATGCCGAAAAGGACTTGGGTGCGAAACTGTGAGTGGCGCTGGGAATGAATGTGAGATCCGATGGGATTGAATGTGAGAGGCAGAGGGATTTGAGGCGCCTTGACGTGATGACGGCTGGGATTTGACGTGAGTGGACAAGGGGCGCAGGGCCGCCGCCACGCCCCGCAACCCGCGGCAACCCGCGCCGGAACCCCGATCCTGCCCTGCCACGGCCGCCGGCCGGGGCGCCGGAGCGCCTTCCGTGGCAATTGCGTGACCCTTCCGGCCCTGCGCCTGGGCCGCATTCCCAATTCTTCTCACCTTGTTCCCCAACGCTTCTCACATCAGAATGCGCTTTGGCGAGGGTGCTCTTCACGGATCTTGTTCATTCGACGGATTCCCATAGAATGGCCGGATTCCGTCTAATAAGGCTCACTTCTATGGCGTCGCCCACCCCGGCCACCAGTGGAAACCAGGTTTCCACGCCCCCTCTTCCCGTTCCGCTCGACACGCCCGCGCGTGCGCGCATCGACATGCAGCGGATCGCCGCGCTGGCCACGCGGGCCGGCTCGATGGTCGAGCAGATCCGCGGCCGCCTGCTCGCGCCCGAGGCGCGCAAGATCCCGCCGATCTACTCTACCGCGCAGCTCGCCGCGCTGTGCGGCGTCGACAAGGCGCATGTCGCCTACCGCATCACCAAGGACGACCTGCCGAGCGGCCGCCTGACGCCGGCCGGCGGCAAGCGTAATTTCGAACTCACCGAACTGCGGACCTGGACCCGCACCTACCGCGCGGACAAGATGCGGCCCGCGGGCAAGAAGGCCTTCACCATCGCGGTCGGCAACTTCAAGGGCGGCGTCGCCAAGACCACGACCGCGATGGTGCTCGCCCAGGGCCTGAGCCTGCGCGGCCACCGGGTGCTGGCGATCGACACCGACCCCCAGGGTTCGCTGACCACGCTGCACGGCCTGCTGCCCGAAGCCGAGATCAGCGAGGACATGACCATCGCGCCGCTGTGCGACGGCAGCCAGTCCGACATCCGCTACGCGATCCGCTCGACCTACTGGGACGGCCTCGACCTCGTGGCGGCCGCGCCCTTCCTGTTCTCGGCCGAGTTCGCGCTGCCCGCGCGCCAGATGCAGGAGCCGGGCGCGAAGTTCTGGGACGTGCTCAATGCCGGCCTCGAGAGCGTGCGCGACATCTACGACGTGATCATCATCGACACGCCGCCGTCGCTGTCCTATGTGACGATCAACGGGCTGTGGGCGGCCAACGGCATCGTGGTGCCGGTACCGCCCTCGGGCCTGGACTTCGCCTCGTCGGCGCAGTTCTGGTCGCTGCTGGCCGACCTGGGCGCCAACCTCGACGCGCAGAGCGGCGAGCGCGCCGGCAAGGCCTTCGACTTCCTCCACGTGCTGCTGAGCCGCGTCGACCCGAGCGACCCGGCCACGCCGGCCGTGCGGCAGTGGATCCAGGCCACCTACGGCGAATACACGCTGCCGGTGGAAATCCCGAAGACCAGCGTCACGAGCAACAAGGCGGCCGAGTTCGCGACCGTCTACGACGTGCAGAAATACGAAGGAGCGGCCAAGACGTACAAGCGCGCGGCCGATGCCTACGACGCCTTCGTCGACCTCGTCGAGCAGTCGGTGGTGAGCAGCTGGGCCGACCGGACGGAGGCGCAATGAGGCTCGACGCGCTTCTTTCCTTCGCCGCGACGGCACCGGCTGGAAACCAGGTTTCCAGCCCCTGCCGCTTCGGGCCGGACCGGGGCAGGGCGCACGCGCCGGCCCGCCGGCCTCGGCTGCGCCCGGCCGTGGAAACCAGGTTTCCAGCCGAAGCCGGCGCGGCTGCGGCGGCCCGCCCGATCCTGATCTGCCCCACGCCATCCGCGTGGAAACCAGGTTTCCAGCGTCATGGAGGTTTCAATGGCTAGTACCCGCAAGCGTCTCGAAGCCCTGACCGCAGGCCTGTCGATTCCCGAGCCGCCCGCGGCCGCGAGCCCGCAGCCGGCCGCTGCGCCGGCCATGGCGCCGCCGGTCTTGCCCGCGGCCGCGCCCGTGGAAACCAGGTTTCCACCGGCCCAGACGGGCCAGTTCGCACCGCGCACCGGACCCGGCCAGATGCTCGCGTTCCGCGGCCAGATGCAGGCGGTGGAGGGCGAGCTCGCGACCCTGCGCGAGCGGCTGCGCCAGTACGACGGCTCGACCCCCACGCGCAAGCTGGACCCGAAGTCGATCCGCGTCTCGCGCTGGGCCAACCGGCATGCGGCCTCGTTCGAGACCGCCGAGTTCGCCGGTCTCAAGGCCGACATCGAACAGGCCGGCGGCAACGTCCAGCCGATCCTCGTGCGTGCGCTGCCGGACGAGCCGGGCCGCTACGAACTGGTGTTCGGCCACCGGCGGCATCGCGCCTGCCTGGAGCTGGGCATCCCGGTGCTCGCGGCGATCTGGGTCGACGAGCTCGGCGACGCCGAGCTGTTCGCCGCCATGGACCGCGAGAACCGCGAGCGCGCCGACCTCTCGCCCTACGAGCAGGGCGTGATGTACCAGCGCGCGCTCGAGGAGCAGCTGTTCCCGACCCAGCGCCAGATGGCCGAGAAGCTGGGCGTGAGCCACACCTGGGTGCGCAAGGCCCTGATCGTGGCGCAGCTGCCGTCGGCGGTGGTCGAGTGCTTCCGCAGCCCGCTCGAGATCCAGTACCGCCATGCCGAGCAGCTCAACGCGGCCCTCGACCAGGACCGGCGCAGCGTGCTCAAGCGTGCCGAGAAGGTCCGCGGCCAGAAGCTGCTGCCCGCGGTCGTGGTGGCGCGGCTGCTGGGCAACGAGCCGGGCGCCAAGCCGCAGAAGATCGCGATCCAGAGCGAGGGCAGGGCGCTGGGGTCGTGCGTGCGCGCGGTCGACGGCAGCGTGACGCTCACGCTGCTGCCGAGCGTGGCGGCCGAGCCGCCGTCGGAGTCGCTCATGAAAGCGCTCACCGAAGCGCTGCAGAAGGTGCAGATGCTCGGCTGATGTGAGAGCCGTTGGGATTTCGCCGGGCCCCGCGGCGGAAGAGGGGAGGGTGGTTTCGAGCCAGCCGTTTCCCTCTTCCGCGGCGCTGTTCGGCGAGAACATCGTCGTTCCAGCGCGGAAGGCGGGCGTAAACATCACGGCGCCTGCCTTGTGTCCCGCGGCGTTCTCCAACACCCACAGGTACTTAGCGGCGGAATTGCATCGGCCGTCTGCGGAAGCGTCCACAACTGCGCGAACCAACGCGCCGGCCGGCGTCCAAGCGGCGAAAAAAGCCAACCGTATCAACGACTTGCACGTATCCGTGCGCCCGGCTTCTCCGATTGGCCCTACAAATCATCTAGAATCTTCATTGATGATTATGCGATTGCACAATGTCGCAAATGAGGCGGGGCCATCGCTGCAGTGCGGCATCCGGCGCCGCTAGCATCCAACCCCGACCGCATGGAAGAACAACGAACCAGAATGACCTCGAAGTGGATATCCGACCTGCGCCTGCCGACAGGACCCGAACGGAGTGCCGCCGGGCCCCGCAGCGCCCGGACGGCCCGCGCATGGCCGGAGCACCCATGAGCCGTCCCTCGGTGCCCAGCCGCGAAGAACTCGAAAGCCTCGGCGACGCCGAGCTCGAGCAGCTGGCCGTGATGTGGCGCTCGCGCGCCTCGCGCGGCGAGCGCGAGGCCTACGGCGTGGCGCATGCGCTCGAGGTCGAGCTGCGCCAGCGCATCCGGATCAGCAACCTGCAGCAGCTGCCGCCCGACCTGCCAGTTCCGCCGCGCCCCTGGTGGAAGTTCTGGCAGCGCCTCGGCGGCGATTCCAACCCCGCCACGTGAAGAAGCCGGCGCCGCGCAAGCTCCACCGCGGCCATTTCGCGTTCATGCGGGCGCTCGCGCAGGGCGTCGACGAGCGCGCCAGCTGGGAGCGCTACCTGCGCCTCGAAGGCGAGCACGTCGACCTGCGCACGGTGCGGCGCACCATCGCCTGGATCCGCGACGCCTTCGCCGCCGCCGCGCGGCGCGAGCACAAGCCCGGCACCGCGCGCCTGATCCTGCTCGACCCCGAGCGCTTCAACGCCGCGCCCGCGCTGCCGAGCCTGGCCGAGTTCGCCGCGTCGCGCGGGCTCGAGGAATTCTCCGAGGCGGAGCAGGTCGAGGCCTACGAGGCCGCCTATCCGCAGGCCCGCGCAGGGCAGGGCGGCGGCGCGCAGCCCTCGCGGCGCGCGCGCGTGATCGCGCGCCAGCTCGAGGCGCTGCGCTGGCTCGAGAACCTCGTCGCCCAGGACCCGCGGCCCGGCGACAGCGTCGCCGCCTGGCTGCATCCGGCGCTGGCCGAGCGGCTCGAGCGCGCCGGGCTCGCGACGCTCGATGCCCTGGTCGCGCGCATCAACCGCGCCGGCGCGCGCTGGTGGGTGCAGGTGCCCGGCGTGGGCGAGCTCAAGGCCGCGCGCGTCCTCGAATGGCTGCATGCCAACGAGCAGGTGCTGGGCCTGCGCATCGGGGCGCATGCGGCGCAGCCGCGCGCGCGGATGAGCGCCGCTGCGCTCGCGGCCGTGGTGCCGGCCGCGACCGCGCTGCTGCCGTTCGAGAAGTTCGTGCTGCCCGCCGGCCTCGACGGCCGCGCCGGCCGCTTCCGGGCGCCGCGCGAACAGTGCCGGCTGCACGCGGCCGACGACCACGCGGCGATCGCCGCCTGGCTCGCGGCCCAGGGCAAGCCGGCAGACGGCGCGCTCTCGGCCACGCAGCGCTCGTACCGCCGCGAAGCCGAGCGGCTGCTGCTCTGGGCGGTGCTCGAACGCCGCGAGGCGCTGTCCTCGCTCGCGCCCGAGGACGCGCAGGCCTACCGCGCGTTCCTCGCCGATCCGCCGCCTGCATGGTGCGGACCGCGCCATCACCAGCGCTGGTCGCCCGCGTGGCGGCCGCTCGAAGGCCCGCTCACGCCGGTGGCGCTGCGCCAGTCGCTGATCATCCTGCGCAGCCTGTTCGACTTCCTCGTGCGCGAGGGCTACGTGCTGGCCAATCCCTTCGCGGCGCTGCCGCTGCCGCCGGACCGGACCGAACCGCTCGGCGCCCGCCGCATGCTGAGCTTCGCGCAATGGGACCACGTCGAGGCGATGCTGCGCCAGCATGCCGACACCCAGGCCGGGCGCCGGCTGCGCCGCGCGATGCGCTGGCTCTATGCCACCGGGCTGCGCCTGTCGGAGGTCACGCGCCTGCGCTGCCAGGACCTCGCGCCCGCCGGCGGCGCGACCGCGGCGGGCTGGGTGCTGTCGGTCGGCGGCAGCGGTGCACGCCGCCGCCAGCTGCCGGTGCCGGCCGCGCTGGTCGAGGAGCTCGGCGACGAACTCGCACGGCACGGCCTCGACCGCGACGTGAGCGCGCCGCAGAACGCCGGCGTGCCGGTGCTCGCGCGCTTCGATGCCGAGCTGCGGCCCGTGGCCTGGTCGGCCTCGGGCCTGTACCAGGCGATCAAGGCCTTTCTGGCGCGCGCCGCCGAACGGCTCGACGGCGCGGAGGCGCAGCAGCTGAGGAAGGCGAGCACGCACTGGCTGCGCCACACGCACGGCGCGCATGCGCTGCGCGGCCGCGACGGCCAGGCGCCGCTGCCGATCCAGGTGGTGCAGAAGAACCTCGGCCACGCATCCGCGGGCACCACGGCGATGTACCTCGCCACCAGGCGCCGGCGAGGCACCCTCCCGGCGGCGGAGGACCGCCGCGCGGACGGCTAGGGCCTGTCGGCCTCGATCTTCAGCGGCTCGGAGAAGATGCGCCGCAGGCGATCGCCGGTCCAGAGATAGTAGAACTTGCGCTCGACGCGCTCGTTGTCGAAGCTGCCCGACACGATCAGCAGCCGGCTGTCGACCCGGTAGTCCACGCGCTCGTCGCTGTTGCCCATCGCGCCCGAAATGGAATTGACGTCGGGAAAGGTGAACGCGCGCCCCGTGTTCTGGTCGAGCACGGCGATGTTCCGGCAATCGGTGCCGCAGCCCCAGATCGCGACCCGCAGGTGGCCCGCGAAATCGGGCGGTTCCTTGTAGGCGTTGTGGATGACCGTGGTGTACCGCCGCGCGGTGCGGGTGGTCAGCCGCAGCGGCGGGCGCGGGCCGGCATGCGGCCGGTCGCTCGCGCGGGTCGGATAGTCGCCGAACGCCGGCGGGGCCTTCGGCGCGGCGACCGCCGGGCCGAGCAGCGCCAGCGACAGCGCGCCGGCCTGGAGAACGTGTGGGATCTTCACCGGTCGATCTTGTCCCGCAGTTCGGCGCGCCTGTCAACGTCGGCGTCCCGGGCCGGCGCGGTGGCCTCAGTAGGGGCTGGCGGTGGGGCGCACGATGATCTCGCTCGTGTCCACGTCGGCCGGCTGCTCGATCGCAAAGGCCACGGCGCGCGCGATCGCTTCGGGCGCGATGGCGATCCGGCGGAAGTCGCGCATCGCCTCGCGCGCCCCGGCGTCGGAGATGCTGTCGGCGAGTTCCGACTCGGTCACGCCGGGCGAGATCACGGTCACGCGGATGTCGCCGCCGACCTCCTGGCGCAGGCCCTCCGAGATCGCGCGCACCGCGAACTTGGTGGCGCAGTAGACCGCGGCCGTGGGCGACACCGTGTGCGCGCCGATCGAGGCGATGTTGACGAACTGCCCGCTCTTCTGCGCGCGCATGCGCGGCAGGGCGGCGGCGATGCCGTGCAGCACGCCGCGGATGTTCACGTCGATCATGCGGTCCCACTCGTCGACCTTGGCTTCCTCGAGCGCGGACAGCGGCATCACGCCGGCGTTGTTGACCACGACGTCGATGCGGCCGAATTCGCGCTCGGCGAAGGCGAGGAAGGCCTCGACGTCGTCGCGCCGCGTCACGTCGAGCGCGCGGATGCGCGCCCGCCCGCCTGCGCGCTCGATGTCGGCGGCAATGGCCTCGAGCCTTCCGGTGCGGCGCGCGCCCAGCACGACCTGCGCGCCGCGCGCGGCCAGAAGGCGCGCGGTGGCTTCGCCGATGCCGCTCGAGGCGCCCGTGATGGCGACGACTTTGGCTTGGATTCCGGACATGGTAAATCTCCTGAAAGGGTGGTGGGATGAGGTCCTCTCGTGCTCGAAAGGATGGCCTCAGTCTAGGAACGCAGCGCGGGAATCCCTTTGCGATTCCTCGCGCATCCTTGCCTGTTCCTCGCGAGCGCTGCGGCCAGCGCCTGCGGCCTACCAGGGCTGGTTCGTCGGAAGCACGAAGACCTCGGCGACGTTGACGTGCGCCGGCGCCTTCAGCGCGAACAGCACCGTGTCGGCGATGTCCTCGGCCCGGAGGAAGCTCATCTGGGTCTTGAGCTGCTCCATCTGCTCGCGGTACTTGGCGTCGCTGATGTGCTCGAACAGCTCCGACTCCACCGCGCCGGGCTGGATGCAGGTCACGCGGATGTTGTGCTGCGGCGCGACCTCCAGCCGCAGGCCCTCCGAGAACGCGGTCACCGCATGCTTGCTGGCGCACTAGACCGACAGGCCCGGGAACACCTTGCGGCCCGCGATCGACGAGGTGTTGACGATGTGGCCGCCGCCCTGCCTGCGCATCCAGGGCAGCACGGCCGCGGTCGTGTTCAGCAGGCCCTTGACGTTCACGTCCATCATCCGATGCCATTCCGGGGTCTGCAGGCGCTCGATGTCCGAGATCGGCATCAGGCCCGCGTTGTTGAAGGCGATGTCGATCGCGCCGAAGCGCTCGGCCAGGCGGTCGACGCCCGCCGCGACCGAGGCCGGGTCGGTGACGTCCATCGCGATCGCCAGCGCCTCGCCGCCCGCGGCGCCGATCTCGGCCGCGAGCTGCTCGAGACGATCCGCGCGCCGCGCGGCCAGGCCCACCTTCACGCCCTGGGCGGCCAGCTTGCGCGCGGTGGCCGCGCCGATGCCGCTCGAAGCGCCCGAGACGAGTGCGACTTTTCCATTGAGTTCCATGACGGTTCCTTTTCCTTGGTTCGTTGATTGAGCTGATGTGTCCGGCAGCCGGCCCGTCGACCGGACCCGGACTGCGCCGGGCACGGATGAATGGTCGGCGCGCGGCGCTTTCGGCTCTCGCGCGGCCTTGCGCAAGCTGTCGGGCTTTTGCGCCCGGAGGGGGCAGGAGCGTTGGGAAGGGCGAAAAAGGAACGCGAACGCCCGCCTTACAGGCTCAGCGCTGCGCGCGGTAGGCGCTCGGCGCGATGCCGACCTCGCGCCGGAACACCTGCGCGAAATGGCTCGGGCTCGCGTAGCCCACGTCGAGGCCGATCTCGATCACCGGCTTGTCGGTCTCGCGCAGCAGCCGGCGCGCCCGGTCGATGCGCAGGCGGATGAAGTAGCGCGAGGGCGAGAAGCCCGTGGTCTTCTTGAAGGCCCGGCAGAAATGGAACTCGCTGAGCCCCGCGGCGCGCGCCAGCGGCGCGAGTCGGAACTCGCCGTCCAGGCGCTGCTCGAGCAGCGCGAGGATGCGGTGCAGCTTGAAGGCCGGCAGCCCGCCGCGCGGCGCCTGCGATGGCCCGCCCGCATCGGCATAGGCGCGCACGAGGTGCACCGCCAGCGCCTGCGCGAGCGCCTGCACCATCAGCGCGCTCGGCCGCGCCTGGCCCACGAGTTCGCTGCGGATGCGTTCGAGGAACATCGACAGCGCCGGGTCGCGCGCGCCGGAGACCTCCCGCAGCGCGAGGCCGGCTTCGTCGCCGCCGTGCAGCTCGCGCTGCGCGCGCTTCATCAGGTCCAGCCCCAGGTAGACGTGCATCACCTGGAACGGCTCGGGGCCGTCCGCGCGCCACTTGAGCTCGCACGGCCGCGGCGAGGTGGTCAGGAAGAAATCGCCGGCGCGCACGCGGTTGGCGATCCACGCGCCGCCGAGCTCGCGCTCCTCCACCACCGCGCTGCCCGAGAGCACCCAGACGATCAGCGGCTCGGGCACGGCCGGGATGATCAGGCTCTCCTGGACCGCGCGCCGGCGGAAGATCTGCACCAGCAGGTCCTTCCAGGGGCGGCCCCTGCTGCTCGCGAGCAGCTCGCCGGGCACGCGCTCGTCGAGCGCCTCGGCGGTGGATCGTTCGTGCAGCGTGGTCATTCGCGTCGTGTGCGTTCGGTCGCGGGGCCCAGCGGGCGGCGCTATATTTTCCGGGATTCAACCATCGTGAAGGACGATAGATGCTCGACGGCGTTTCCATGGACCAGCTGCGCACCTTCATCGCGGCGGCCGACGAGGGCAGCTTCTCCGCGGCGGGCCGCAGGCTGCGCCGCGCGCAGTCGGTGGTGAGCCAGACGCTGGCCAACCTCGAGGGCCAGATCGGCGTGCTGCTGTTCGACCGCAGCGCGCGCTATCCGCGCCTCACCGACGCCGGCGCCGCGCTGCTCGCCGAGGCGCGGCTCGTGGTCGACGGCATGGACGGCTTCAAGGCCCGGGCGCGCACCATCTCCGAGGGGCTGGAGCCGGAGCTCTCGGTCGTCGTCGATGTGATGTACCCGATGGATTCGCTGACCGTGAGCGTGGGCCTGTTCCGCGCGGCCTTCCCCCACACGCCGCTGCGGCTCTACGTGGAGGCGCTCGGCGCGGTGCTCCAGCCGGTGCTGCAGAAGAGCTGCCGCATCGGCATCGTCGGATCGATGCCGCTGGTGCCGGAGCAGGTCGACGCGGAGAAGCTGATCGACGTGCCGATGGTCACCGTGGTGGCGGCCTCCCATCCGCTCGCGGCGGCGAAGCGCGTGATCCCGATGCGCGAGCTGGCCTCGCACGTGCAGCTGGTGCTGACCGACCGCACGTCGCTGACCAGCGGCAAGAGCTTCGGCGTCTTCTCGCCGTCGATCTGGCGGCTCGCCGACCTGGGCGCGAAGCATGCGTTCCTGCGCGCCGGCTTCGGCTGGGGCCACATGCCGCTCGCGATGGTCCAGGGCGACCTCGACGCGGGCACGCTGGTGCGCCTCCGGCTCGAGGCCTTCCAGCCGGCGACGCCGCCGATCGCGATGTTCGCCGTCTACCGCAAGGATGCGCCGCCGGGCCCGGCGGGCCGCTGGTTCCTCGACCAGCTCAAGGAGGCGGCCGCGCCGCGCTAGCCGGCACCGCTGCATGGCTGCTACGGCACGAGAATGGCCGCGTCCGTGCGGCGCCGGGCCGCGATGTCCTCGTGGGCGCGCGCCGCTTCCGCGAGCGCATAGCGCGTGACTGCGAGCGTGCCCAGCGTGCCCGCGCGCAGCGCCGCGAAGACCGCGCCGGTCGCCTCCTCGCGTGCCGCGCCTTCAAGGTGCTGCGCCATCGGACCGCCGCGCACCGCGACGCCGCGCGCCGCGAGCGCGGCCGCGTCGACCTGCGGCGCGCCCGACGCCGCGCCGATGTTGACGATCGTGCCGCCGTCGCGCACCGCCTCGGCCGACGCCGCGAACGTCGCCGCGCCGATGAACTCGTAGACCACGTCGACGCCCTGCGGCGCGATCGCGCGGACCTGCGCCGCCAGTGCCGGGTCGTCCGACACCAGCGCATGGTCGACGTCGGCCCGCAGCGCCTCGCGCTTGTCCGCGCCCGCGGTCCCGATGACCGTCGCGCCGAGCGCCCTGGCCCAGCGCGCGAGCAGGCGGCCGACGCTGCTCGACGCACCCTGCACCAGGACCGTCTCGCCGGCCGCGAGCCGGTGGAAGCCGTGCAGCGCCGTCCAGGCCGTCAGGCCCTTGGTCAGCACCGCGGCGGCCTGCTCGGCCGACACGTCGTCGGGCAGCCTGACGAGCTGCGCGGCGTCGATCAGGCGCTCGGCGGCGTAGCTCCCGGGCGCCAGGAAGTAGGCCGCCCGGTCGCCGGCCGCGAAGCCGCGCACGCCCTCGCCGACCGCATCGACCACGCCCGCGGCCTCGACGCCGGCCACCGCGGGCAGCGGCACCGGGTAGATGCCGCGGCGGAAGATGGTGTCGACGAAGTTGACGCCGATGGCCTGCTGGCGCAGGCGCACCTGCCCCGGCCCCGGCGCGCCGACGCGCTGATCCTCGACGGCGAGGACCTCGGGTCCTCCGTAGCTGTGAAAACGAATGACTGTGCTCATGGTGTGCTTTGCGTTGGGATGGGATGTGCCTGGTGTCGGATCACGGCCGGCAGCGCGCCGCCCGTGACCGCCACGACCTTGTTCCCGGGACTCCGGGTCTTCATGCCTGCGCTCCTTCGATCCGCGGCCAGGCGCCGAGCTGCTGGAGCACCGAGAACAGGTTGGCCACGCCCCAGTGCTCGGTGATCCTGCCGTCCTGCACGCGCATCGCGTCCACGGTCTCGAAGCGGACCGCGCGGCCCGTCGGCGCGACGCCGAGGAAGGTGCCCTGGTGCGTGCCGTGGTAGGTCTTGAAGGTGGTGACCACGTCGCCGTCGGCGCGCTGCCAGTGGATCTCGGCGTGGAAGTCCGGGAACGCCTGGCGCAGTGCGCGGTAGAGACCCAGCGCGCCGGCCTTGTCCGGCGTCCAGCCGGGCTGGGGCGTGTGGTCGAGGAAGTCGTCCGAGAAGAGCTGGTCGAACAGCGCCCAGTCGCCGCCCCCCTGGACCCGGTCGGTGTTGCGGCGGACGACGGCTTTCGCGGCCTCGCCTGGATTCGTGTGGTTCATGTCGTGCTTTCCTTGTCGTGATGTGAGGGTTCAGATCTCGAATCCGCCGATGGTCATGCCGCCGTCGACGACCAGCATCTGTCCCATGACGTAGCTCGCCGCGTCGGAGGCCAGCCAGACCGCGGCCGCGGCGATCTCGCCCGGATGGGCGCCGCGCCGGGCGGGGATCGCGTTCGCGGCCAGGGCCGCGAACGCCGGGTTCTGCGCACTGGCCGCGGCGACCATCGGCGTTTCCGTCCAACCCGGCGCGAGCGCGTTGACCCGCACCTTGTGCGCGGCGTTCTCCATCGCCGCCACGCGGGTGAGCCCGTGCACGCCGTGCTTGGAGGCCGCATAGGCGCTCATGCCGCCGGGGCCGGTGAGCGCCGCGACCGAGGCGGTGTTGACGATGGCGCCCCCGCCGCTTCGCTTGAGCAGCGGCAACTGGTACTTCATGCCGAGGAAGACGCTGCGCAGGTTCACGGCGATCACGCGGTCGAAGTCCGCCGTCGGGTAGTCCTCGATGCGGTGCGCCTCGCCGGTGATGCCTGCGTTGTTGAACGCCACGTGCAGCGCACCGGCCTCGCGGCCGATCTGCGCGATCGCGCCGGCCACGTCCCGCTCGGCGCCGACGTCGAGCGGCAGCGCGCGCGCCTTGCCGCCCAGTTCGGCGATCAGGTCCACGGTCTCGGCGAGCCCGTGCTCGTTCAGGTCCGCGGCATAGACCAGCGCGCCGCGCGCGGCGAAGGCCCGGGCGGCTTCCCGCCCGATGCCCGAGGCGGCGCCGGTCACCAGCACCACCCTGTCGTTGAAATCGTTGGCTGTCATGGGGCCTCCGGGCGCCGCGGCCTCAGTTCGCGGGCGCGAAGAGCCGCGCGGCGGTGCGGGCGACGAGCTCGCCCTGGTGGCGCGCGCCCGCGAGGTCGATCTCGGTCGGCTGGCGGCTGCCGTCGCCGCCCGCCACCGTGGTCGCGCCGTAGGGCGCGCCGCCGACGATCTCCGCGACGCTCATCTGGCCCTGGTGGCTGTAGGGCAGGCCCACGATCGTCATGCCGAAGTGCAGCAGGTTGGTGATGATCGAGAACAGGGTGGTCTCCTGTCCGCCGTGCTGCGTCGCGCTCGCGGTGAAGGCCGCGCCCACCTTGCCGTTGAGCGCGCCGCGCGCCCAGAGGCCGCCCGCCTGGTCCAGGAAGGCGGCCATCTGCGACGACATGCGCCCGAAGCGCGTGCCGGTGCCGACGACGATCGCGTCGTAGTGCTCGAGGTCCGCGACGCTCGCGACGGGCGCGGCCTGGTCGAGCTTGAAATGCGCGTTCTTCGCGACCGCCTCGGGGACGGTCTCGGGCACGCGCTTGATGTCCACCTGGGCGCCGCCGGCGCGCGCGCCTTCGGCGATGGCCTCGGCCAGCTTTTCGATGTGGCCGTAGGAGGAGTAGTAGAGGACGAGCACCTTGGTCATGAAAATCTCCGGTTGCGCAGCTCGGCGAGCTGCATGGCCTGAAGATTAGGGATCGATGACCTATCGGAGAAGCCTGTTTGTTTCGATGGGAAGCATCGTCCTGGCAGATGGGTCGTTGCTCAGCGTTCGCGGTAGAGCACCATGCCGGCGTGGTACAGCACCCCGTCGCGGAAGTCGCCGTCGGCGGTGAAGCCGGTGTCGTCCCAGTAGTCGATGTGGTCGCCCGTGACCACGTAGCGCCCCTGGTAGGCGCTGCGGCGCCGGCCGCGCGCCTCGTCGTAGCGGCCGTTGGGCAGCAGCTCGTGGCGGATGTGGCCGTCGCGCGTCACCCACATGCCGACATAGGGATGCGGCTGCGCGGCCTCCGGCTGCGCGGCGGCGCCGAGCGCGAGGCCGGCGAGCGGCGCGGTGACGAGGGCGGAACGAATGAGAAGTCGGCGGTCCATGTGCACTCCTGGTGGCGGGTTGGTCCTCGCAACGGCGGCCAAGCGGGCGATGCCGTTGCGCTGCGAAAGCCCAGTCTAGGAAGCGCCGCCTCGCGCGGCTGGCTTGATCCGACGGCGTTCTTGCCTGAAATTCCAGAGTGCGGCGGCGGGGCAGCCGCAGCCCGCGGCCGCGGCCTCGCGGACCTGCTCTACCATCCGGGGCCGGCGCTGCGGCGTGCGACGCAGCGCTTCCCCGCCACTGCCTGGAAACCGCCACCATGACGCTTGAAACCCACGGGTCGCACGAAGCGCCGGCGTCCGCCGCTTCGCGACCGTCCCTCCGCATCGACGAGCTCGCCGGGCTGCTGGCGCGCAACAGCCACAAGGACGGCATCTGGCCGACTGCGATCCCGGGCCTCTCGGTGATCCGCTTCTCGGGGCCGAGCGAGGAGATCGCCCATGCGCTGCATCAGCCCGCCGTCTGCATCATCGCGCAGGGCGCGAAGCGGGTGATGCTGCGCGACGAGGTCTACGGTTACGACGCCTCGCGCTTCCTGGTGTTCTCGGTCGACCTCCCGATCAGCGCCCAGATCACCGAGGCGACGCCCGAGGCGCCCTACCTGTGCTTCCGTCTCGACCTCGATCCGCAGGCGATCTCGGCCCTGCTGCTGAAGGCCGGCCATGCCGCGACCTCGCGCGCGCCCGCGGAACGCGGCCTCTACCTGAGCCGCGTGACCGAGCCGATGGTCGATGCGGCCATCCGCCTGATGAAGCTGCTCGATGCGCCCGACGAGGCCGCCCACCTCGCGCCGCTGGCGGTGCAGGAGCTGCACTTCCGCCTGCTGCGCAGCGAGCAGGGCGCGCGCCTCGCGAGCATCGCGCAGTCCGACAGCCATGCGCACCGGATCGCGCGCGTCATCGCCTGGCTCAAGGCGCACTTCTCGCAGCCGCTGGACCTCGAGGCGCTCGCGCGCAGCGCGCACATGAGCACCTCGTCGCTGCATTTCCATTTCCGCAGCGTGACCTCGATGAGCCCGCTGCAGTACCAGAAGCTGCTGCGGCTGCAGGAGGCGCGCCGCCTGCTCGCCGCCGAGACCACCGAGGTCGCCGATGCGGGCTATCGCGTCGGCTACGAAAGCCCCTCGCAGTTCAGCCGCGAGTACAGCCGGCTCTTCGGGCTGCCGCCCTCGCGCGACGCGCAGCGGCTGCGCGCGCAGCTCTTGCCGCCGGAACTCGCGGCGGCCTGAGGCTTTCAGTCGACCCGGATGTTCCGGGCCTTCACCACCCGGCTGTAGAACTCCGCGTCGCGGCGCACCATCGCGCCCATCTCGGCGCGCGTCACGCCGAGCGGCTCGCTGTGGAGCTCGCGGATGCGCCGGGCCAGGTCGGGGTCCCTGCTCGCCTCGACGAAGACCGCGTTGAAGCGCTCGAGCACCGCGCCCGGCGTGGCGGCCGGCGCCCAGATGCCGTGCCAGGACATCATCGAGAAGCCCGGCATCGCCTCCGACAGCGTCGGCACCTCGGGCAGTGCGGGGTGGCGCGCCGGGCCCGAGTACGCGAGCGCCTTCACGCGGCCGCTGCTGATCAGCGGATAGCCGGTGGCGATGGGCTCCATCAGCGTGTCGACCTGGCCGCCGATCAGGTCGGCGACGGGGCTCGCGCGGTAGGGCACGTGCAGCATCTGGATGCCGACCTCGTCCTTGAGCGACTCGACGATCAGCTGCGAGGGGCTGCCCGCGCCGTAGGAGGCGTGCGAGTAGATGCCGGGCTTCTCCTTCGCCGCGGCCACCAGTTCCTTGAGCGTGCCGGCCGGGAACTTCGGCGTCGCGATCAGCACCAGGCCCTGGCGCATCGTGGTCGCGACCGGCACCAGGTCCTTCTGCGGATCGAAGGGCAGCTTGCTGTAGATGTAGGGATTGATCGTGAACGCGGTCGAGAGGTTGTAGAGGAAGGTGTAGCCGTCGCCGGGCGATTTGGCGACGGTGTCGGAGGCGAGGTTGCCGGCGGTGCCGGGCTTGTTGTCGATCAGCACGGCCACGCCGAGCCTGCGGCTCGCGTAGTCGCCGTACATGCGCGCGAAGATGTCGGGCGGCGTGCCGGGCGCGAAGCCCACGACGATGCGGATCGGCTTGGCCGGCCAGGCGTCGGCCTGGGCCGATGCCGCGGCCCCGGCCAGCGCGCCGGCGAGGCCGATCGCGAGCGCGAGCATCCGGCGGAGGATGGTGGCGGTGGTGGTGGAACGCATGCTTGTCTCCTTTGTGGTTCTGGGTTCCGGCGTGCGAAGCGGCGTCAGTCGACCTGCGCGCCCGAACGGCGCACGGCCTCGCCCCATTTCGCGATCTCGGCCGCGGCGAACGCGGCCATCTGCGGCGCGTCCATGGGCGCGGGTTCGATGCCCTGCGCCATGAGCCTGCGCTGCACCTCGGCATCGGCGAGCACCGCCTGCGCGGCCTCGCGCAGCCGCTCGCGCTGCGCGGCGGGCATCTGCGCGGGCGCGTAGAGCATGAACCACGCGACCAGGTCGAAGTCGGCGATGCCCTGCTCGGCGAGCGTGGGCACGTCCGGCGCGGCGGCGCTGCGCTTCGCGCTCGAGGCGCCGAGCGCGCGCAGGGTGCCGGCGCGGACCTGCGGCAGCACCGCGGCCGGGTGATAGAACATGAACTGCACGTTGCCCGCGACCACCTCGTTGAGCGCCTGCGCGCCGTCGCGGTAGGGCACGTGCACGAAGTCCTTGCCGAGCCGCAGGTTGAGCAGCTCGCCCGCGAGGTGGCCCGAGGTGCCGTTGCCGGCCGAGGCGAAGCTCACGGTCCGGCCGCTGGCCTGGCGCAGGTCCGCCACGCTTTTCCACGGCGCCGCGGCGGGCACCACCAGCAGCGTGGGCGTCGCGCCGACGTAGCCGAGCGGCACGAAGTCGCGCTGCGGCGCGTAGCCGAGCCGCTTGTAAAGCGAGGCGTTGATCGCGTGCGTGCCCACGGTGCCGAGCAGCAGCGTCGGCGTTTCCGCCCCCGAGCGCGCGGCGAGCTCGCTGCCGATGGCGCCGCCCGCGCCGGGCCGGTTGTCCACGATCACGGCCTGCGAGAGCTGGCGCGCGAGCGCATCCGCGAGCACGCGGGCGACGATGTCGGTCGAGGTGCCGGCCGCGAACGGCACGACCAGCCTGACCGGCCGGCCCTGCACCGGCTGCGCCGCCGCGGGGCGCAACGCGAGCAGGGCCGCGGCCGGGCCCGCGACGAGGAGCGCGCGGCGCTTCATGCGGCGCTCCCGAATCCCTCGGGCAGAGCGCCGTCGTACTGCAGCTCGCGCGTCG
>CBHTTS010000034.1:0-27078 GCA_966095775.1 uncultured Variovorax sp. | reverse complement strand
TTGGGTGTTGGGGGGGGCGATTGTAATCTCGTTGTTTACGATTTGTTTTTTTTTAGTGGCGGACTGGAATGGGCCGGCGTGCGCCCGGTGGGGCGCCGCCGGCCGGGGGCGTCATAGCAATTCGAGTGCCACGGCCGTGCCTTCGCCGCCGCCGATGCACAGCGTGGCCACGCCGCGCTTCTTGCCGCGCGCCTTGAGCGCGTGGATCAGCGTGACCATGATGCGCGCGCCGCTCGCGCCGATCGGATGGCCGAGCGCGCAGGCGCCGCCGTGCACGTTGACGATCTCGTGCGACACGTCGAGCTCGTGCATCAGCGCCATCGGCACGACCGCGAAAGCCTCGTTGACTTCCCACAGGTCGACGTCCTTCACCGCCCAGCCGGTCTTCTTGAACAGCTTGGCGACGGCGCCGACCGGTGCGGTCGAAAACCACTCGGGCTGCTGCGCATGCGTCGCATGGCCCACGATGCGCGCGATCGGCCTGGCGCCGACCTTCCTCGCGTGCGACTCGGTCATCATGACGAGCGCCGCGGCGCCGTCGTTGATCGACGAGCTCGACGCGGCGGTGATGGTGCCGTTCTCCTTCTTGAAGGCGGGCTTGAGCGTGGGGATCTTGTCGAGCTTGACCTTGCCCGGCCCTTCGTCGACCGAGATCACGGTGTCGCCGCCGCGGCCCTTGACCGTGACGGGCGCGATCTCGTCCTTGAAGAGGCCGGTCTCGGTGGCCTTCTGCGCGCGCGTCACGCTCGCGATCGCGAAGGCGTCCTGCTGCTCGCGCGTGAACTTGTACTTGGCCGCGCAGTCCTCGCCGAAGGTGCCCATCGAGCGGCCCGGCTGGTAGGCGTCCTCGAGGCCGTCGAGCATCATGTGGTCGAAGATGCGGTCGTGGCCCATGCGGTAGCCGCCGCGGCCCTTGAGCATCAGGTAGGGCGCGTTGGTCATGCTCTCCATGCCGCCCGCGACCATCACCTCGTGCGTGCCGGCCAGGAGCATGTCGTGCGCCATCATCGCGGCCTTCATGGCCGAGCCGCACATCTTGCTCAGGGTGACCGCGCCCGCGCTGTCGGGCAGGCCGCCCTTGTAGGCCGCCTGGCGCGCCGGCGCCTGGCCCTGGCCCGCCATCAGGCAGTTGCCGAACAGCACCTCGCCCACGCTCGCGGGCGCGATGCCGGCGCGCTCGACGGCGGCCTTGATCGCGGCGCCGCCGAGGTCGTGCGCGGCGAGCGACGAGAAGTCGCCCTGGAAGCTGCCCATGGGGGTGCGGGCAGCGCCGACGATGACGATGGATTCAGGCATTTCAGGTCTCCTGGGAATGATGGGAACAAAGATCGGCGGGCGGCGCGTCAGAAATGCGTCGCGTGCCCCTCGTGTGGAAATCGCTGCGACTCCTCGTACGGGAAGACGTCCAGCATCTGGCCCGCCTGGATGCGCTGCTTGTGGTGCTGCCAGAAGGCGGCGTCGAGCAGGTCGGCGTGGTGCGCCATGAAGGCCTCGCGCACCGCGTCGTTGCCGAGCAGGAAGGGTCCGAAGGTCTCGGGGAACACGTCCTTCGGGCCGACCGAATACCAGACCTCGCCGCTGAGCTCGTCCTCCTCGTTGCGCGGCGGCGGCACCTTGCGGAACTGGCAGTCGGTGATGTATTCGATCTCGTCGTAGTCGTAGAACACGACCTTGCCGCCGCGCGTGACGCCGAAGTTCTTCCACAGCATGTCGCCGGGGAAGATGTTGGCCGCGACCATGTCCTTGATGGCATTGCCGTACTCGATCACCGCATGCTCCAGCTGCTTGCTCGCCCGCTGGGAATGCTCGGGATGCTCCAGCTGGTCGAAGGCCTCCTGCAGGTAGATGTTGAGCGGGATCATGCGGCGCTCGATGTAGACGTGCTTGAGCACCAGCTCCATCTCGCCGTTGCCGTCGCGGTCGGCGATCTCGAGCTGGCTCGGTGCGAACTTCTGGATCTCCTCGATCAGCTCGGGCTCGAAGCGGTCGAGCGGAAAGCCCACGTCGCTGTACTCCAGCGTGTCGGCCATGCGCCCGACGCGGTCGTGCTGCTTCACGAGCAGGTACTTGGCCTTGATCTGCTCGCGCGTGGTGTCCTTCTGCGGCGGGTAGAAGTCCTTGATGACCTTGAACACGAACGGGAACGAAGGCAGGTCGAACACCAGCATCACCATGCCCTTGATGCCGGGCGCGATGCGGAAGCGGTCGCTCGAATAGTTCAGGTGCGAGAGGAAGTCGCGGTAGAACAGGGTCTTGCCCTGCTTCGCGAGCCCGAGCGCGTTGTAGATCTCGGCGCGCGGCTTGCGCGGCATCAGCGAGCGCAGGAACTGCACCCAGGCCGAGGGCACCTCCATGTCGACCATGAAGTACGCCCGCGCGAAGCTGAACAGCATCTGCAGGTCGTCCTCGCCGAAGAGCACCGCGTCGACGTAGAAGCGGCCGCGGCTGTCGTGCAGGATCGGCAGCGCGAACGGCAGCTCGGTGAAGCCGTTCATGATCTTGCCGACCACGTAGGCGCCCTTGTTGCGGTAGAACAGCCCCGAGAGCACCTGCAGCTGGAAGTTCGCGCGCAGCTTCACCTGCTGGAAGCGGCCCATGATGGCCCGGGCGACGCGCTCGGCGTCGCGCCGCTTGTCGGCGAAGCTGCCCTGCAGCGCGAAGTCGTCGATCATCTGCACGACGGTGTCGGCCAGCGTGTCGTCGCTCGGGTAGTAGGGCCGGTACGTGGGCGCGCCGCGCGGCTCGATGTACTCGGTGCTGATGGCGGGCCGGACGAAGATGAAGTCGTTCTGGAAATAGGCCCGGTGCAGGATCTTGGTCGTGACCGAGTTGAAGAAGCTCTCGGCCAGCTCGGGCTGGTGGTGGTCCACGAGCAGGCCGATGAAGTGCAGCTTGACCTGGTGCCACACGTCCATCGGCTGCTCGCCGGCCTTGAACTCCTTCTCGAGGCGGGCGACCGCCTCGTTGACCCGCAGGTCGTAGAACTCGATGCGCTCGCGCTGCGCCCGCTGCTGCCCGTGCCAGTCGGCGGTCTCGAACCGGTGCTTGGCGCGCGCCGACTCGGCGCGGAACAGCGTGTAGTGGCGGTTGAAGCCGTCGATCATCGCCTTGGCGATGTCGTAGGCGAGCGGCGAATCGAGGCGCTGCGGGAACATGGGCCGTGCCCGCTCAGGCGCTGGGGCCGCCGGCTCCGCTGGTGTCTTCCGGCGGCGCGAGCGCCGCTGCTTCCGAGGGCTTGCTCCACTTGTAGCGGATGCGCTGCACCGCCGCCTTGTAGACCGCCTCGAGGGGCTTGGCGCCGTCCACGCTCAGGCCCTGGTCCTGCAGCAGGCCGTCGTGCACGCCGAAGGTCCAGCCGTGGATCGTGACCTTCTGGCCGCGGCTCCAGGCGTCGACCATGACGGTGCTGACCGCGACGTTGACCACCTGCTCGGCCACGTTGAGCTCGCACAGGGCGTCGGCGCGCACGTCCTCGGGCAGGCTGTCGAGCATCACGTGGTGGCGGTCGCGCACGTCCTGGATGTGGCGGATCCAGTTGTCGGCCAGGCCGATGCGCTTGCCGTCGAGCGCGGCGCGCACGCCGGCGCAGCCGTAGTGGCCCACCACCATGATGTGCTCGACCTTGAGGTGCTCGACCGCGAACTGGATCGCCGAGAGCGCATTGAGGTCGGAGTGCACCACGATGTTCGCGACGTTGCGGTGCACGAACACCTCGCCCGGCTCGAGGCCGGTGATCTGGTTGGCGGGCACGCGGCTGTCGGAGCAGCCGATCCACATGTAGCGCGGCGTCTGCTGCTTGACCAGGCTGGAGAAGAATCCGGGCCGGTCGCGTTCCATCTGTGCGGACCAGGCACGGTTGTGGGCGAAGAGGTCGTCGAGGGTGTCTGACATGGTGGTGATTGTCGATGAGTCGTGGATCGTGCTGAGATATCAGGCCGGCCCGGCGGCCTTCTGCGCCCGCGCGAGCGCGGCGCGGCCCTTCTTCTCCTGTTCCCGCACTTCGGCGAGATTGGCCTGGAGCTCGGCCAGTTGCGCCTCCAGCTGCGCCCGGTGGGCCCCGAGGACGCCGAGGAACTTCTGCAGCTGCGGCACGGTGTCGCGCGGGCTGTCGTACATGTCGAGGATGTCCTTCGCCTCGGTCAGGCTCAGCCCGAGGCGCTTGGCGCGCAGCGTGAGCGTGAGCCGCGCCCGGTCGCGCGCGCTGTAGATGCGCTGCATGCCCGAGCGCGCGGGCGCGAGCAGCCCCATGTCCTCGTAGAAGCGGATCGCGCGCGTCGTGAGGTCGAACTCCTTCGCGAGCTGGCTGATGGTGAAGGTCTGCGAGGACATGCGGCGGCTGGACGGTCGGAAAGCGTCCCGGAGGGGCGTTGCGGGGGCGACAGCAGGTTTGGCCCGCGGTCCCTACAATGGTGCCTTCAATCCATGACGTTTACGTAAACGTCAATCTTACATGAACCTCCTCGAACGCGAACTCCACTATCCCCTGGGCGATACCCTGCCCGCCCCCGGCGAAACCCTGGAAGTCGCGCCGGGCGTGCGCTGGATCCGCATGCGGCTGCCGTTCGCGCTCGACCACATCAACCTCTGGCTGCTGCGCGACAGCATCGGCGGCGTCGAGGGCTGGACCGTGGTCGACTGCTGCATCGCGCACGACGAGGCGCGCGCGCAGTGGGAGCAGATCTTCGAGACCCAGCTGCAGGGCCTGCCGATCCTGCGCGTGATCGTGACCCACATGCATCCGGACCACATCGGGCTGGCCGACTGGCTCTGCGCGCGCTGGAACGCGCCGCTGTGGATCAGCTCGACCGACTACCACGTGGCGCGCGTGCTCACCGCCACCGGCGACACGCTCGCGGGCGGCGACGCGGCGGCGCGCTTCTTCGCCTCGCACGGCCTGACCGATCCCGAGGCCGTGGCCAAGATCCGCGCGCGCACCAGCTACTACGCGAACATGGTGCCCTCGGTGCCCGACCGCTTCGTGCGCATGATGGACGGCGACGTGCTGACCATCGACGGCCATGCCTGGCGCTGCATCAGCGGCTACGGCCATGCGCCCGAGCACATCGCGCTGTACTGCGACGAGCTCAAGCTGCTGCTCGGCGGCGACATGATGCTGCCGCGCATCTCGACCAACGTGAGCGTGCACGCGGGCGAGCCCGAGGCGAACTCGCTGCGCCTGTTCCTCGACAGCATCGACAAGTTCAAGGCGCTGCCGGCCGACACGCTCGGCCTGCCCGCGCACGGCAAGCCCTTCGTCGGCATCCACCGCCGGGTCGACCAGCTGCAGGAACACCACCGCGACCGCCTGGCCGAGCTGCTCGAGGCCTGCACCGCGCGGCCGCTGACGGCCGCCGAGGGCCTGCCGATCCTGTTCAAGCGCGCGCTCGACCTGCACCAGATGACCTTCGCGATGGGCGAGACGGTGGCGCACCTGCATTTGCTCTGGTTCGCGGGCCAGGTGCGGCGCGAGCTCGGCGAGGACGGCGTCTACCGCTTCCGCGCCGCCTGATCTTCCGCGCCTAAACTCGGCGGCATGGACATGCCGCAAACGCTCGCCGAGCTGCGCGCCGGCCGGCTGGCGGGTGCGACGCGGCTCGACCTCTCGTGCGGGCTGACCGAGTTCCCGCGCGAGATCTTCGGGCTGGCCGACACCCTCGAAGTGCTGAACCTCTCGGGCAACGCGCTCGACGCGCTGCCCGACGACCTCGGCCGGCTGCACCGGCTGCGCGTGCTGTTCTGCTCGGACAACCGCTTCACCGAACTGCCCGCGTCGATCGGCCGCTGCCAGGCGCTCGAGATGGTCGGCTTCAAGGCCAACCGCATCCGGCGCGTGCCCGCGGCCGCGCTGCAGCTGCCGCGGCTGCGCTGGCTGATCCTGACCGACAACGAGATCGAGTCGCTGCCCGACACGCTCGGGGCCTGCACGCCGCGCATGCAGAAGCTCATGCTCGCGGGCAACCGCCTGCGCGAGCTGCCCGCCGCGCTCGCGGCCTGCGGGCGGCTCGAGCTGCTGCGCATCTCGGCCAACCGCTTCGAGCGGCTGCCCGGATGGCTGCCGGCGATGCCGCGCCTGGCCTGGCTCGCGGCGGGCGGCAATCCGTTCGATGCGGCGGCCGAGGACGCGGCGGTCGCGGCCTCGTCCGTGCCGCGCGTGCCGTGGTCCGCGCTCGCGCTGGGCCGCAAGCTCGGGGAAGGCGCCTCGGGCGTGATCCACGAAGCGGCGCTCGGCGCCGCGCGCGAGCCGGTGGCCGTGAAGCTGTTCAAGGGCGCGGTCACGAGCGACGGCTGGCCGCACAGCGAGATGGCCGCCAGCATCGCGGCCGGCACCCATCGCACGCTGATCGCGGCGCAGGGCCGCATCGACGGCCATCCCGAGGGCACCGAGGGCCTGGTGATGGCGCGGGTCGATCCCTCGTTCGCGACGCTCGCGGGGCCGCCGAGCCTGGCCTCGTGCACGCGCGACGTCTATGCCGAGGGCGCGCGCTGGTCCGCGGCGGCGGCGCTGCGCGTCGCGCGCGACATCGCCGAGGCGATGCGGCACCTGCATGCGCGCGGCATCGTGCACGGCGACCTCTATGCGCACAACATCCTGTGGCACGCCGGGGACGGCGGCCGGCTCGGCGACTTCGGCGCGGCCTGGATGACCGGCGCGCTCGACCGTACCGAAGCGCGCGCCGTCGAGGCGCTCGAGCTGCGCGCCTTCGGCTGCCTGCTCGAGGAACTGCTCGCGCGCTGCAGCGACGCGCCGCCGCCCGCCGCGGCCGCGCTCAGGGACCGCTGCCTGCAACCCGAGGCCGCCGCGCGGCCCTCGTTCGGCGAGGCGCTCTCGCTGATCGAGCAGGCGCTCGTGCCATGACGCGGCGCCGCCCCGCGCAGCTGCCGCTGCCCACGCGCGACGGCGTGGGCCCGAGCTGCATCGGACTGCCGCACGGCGACTGGCCCACGATCGCGGCGTTCCTCGTCGAGCGCTTCCCGGCGATGTCGCCCGCGGCCTGGCAGGCCCGCATCGAGGCCGGCGACGTGGTCGACGAGCACGGCGAACCCGTGACGCCGACGCGCCGCTACCGCTCGCCGCTGCGCGTGTACTACTACCGCACGCTCGAGGGCGAGCCGCGCATCCCGTTCGAGGAAGAGGTGGTGTTCCGCGACGACGAGCTGCTGGTGGTCGACAAGCCGCCCTTCGTGCCCGTCATTCCCACCGGCAAGTACCTGCACGAGAGCCTGCTGGTGCGGCTCAAGCGCAAGCTCGGCCTCGACGAGCTGGTGCCGCTGCACCGCATCGACCGCAACACCGCGGGGCTGGTGATGTTCTCGGTGCGGCGCCAGACCCGCGGCGCCTACCAGGCGCTGTTCCCGGCGCGCCGCATCGAGAAGCACTACGAGGCGGTGGTGCCGTGGCGGCCCGGCGCGCCGGCGCTGCCCGCGGTCTACCGCAGCCGGCTGGTCGACGATGCGCATTTCATGCAGGTCAGGGAGGAGGACGGCGAGCCGAATTCCGAGACCCGCATCGCGCTCGCCGAGGCCTCCGACGCGCACGCCCTGCTCCGGCTCTCGCCGGTCACGGGACGGCGCCACCAGCTGCGCGTGCACTGCATGGCGCTGGGCATGCCGATCGTCAACGACCCGATCTATCCAGTGCTGCTGCCGCCCGACAGCGACGACTTCGAGCGGCCGCTGCAGCTGCTGGCGAAGTCGCTCGCCTTCGACGACCCGCTCAGCGGCAGGCCGCGCCGCTTCACGAGCCCGCGCAGCCTCGCGCTGCCGCCTAGGTGACGGCGCCGGCGCCGCGCCCGGACTAAGCTCGTCGCCGGCAACCCCCTCTCGATCGATCCGGAGACAACCGCACATGGACACCACCCGACTCTTCTCGCTCGCGGGCCGCAGCGCACTGATCACCGGCGGCTCGCGCGGCATCGGCCGCATGATCGCCGAAGGCTTCCTCGCGCAGGGCGCACGCGTCTACATCTCGGCGCGCAAGGCCGAGGCCTGCGACGCGGCCGCCAGGGAGCTTTCGGCCCTCGGCACCTGCGTCTCGCTGCCGGCCGACGTGTCGACCCGGGAAGGCATGCAGGCGCTGGTCGAGGCCTACGGCCGCCACGAGAAGACGCTCGACATCCTGGTCAACAACGCCGGCGCGGCCTGGGGCGCGCCCTACGACGAATTCCCCGAGAGCGGCTGGGACAAGGTCGTCGACCTCAACATGAAGACCCCGTTCTTCCTGACGCAGATGCTCACGCCGATGCTGCGCGCCGCGGCCGCCGACCACCTCGCCAAGGTGATCAACATCGCCTCGATCGACGGCATCGCGGTCAACCCGCTCGAGACCTACTCGTATGCCGCGAGCAAGGCCGGGGTGATCCAGCTCACGCGCCGCATGGCCACGCGGCTCGCGCGCGAGCGCATCGTGGTGAGCGCGATCGCGCCCGGCGCCTTCGCCTCGAACATGAACAAGGACGCGCGCGACCGCGCGGACGAGGTCGGCAAGCGCATCCCCGCGGGCCGCATCGGCACGCCCGAGGACATGGCCGGCGCGGCGATCTTCCTGGCCTCGCGTGCCGGCGACTACGTGCTCGGATCGACGCTGGTGGTCGACGGCGGCGTGATCCACACGCGCGGCACCGAGTAGGCGCCGCGGTCAGTTCCAGCGCGGGACGGCCTCGTCCTTGAGCTGCTGGCGCAGCAGGTCGTAGTCGGGCATCACGCTCTCCACCGTTTCCCAGAAGCGGTGCGAGTGGTCCATCACGCGCAGATGCGCGAGTTCGTGCGCCACCACGTAGTCGATCACCGGCAGGCGGAAGTGGATCAGCCGCCAGTTGAGACGGATCGAGCCGTCGGCGCTCGCGCTGCCCCAGCGCGTGGCCGCGTTCGACAGCGAGAGCTTGCGCCACTGCACGCCGAGCCGCGGCGCGAAATGGTCGAGCCGCTCGATGAAGAGCCGGCGCGCGTTGCGCATCAGCCAGGCCTGCGCGGCGTCGCGGATCTGGGAGGGCTCGGCGTTCTGCGCCACCGCGAGCCGCAGCGTGCGCGGGGCGGTGCCGTCGCTGCTCGCGTCGAGCGTGCCGCCGACGCTCGCGAAGCCGTGCTTCGGATCGAGCCGGATCACCACCGGCTCGCCCATGAACGGAAACTGGGCGCCGTCCTTCCATTCGATGCGCGTGGCCTCGACGCGCGCCTGGCGCTGCCGCGTCTCGACCAGCTTGCGCAGGATCCAGTCGGACTTCTCCTGCACCGCCGCATCGACGTCGCGCAGCGTCACCCAGCGCGGCGCGCGCACCGACAGCCCCTCGGCGCCGACGATGAAGCCGATGGTCTTGCGCTTGCCGCGCTTGAATTCGTAGGCCACGCGCGCCGAGCCGAGCACCGCTTCGCGCGTGGCCTGCGGATGCACGAAGCGCGCGAGCGCGAGCGTGTCGCGCAGCGGCACGGCCGGCGGCGCGGGACCGGCCTCGGGCGGCGGCAGCGCGTCGGACGGCAGCGGCGCGGGCGGCACCACGGCGGGCGGCGATGCCTTCTTCCGCGGCGCGCGCGGCCGGCGCGCGGGGGCCTTCGGCGGCGCGACTTCGCTGCCGAGCCCCTCGAACAGGTCCATCGTGAACTGCAGCAGCCCCCGCATCGCGGCTTGCCTTCCTGCGCGTCAGTGCGCCTGCTGCGCCTCGGCCGGCAGGCTGTCGGCGTAGGCCTCGGGATCGAGGCGGCGCATCTCCGACTCGATCCAGTGCTCGACCTCGCGCATCAGCTCGTCGGGCCTGCGGCCGACGCTGGCGATGGCCGGGCCGATCGACACGTCGACCACGCCCGGGCGCTTGACGAAGGCCTTGCGCGGCCAGACCTTGGCCGAGGTGACCGCGATCGGGATCACCGGCACGCCGGTCTCGCACGCGAGCCGGGTGCCGCCGCTCTTGTAGGTGCCCTTCTGGCCGCGCGGGATGCGCGTGCCCTCGGGGAACATGATGATCCAGATGCCCTGCGCGAGCAGCGCGCGACCCTGCGTCACGACCTTGTTGAAGGCCTGCGCGCGCTGGCTGCGGTCGATGTGGATCATGTCGAGCCGCGCCATCGCCCAGCCGAAGAAGGGCACGTAGAGCAGTTCCTTCTTGAACACGAAGGCCAGCGGATGCGGCATCAGCGTGGGCATCAGGAAGGTCTCGAAGGTCGACTGGTGCTTGACCAGCAGGATCGCGCCCGCGAGCTTGTCGGTCGGCAGGTTCTCCATGCCGCTCACGCGGGTGCGGATGCCCAGCAGCACGCGCGCGCCGCCGATCGCCCAGCCGAGCCAGCGCACCGCCATCCAGTAGAGGGGAATGCCGCGCTTCCAGAGCGAGCTGACGCACATGATGATGCCCCAGGGCACGACGGTGACGAGCATCCAGAGGCCATGGACCACGGAACGGAGAAAAGCCATCAGACAGCCACCTGGAGTGCGGCCCGCGCTTCGCGCGCGAGCAGAAAGTCGACGAAGGCGGCAAGGTCCTCATGGACCATGGTGCCGGCCGGGTATTCGGGAGGAAGCGGATCGACGCCGCGGCAGGCGGCGCCCATGCCGGTGAGCAGCAGGTGCGGCTCGCAGCCCGCGGCCGCGCCGGCCTGCAGGTCGCGCAGGCTGTCGCCGGCGGTCGGCACGCCCTTGAGGTCGATGCCGAAGCGGTCGGCGATCTGGCGGAACAGCCCGGGCTCGGGCTTGCGGCAGTCGCAGCCCTCGTCGGGGCTGTGCGGGCAGTAGAACACCGCCTCCACGCGCCCGCCCACGGCCGCGAGCATCTTGTGCATCTTGGCGTGCATCGCGTTGAGCGAGGCCATGTCGAACAGCCCGCGGCCGAGCCCCGACTGGTTGGAGGCGATCACCACCTGCCAGCCCGCGTGGTTGAGCCGCGCCACGGCCTCGAGCGCGCCGGGCAGCGGCGTCCACTCGATGTCGCTCTTGACGAAGTCTTCGCGGTGCACGTTGATCGTGCCGTTGCGGTCGAGGATGACGAGTTTCATGGCGTTGGCGCGAAGCCCCGTGGCGCGGCGGTCAGGTCGCCAGCCGCTCGAGCTGCGCCACCCGGTTCATCGCCGCATGCAGCGACATCAGGAGGCCCAGCCGGTTGAGCCGCAGGTCGGCCTGCTCGGCGTTGACCATCACGCCGTCGAAGAAGGCGTCGACCGGCTCGCGCAGCGCCGCCAGGGTCTGCAGCGAGGCGGTGTAGTCGCCGGCGTCGAACTGCGCGTTGGCGGCGGGCACGACCTCGGCCATCGCGGCATGCAGCGCGCGCTCGGCGGGCTCCTGCAGCAGCAGCGCGCTCACGTGCGCGTCGGCCTCGGGCGCCTTCTTGAGGATGTTGCCGATACGCTTGTTGGCCGCCGCGAGCGCGGCCGCCGCGGGCAGCGCAGCGAAGGCGCGCACGGCCGCGAGCAGGCGCGGCACCTCGCCGAGGCGCTGCGGGCGCGGCGCGAGCACGGCGTCGACCTCCTGCGCGCTGGCGCCGTGCTCGCGCAGGCTGCCGGCGAGGCGGTCGAGCATGAAGTCCTGCAGCTCGACGGTGGCGCGCTGGACGTCGAAGCCCTCGATGCCGTCGAACTGCGCGGCCGTCCCGGCGAGCAGCGCGTCGAGGTCGAGCGGCAGGTTCTTCTCGATCAGCATCCGGATCACGCCGAGCGCATGGCGGCGCAGCGCGAACGGGTCGCGGTCGCCCGTGGGCAGGTTGCCGATGCCGAACATGCCGACCAGCGTCTCGAGCTTGTCGGCCAGCGCGACCACGACGCCGACCATGTTGCGCGGCAGCGCGTCGCCCGCGAAGCGCGGCTTGTAGTGGTCCTCGATCGCGTCGGCCACTGCGGCGTCGAGGCCGTCGTGCAGCGCGTAGTAGCGGCCCATGGTGCCCTGCAGCTCGGGGAACTCGCCGACCATGTCGGTCACGAGGTCGGCCTTGGCGAGCTGGGCCGCCTGGGTGGCGCGCGCCGCGAGCGTGGCGTCGCCGAGCTGCGGCGCGATCTCGCGCGCGATGCGCATCACGCGCTCCACGCGCTCGCCCTGGGTGCCGAGCTTGTTGTGGTAGACCACCTTGCCGAGCGATTCCACGCGCGAGGCGAGCGACTTCTTGCGGTCCTGGTCGAAGAAGAACTTGGCATCGGCCAGGCGCGGGCGCACCACGCGCTCGTTGCCGCCGATCACCGCGCTCGCGTCGTCGGGGCTGATGTTGCTGACGACCAGGAACTTGTTGGTGAGCCGCTCGGCGCCGTCGAGCAGCGGGAAGTACTTCTGGTTGGCCTTCATCGTGAGGATCAGGCACTCCTGCGGCACCTCGAGGAACTCGCGCTCGAAGCTGCAGACCAGCACGTTGGGGCGCTCGACCAGGGCGGTCACTTCATCGAGCAGCGCTTCGTCCTGGATCGGAACCGAGCCGCCGCCGACCGTCAGCGCGGCCGCCGCGAGCTGGCGCGCGATCTCGGCGCGGCGCGCCTCGAAGCCCGCGATGACCGCGCCCTCTTCCTGCAGCTGCAGCGCGTAGCTGTTCGCGTCGCGCAGCACCACGGGATCGACCGCGGCCTCGAAGCGGTGGCCGTGGGTCTCGCGGCCGGCCCGCAGGCCCAGCGCCTCGACCGGCACCACGGCCTCGCCGTGCAGCGCCACCAGGCCGTGCGCGGGGCGCACGAAGCTCACGCTGGTCCAGCCGGGGAGCTCGCAGCCGCTTTCGAGCTGGTAGCTCATGACCTTGGGAATCGGCAGCCTGGCGATGGCCTCGGCGAGCGCCTTCTGCAGGCCTTCGGCGAGCGTCGCGCCCCTGACGGTGCTGTCGTAGAACAGGGCCTCGGCCTTGCCGTCCATCGCACGGCGCAGCTGCGGCACGGCCGTGTCGTCGGCGCCGAGCGCGGCCAGGCGCTTGCGCAGCGCCGGCGTGGGCTGGCCCGAGGCATCGAGCCCCACGCTCACGGGCATGAGCTTCTGCGAGACGGCCTTGTCGGCCGCGCGTTCGGCCACGAGCGTGAGGTGGGCCGCCAGGCGGCGCGGCGAGGCATAGGCCGTGAGCACCGAGCCGGCCTCGGCCAGGCCCTGGGCCAGCAATTGCTCGCGCAGCACGCCGGCGAAGGCCTCGCCGAGCTTCTTCAGCGCCTTCGGCGGCAGTTCCTCGACAAACAGTTCAACCAGCAGGGAGTTCTTGTTGTTCATGGGGGTCGTCATCGCTCAGGCCGCCTTCTTGGGTGCGATCTGCGCGACCCATTCGCGCGGCGCCATCGGGAAGCCCAGCCGCTCGCGGCTGTCGTAGTAGCTCTGCGCCACGCTGCGCGCGAGGTTGCGGATGCGGCCGATGTAGGCCGCGCGCTCGGTCACGCTGATCGCGCCGCGCGCGTCGAGCAGGTTGAAGCTGTGCGCGGCCTTGAGCACCTGCTCGTAGGCCGGCAGCGCGAGCTGCTCGGCCATGAGATGCCTGGCCTGCTTCTCGTGCGCGGCGAAGGCGGTGAACAGGAACTCGGCGTCGCTGTGCTCGAAGTTGTAGGTCGACTGCTCGACCTCGTTCTGCTTGTAGACGTCGCCGTAGCTCAGGCCTTCGGTCCAGGTCAGGTTGTAGACGTTGTCCACGCCCTGCAGGTACATCGCGAGGCGCTCGAGGCCGTAGGTGATCTCGCCCGTGATCGGCCGGCAGTCGATGCCGCCGACCTGCTGGAAGTAGGTGAACTGCGTCACCTCCATGCCGTTGAGCCAGACCTCCCAGCCCAGGCCCCAGGCGCCGAGCGTGGGGTTCTCCCAGTCGTCCTCGACGAAGCGGATGTCGTTCTTCTTCAGGTCGAAGCCCAGCGCCTGCAGCGAGCCGAGGTACAGCTCCAGGATGTCGGCCGGCGCGGGCTTGAGCACCACCTGGTACTGGTAGTAGTGCTGCAGGCGGTTCGGGTTCTCGCCGTAGCGGCCGTCCTTGGGGCGGCGGCTGGGCTGGACGTAGGCGGCCTTCCAGGGCTCGGGACCGAGCGCGCGCAGGAAGGTGGCGGTGTGCGAGGTGCCCGCGCCCACTTCCATGTCGTACGGTTGCAGCAGCGCACAGCCCTTCTCGGCCCAGTACGACTGCAATTTGAGAATGATTTGCTGGAAGGTCAACATGAAGCAGGCCGGCGTGACCGGACGTTGGACGACTGCGCGCCGCAGCGGCGCGAAAGCGGCTGATTTTACGGGTGGAGGGCAACTCTCCCACAGCGAGGCGGGATGCCGGCCGCCGGAACCTTCGGGCCGGGCGTGCGACAAACACGGGCCGGCCGCGCAGCCCCGCACGGCCGGGCCTTCCGCCTCCCGTCCGGCGCACGCCGGACCCGCCCCAGCCGCTTCACAGACATGTCACCGCCCTCCATCGGCCCGGACGCCCCGCTCTTCATCGTTCTCAACACCGGCTCCGGCAGCTCCGACGCCGCCGAGACGCGCCGCATCATCGAGGAGGGCTGCGCCGCGGCCGGCCGGCGGCACCGCATCTTCCAGGTCGACGAGCGCGCGACCGTGCAGGCGCTCGCGCGCGAGGCGGTCGAGCGCGCCCGCGCGGTCGGCGGGGTGGTCGTGGCCGCGGGCGGCGACGGCACGATCAACGCGGTGGCGCAGGCCACGCTCGGCAGCGGGCTGGCCTTCGGCGTGCTGCCGCAGGGCACCTTCAACTACTTCAGCCGCACCCACGGCATTCCGCGCGACACGGCCGAGGCGCTGCAGCTGCTGCTGCGCGAGCAGCCGCGGCCGGCGCAGGTGGGGCTGGTCAACGACCGCGTCTTCCTCGTCAACGCGAGCATGGGCCTGTACGCCGAGCTGCTCGAGGAACGCGAGAGCTACAAGGCGCGCTACGGCCGCAGCCGCTGGATCGCCTTCCTCGCCGGGCTGCTGACCGTGATGCGCGGCCACCGGCACTGGAACCTGCGCATGGCCTGCCGCGGCCAGGAGCGGGCGATCCGCACGCCGACGCTGTTCGTGGGCAACAACCCGCTGCAGCTGCTGCAGGTCGGCATCGACCATGCCGAGGCGCCCGAGAACGGCCAGCTCACCGCGGTCACGCTGAAGCCGCTCGGCGCGCTCGCGATGCCCGGCCTGCTGGTGCGCGGCGCGCTGGGCCGGCTCGGCAGCGCCGACGAGGTGCTGAGCTTTCCGTTCGAGTCGATGACGGTGAACGCGGGCCGCGCGCGCGGGCCGCGCCGCGTCAAGCTCGCGACCGACGGCGAGATCGCCTGGGCCGAGATGCCGCTGCTGTTCCGCGTCTCGCCCGAGCCGCTGTGGCTGGTGCGGCCCGACGTGGCGCCCGAGCTCGAGGCGGCCAAGCAATGAGCTGCCTGCTGCAGATCTCCGACCCGCACTTCGGCACCGAGCAGCCCGAGGTGCTGGCCGCGCTCGAACGCTTCGCGCACGAGCTCGCGCCACGGGTGGTGGTGCTCTCGGGCGACATCACGCAGCGCGCCACGCGGCGCCAGTTCGCGGCCGCGCGCGCCTTCACGGAGCGGATCGGCGCGCCGGCGCTGGTGGCGGTCCCGGGCAACCACGACATCCCGCTGTTCCAGCTCGGCGCGCGGCTGTTCTCGCCCTACGGCCGCTACGCCGAGGCCTTCGGTGCCGACCTGGAGCCGGTGTTCGAGTCGCACGACTGGCTGGTGGTCGCGGTCAACACCACGCGCTGGTACCGGCACGAGGACGGCGAAGTCTCGGCCGCGCAGATCGAGCGCGTCGCGGCGCGGCTCGCGCGCGCCGCGCCTTCGCAGCTGCGCGTGGTGGTCACGCACCAGCCGGTGCTGGTGACGCGGCCCGAGGACCTGCGCAACCGGCTGCACGGCCACGAGGCGGCGATCGCGCGCTGGTGCGCGGCGGGCATGGACCTGATCCTCGGCGGCCACATCCACCTGCCCTTCGTGCGGCCGCTCCCGGCGGCCGGCACGGCCTGGGCGGTGCAGGCCGGCACGGCGGTCTCGACCCGCGTGCGCGGTGGCCATCCCAACTCGGTGAACGTGCTGCGCATCGCCGAGGCGGCCGACGGCCGCGCCTGCGAGGCCGAGCGCTGGGACCACTCGGCGATCGAAAAGGCCTTCGTGCGCGCGAAGTCGTGGCGGCTCGCGCTGGCCGGCGGCGGCTAGAGTACGCCCGATGTCCATGCAAGCCCCCGCTCTCGTCCTTCTCGCGCGCCAGCTCGGCGAGCATTCCCTGGCCTGGTTCGCCGCGGCCTTCGTCGTCTCGGTGCTCGGCACCGGGCTGGTCTGCCGCGCCCTGCAGCAGCGCCGCGCGCGCAACGCGCTCAAGGAAGAGCCCGACGAGCCCCGCCTCGCGGCGGCGCTCGCGCTCGGCTTCGCGGGCATCCTCGCGGCCGCGAGCATGGTCGCGTACATCGCCTCGAAGCTCGGCGACGGCCGGCTGCTGGGCCTGGCCGACCAGGCGCTGGCCGACGCGATCGGTGCGCACCTGCCCCGGGCGGCGCTGGTCGCGTTCAGCTGGCTCACGCACCTGGGCGACTTCGAACTGCTGGCGCCGGTGTGCGTGGCCGTGGCCTGGCTGCTGTGGCGCAAGGCGCACCGCGGCCTCGCGCTCGGATGGGTGATGGCGCTCGGCGGCATCGTGCTGCTGAACCCGGCGCTCAAGCGCATCTTCGCGCGCGCCCGGCCATTGCACGACCACGGCCTCGCGATGGAAACCAGCTTCAGCTTCCCGAGCGGCCATGCCGCGGGCGCGATCGTGAGCTACGGCATGCTGATGTACCTGGCGCTGCGCCTGCTGCCGCCGCGCTGGCACGTCCCGGCCGCCATGGCCGCCGCCGCCGCGATCGTCACGATCGCGAGCAGCCGCGTCTTCCTGCAGGTGCATTTCGCGAGCGACATCGTGGCCGGCCTGCTGACCGGCCTCGCCTGGCTGCTGGTGTGCGTGGGCAGCCTCGAATACGCGCGGCACCGCGAACGCTGGCGCGTCGCTCGCTGACCTGCCGGGCCGCGCGTCGGGGATCAATACTCCCAGAAGATGCGTTGAAGCTCTTTCGTGTCGCTGGTCTTGGTGAGCGCCACCATCGCCAGGATGCGCGCCTTCTGCGGGCGCAGGTCGTGCGCCACCACCCAGTCGTACTTGTCGTCGGGCTGCTCGGCGTTGCGGATCACGAAGCCATCGGCCACGCGCGAGCTGCGGATCACGATCACGCCGTCGGCGCGCGCCTTCTGCAGGTTCGGCACCACGCGCGCGGCCACCGAGCCGTTGCCGGTGCCGCCGTGGACGATCGCCTTCACGCCGCTCTTCGCGAACGCGTCGATGGCGATCGGCGAGACGCCTTCGTAGCCGAGTGCGATCTCCACGGGCGGCAGCGCGTTGATGCTGTCGATGTCGAACTCCGAGTTCATGGTGTGGCGCTTGACCGGTGCGCGGAACCAGTAGTTGCGGCCCTCGACCACCATGCCGAGCGGGCCCCACTGGCTCGAGAAGGCGCTGGTCTTGATGTTGACGTTCTTGCTCACGTCGCGGCCGCTGTCGATGTTGTCGGCCATGGTCACGAGCACGCCCTTGCCGGCCGCGTCCTTGCTGCCGGCCACGCTGACCGCGTCGTAGAGGTTGAGCGCGCCGTCGGCCGACAGGGCCGTGCCCGGACGCATCGAGCCGACCACCACGATCGGCTTGGCGGTGTGCACGGTGAGCGTGAGGAAGTAGGCGGTCTCCTCGAGCGTGTCGGTGCCGTGGGTGATGACGATGCCGTCCACGTCGGACTGCTTCGAGAGCGCCGAGACGCGCTTGGCGAGCGTCAGCAGGTTGTCGTTGGTCATGCTCTCGGACGCGACCTGGAACACCTGCTCGCCGCGCACGTTGGCGATCTTCGACAGCTCGGGCAGGCCGGCGATCAGCTTCTCGACGCCGACCTTGGCGGCCGCGTAGGTGGCGCTGTTGACGGCCGAGGCGCCGGCACCCGCGATGGTGCCGCCGGTGGCCAGGATCACCACGTTCGGCAGCGCCTGCTGCGCCTGCGCGATCGCGCTGGCCGCGAGCAGCGCGGCACCGGCCGCGAAGGCCCGGAGGCGGGATGAAAAGTACATGAGGAACTCCTTTGCTTTGACAATTTTGGAAGCGGCGAAAAGATACATGAACCGTGCCCGGCTGCCGCGCGGCGCCATGCCGGCATCGCATGCCGCCATGCGCGGGGGATTACCATTCGGCCCGGCGCCCCGCCGCCTCCGCCATCCGCCATGAACGCCGATCCCACCGCACTGCCGCCCGCCACCGCGCCCCAGGACATGCCCGCGCCCGAGGGGCCGCTGTCGCGCGCACGGCCGGGGCGCGAGCGCATCATGGCGGCGATCCGCGCCGCGGCGATCGCCGAGTTCAGCCTGCACGGGCTCAAGGGCACCTCGACCCAGGCCATCGCCGCGCGCGCCGGGCTCACCAAGCCCCAGCTGCACTACTACATCGCGGGCAAGGAGGAGCTCTACGAGGAGCTGCTGATGCAGGTGCTGCATGCCTGGAAGGTGGTGTTCTCGTTCGAGGACGCGAGCGACCCGGCCACGGTGCTCGGCGACTACATCCGCAAGAAGCTCGACCATGCCTTCGACAACCCCGAGATCTCGCGCATCTTCACGCGCGAGGTGCTCGACGGCGGGCGCAACCTCGACCGCTACTGGCCCAACGCGCGCGCGTGGACGCAGAAGAAGGTCGACATCATCAACGGCTGGATCGCGCGCGGGCAGATGCGCCCGCTCGACGCGCGCCTGCTGCTGATGCACATCTGGGCCATGACCCAGAGCTACGCCGACTACGCGATCCAGACGCGCGTGATGCTGGGCCTGCCGCCCGACGCGCCGATCGACCGCGAGCCGATCGCGCGCGAGCTCGTGGCCTTCGTGCTCGGCGGCTGCGGCATCCAGGCCTGAGGTCCGACAACGCCGGCACGGCAGCCGGCCCCAATCCGGTGCGTCCGGCTTGGCACGTCGCTTGCATAACCTGACCACTTGCTCTGATTAAGTGGTCAAAAACGTGCGCGTGCTCGTCGTCTACTGCCATCCCGTCGAAACCAGCTTCCATGCCGCCCTGCACCAGGAGGTGCTGAGCAACCTGCGCGCGGCCGGGCACGAGGTCGACGACTGCGACCTCTATGCCGAAGGCTTCGACCCGGTGCTCTCGCGCGAGGAGCGCCTGGGCTACCACGACGTGCCCACCAACCAGCTGCCGCTCAAGCCCTACGTGGAGCGGCTGCTGTGGGCCGAGGGCATCGTGTTCTGCTTCCCGACCTGGTGCTTCGGCCTGCCCGCGATGCTCAAGGGCTACTTCGACCGCCTGTTCATGCCGGGCGTGGCCTTCGACATCAGCGACCCGGCGAACGTGAAGCCGATGCTCACGCACATCAGGCGCATCAGCGCGGTCGTGACCTATGGCCGCCCGCGCTGGATGGCCTGGTACATGGGCGACCCGCCGCGCAAGATCGTGACGCGCTACATGCTGCGGCTCACGGGCCGGCGCGCGAAGGTGGACTACCACGCCCACTACCACATGAACGTGGCGACCGAGCCCCAGCTGAAGCGCTTCATGGCGCGCGTGGGCCGCGCGATGGCGGACTTCGCATGACGAGCCGCGCGCCTTCCTCCACCCCGGCGGTGCTCCACGACGCGCGGCTGCCGCGCTGGCTGCTGCCGGCCGGCTGGCCCGAGCAGGACGGCGTGCCGGTGCTCGCGCGGCTGGACATCGCCGACGGCCGCATCCGCTCGGTGCGTCCGGCCGCCAGCGGCGCGGCGCCCGCGGCCGGCGACTGGCTGCTCGCGGGCACGCTGGTGCTGCCGGGCTTCGTCGATGCCCACACGCACCTCGACAAGGCCTTCACGCTGCCGCGCATGAAGCAGGTGCAGCCCGGCCTGCTGGGCGCCATCGACGCCATGCTGGCCGACCGCGTGAACTGGACGCCCGCCGACGTGCGCGAGCGCGCCGCGCGCGGCCTGCAGTGGGCCTGGGCCTGCGGCACCACGCACGTGCGCACGCACGTCGACTGGTGGGAGCCCGATGCGGTGCCGCTGGCCTGGCCGGTGATGGCCGAGCTCGCGCAGGAATGGCGCGCGCGGGTGCGGCTCGAGCAGGTCGCGCTGATCAAGCTGCCGCTCTTCGAGGAGGCCGCGCAGGCGTTGCGCCTGGCCCGGCGCGTCAAGGCGACCGGCGCGCATGCGCTGCTCGGCGGCTTCGTGCATTCGACCAACTGGAGCGAGAAGGCGCTGCGCAACCTGCTGGTGGCGGCCGCGGAGTGCGACCTGGACATCGACCTCCACGTCGACGAGGAACTCCATGCGGCGGCGGTCGGCCTCGAGACCACCGCGCGCATCCTGCGCGAGATCGGCTACGAGGGCCGCGCGGTCTGCGGCCACGTCTGCGCGCTCGCGGCGCAGCCCGAGGCGCAGGCGCTCGCCACGCTCGATGCGGTGGCGCGCGCGCCGATCACGATCGTCTCGCTGCCGGCCACGAACCTGCTGCTGCAGGACGCCGTGACCGGCCGCACGCCGCGCCAGCGCGGCATCACGCTCGTGAAGGAGGCGCGCGAGCGCGGCATCCCGCTGCTGTTCGCGAGCGACAACGTGCAGGACCCGTTCTGCCGCCTCGGCAGCTTCGACCCAGTCGAGGCGCTGGGCACGGCCGCACTGGTGGCGCAGCTCGACGAACCCTTCGACGACGGGTCGCAGGCGCTGTGCCGCGGCGACTGGCTGCGGCGCGGGCCCGCCGCCGCGCGGCCCGCGCTCGAGGGCGCGCCGGCCGACCTCGTGCTCTTCACCGACGCCGACCGCTTCGGCTGGCCGTCGCGCAGCGCGTCGCGCGTCGTGCTGCGCGAGGGCCGCGTGACGCACGGCCAGGCGAGCGCCGCATGGGGCGCGCCGCCGCATGCCGTCGCGGCCTGAACGCCAAGCCCCCTGCACACGACCACTCCAAGGACCCGACCCATGCTCCACGGCTACATCCCTCCCCACCGCTTCCTGCCCTACCTGAGCTGGACCGAGATCGCGGCGCTGCCCGACCGCGAGAACACCGTGATCGTGCTGCCCTGCGGCGCGATCGAGCAGCACGGCCCACACCTGCCGTGCTCGGTCGACAGCGTGATCAGCTCGGGCGTGATGGGCCGGGCGCTCGAGAAGCTGCCGCCCGAGGTGCGCGCCTTCGCGCTGCCGACCATCACCTACGGCAAGTCCGAGGAGCACCTGCACTTCCCCGGCACGATGACGCTGACCGGCACCACGCTGCTCGCGACCGTGACCGAGATCGGCGAATCGGTCTACCGCGCGGGCTTTCGCAAGCTGCTGTTCGCCAACGGCCATGGCGGGCAGCCGCAGGTGCTCGAGATGGCGGCGCGCGAGCTGCGGCTGCGCCATGGCGACTTCGTGGTCGTGCCGCACGGCGTGTCGCGGCTCCCGAGCGCCGCGAGCAGCCAGGTCAGCGAGCAGGAGAAGAAGCTCGCGATGCATGCGGGCCATTCCGAGACCGCGCTGATGCTCGCGCTCGCGCCCGAAACGGTGCACATGGAGCGCGCGGTCGCCAACTTCCCGCCGCCGTTCCCGATCAAGCTGCTGTCGGGCGACGGCCGCCCGGCCTGCGCCTGGACCGCGCGCGACTTCGGCCCGAGCGGCGTGATCGGCGACCCCACCACCGCGACCCGCGAGCAGGGCGAGGCGATCCTCGAGACGCTCTCCGACAGCTGGGTGCAGGCGCTGACCGAGCTGCACGCGCTGCGCTGGCTCGTGCGCGAGGAAGCGACCTGGGAGCGCGGCCACCAGCAGGGCTTCATCCAGCAGCGCTTCGAGCCGGCCTGAGCCTGCTTCTTGCATCGCCGAAATCCCCAACCCCTTCAACCCCACGTCCTCGAAAGGCCGACCTCCATGCGCTCCTTCGCACTGTCCCTCGCCGGCGCCGCCGCCATCGCCCTCCTCGCCGCCGCGCCCGCGCAGGCCCAGGAGAAGTTCACCTACATGACCAACTGGTACGCGCAGGCCGAGCACGGCGGCTTCTACCAGGCGGTGGCACAGGGCATCTACAAGAAGCACGGCCTCGACGTGACGATCAAGATGGGCGGCCCGCAGGTCAACATCACGCAGATGATGGCGGCGGGCCAGGCCGACTGCATCATGGGCTCGAGCGACATCCAGATGATGCAGGTGCGCGAGGGCGGCGTGCCGGTGGTCAACGTCGCGGCCTTCTTCCAGAAGGACCCGCAGGTGCTGATCGCGCACGACGACGTGAAGAAGTTCGAGGACCTCAAGGGCAAGACGCTCCTGATCGGCGCGCAGGCCAACCGCGGCTACTGGCCGTGGCTCAAGGCCAAGTTCGGCCTCAAGGACGAGCAGACGCGCCCCTACACCTTCAACATCCAGCCCTTCGTGGCCGACAAGAACACCGCGCAGCAGGGCTACCTCACCTCCGAGCCCTATGCGATCCAGAAGGCCGGCGTGAAGAGCACGGTGCTGATGTTCAGCGACCACGGCTTCCCGGCCTACGCGACCACGGTGTCGTGCATGGAGAAGACGGTCAAGGACCGCAGCAAGCAGGTGGCGGCCTTCGTCAAGGCCTCGGCCGAGGGCTGGAAGAGCTACCTCGCCGATCCCGCGCCTGCCAACGCGCTGATCAAGAAGGACAACCCCAACATGACCGACGACCAGCTCGCCTACAGCGTGGCCAAGCTCAAGGAGATGGGCATGATCACCGGCGGCGATGCGGCGCAGCTCGGCATCGGCGTGATCACCGACGCGCGCGCCAAGGCGAGCTACGACTTCCTCGTGAGCGCCAAGCTGCTCGACCCCGCGAAGGTGGAGCTCGCGAAGACCTACACGACCGAGTTCGTGAAGGACGCCAAGGTCCTGCCTTGACGCTGCCGCAGCCGGAGGCCCGCGCATGAACCGCATCGAACCCCACACGCTGGCGCCGCCGGCGGAGCTCGCGCCCGCGACGCCCGCCGTCGAGGTGCTGTCGGCCGAGAAGACCTACCCCAACGGCACGCAGGCGCTGCTGCCGGTGGACCTGTCGATCGCCGAGGGCGAGTTCGTCACGCTGCTCGGGCCTTCGGGTTGCGGCAAGAGCACGCTGCTCAAGATGGTGGCGGGCATGCTCGAGCCGAGCGACGGGCGCCTGCTGGTGTGGCGCCGGCCCGTGGCCGAGCTCCACAGCTGCCCGCGCAAGCTGTCGTTCGTGTTCCAGTCGGCCACGCTGATGCCCTGGGCGAGCGTCAGGACCAACGTGCGGCTGCCGCTCGATCTGGCCGGCGTGCCGCGCAAGGAGGCCGATGCGCGCGTGATGGACGCGCTGGCGCTGGTCGGGCTCGAGAGGTTCGCCGACGCGCTGCCGCGGGCGCTCTCGGGCGGCATGCAGATGCGCGTGTCGATCGCGCGCGGGCTCGTCACCGAACCCGACCTGCTGCTGATGGACGAGCCCTTCGGCGCGCTCGACGAGATCACGCGCCACAAGCTCGACGCCGACCTGCTGGACCTCTGGCGCAAGAAGAAGCTCACGGTGATCTTCGTGACGCACTCGATCCACGAGGCGGTGTTCCTCTCGACCCGCGTGGTGATGATGGCCGCGCGGCCCGGCCGCGTGGTCGAGCAGTTCGTGATCGACGAACCCTACCCGCGCAGCCCCGACTTCATGGTGACGCCCGAGTTCGCGCGCCATGCCAAGCGCCTGCAGGACAGCCTGCTGCGCGCGAGCCGCGCCGACGAGGAGCACGCGCGATGAAGACCGTCCCTCTTCTCGCCCAGCCGCGCGTGCAGCGCGTGCTCTATCCGGTGCTCATCGGCGTCGTGCTGCTGGCGCTGTGGCAATGGCTGGTGGTCGCGATGGAGCTGCCGCCCTACCTCGTGCCCTCGCCCATCCTGATGGTGCAGACGCTGGTCACCGACTGGGCGCCGCTCGGCAACGCGCTGCTCGTCACGCTCAAGATCACGCTGCTGTCCTTCGTGCTCGCGACGGTGGCGGGCGTGCTGATCTCGTTCCTCTTCGTGCAGAGCAAGCGCATCGAGACCGCGCTCTTCCCGTACGCGGTGCTGCTGCAGGTGACGCCGATCGTCGCGGTGGCGCCGCTGATCATCATCTGGGTCAAGAACCCGGTGGCGGCGATGACGGTGTGCGCGGCGCTGGTGGCGCTGTTCCCGATCATCAGCAACACCACGCTGGGGCTGCGCAGCATCGACCCCGACCTGCAGAGCTATTTCAAGCTCAACCGCGCGACGCGCTGGCAGCAGTTGGTGCGGCTGCGCATCCCGAGCGCGCTGCCGTACTTCTTCGGCGGCCTGCGGATCTCGAGCGGCCTCGCGCTGATCGGCGCGGTGGTGGCCGAGTTCGTCGCCGGCACCGGCGGCTCCGGCGCGGGGCTGGCCTACCAGATCCTGCAGGCCGGCTTCCAGCTCAACATCCCGCGCATGTTCGCGGCCCTTCTGCTGATCTCGCTGACCGGCGTCGCGCTCTTCGTGCTGATGGCCTGGCTCACGAAGCTCGCGCTGGGCTCGTGGCATGCGAGCGAACTTTCACAGGATTGAACCAGACCATGAATGCCACTGCCCTGGCCATCGAAGCCCTGATGGCCGAACTGCCGAACCTCGACTGGATCACCGACGAGGGCCGCGTGACGCGGCTGTCGCAGGACTTCTCTTGGTTCAGCCCGGTGCTCACGCGCCAGCTCAAGGACCTGCGCGCCGACGTGGTGGTGCGCCCACGCAGCGAGGACGAGATCCGCGCGGTGGTCGGCGGCTGCGCGCGCCACGGCGTGCCGATCACGATCCGCGGCAGCGGTACCGGCAACTACGGCCAGACCACGCCGCTCGCGGGCGGCGTGGTGCTCGACATGACGGGCTACAACGCCTGCCTCTGGGTGCAGCCCGGCGTGGCGCGCGCCCAGGCCGGCATCCGCCTCGGCGAACTCGAGAAGCAGACCAAGGCCTCGGGGCAGGAGATGCGCTGCGTTCCCTCCACCTACCGCAGCGCCACGCTGGGCGGCCTGTTCGGCGGCGGCTTCGGCGGCGTGGGCTCGATCAACTACGGGCCGCTCGGCGCGCCGGGCAATGTGCTGGGCATCCGCGCGATGACCATCGAGGCGGAGCCGCAGGTGGTTGAGCTGCGCGGGCCCGAGGCGATGCGCATGCACCACCTCTGGGGCACCAACGGGCTCGTGCTGGAGCTCGAGGTCGCGCTCGCGCCGGCGCATCCCTGGCTCGAGACCCTGGTCACCTTCGACAGCTTCGCCGATGCGCTGCACTTCGCCGACAAGCTCGCCAACGGACCCGGCATCGTGAAGCGCGAGATCGCCTTCTTCGCGGCGCCGATCCCGGACCACCTGGCGCAGCTGTCGGCCTACCTGCCCCAGGGCTGCCATGCCGTGCTGTCGCTGGTGGCCGAATCGTGCGAAGGCGCCATGCTGCAGCTCGCGGCCGCGCACGGCGGCACCGTGGGCTACCGCAAGACGGCGGCCGAGGTGCAGAAGAGCAACCGCACGCTGATGGAGTTCACCTGGAACCACACGACGCTGCACGCGCTCAAGGTCGATCCCACGCTGACCTACCTGCAGAGCGGCTTCGTGCCCGGCCAGCACGTGGCGCAGATCATCGAGATGGAGAAGCTGCTCGGCGGCGAGGTGATGATGCACATCGAGTTCATCCGCAACGTCGCCGGCCTCATGACCTGCAGCGGCCTGCAGCTCGTGCGCTTCAGCACCGAGGAGCGGCTCGCGGAGATCATCGCGATCCACCGCGCCCACAACGTCCACATCAACAACCCGCACGTGAACATCGTCGAGGACGGCAAGGCCGGCGGTCCGCTGCCGCCCGAAGTCATCGAGATGAAGAAGCGCTTCGACCCGCTGGGCCTGCTGAATCCGGGCAAGCTGCGCGACTGGCCCGTCAAGGCCGCGGAGCCGGTGGCGGCCTGAGGCGCGCCCGCCGCCGCCTCAGCGCCAGCGGCCGAGCGCGAAGGCGACCGCGACGATCGCGAAGGCCGCGATCCACAGCGGCCAGAGGCCGAAGGGCGCGACCCAGCGCGCGAACGGCGTGAGGCCGTGGCGCCCCTCGACCGCGGCCTCGAGCACGCCGCGCGTGAGGCGCGGCAGCGCATGCGTGACGCGGCCCTCGGCATCGATGACCACCGTGGCGCCGGTGTTGGTGGCGCGCACCATCGGGCGTGCGAACTCGAGCGAACGCATGCGCGAGATCGCGAGGTGCTGGTCGATCGCCACGGTGTCGCCGAACCATGCGATGTTGCTGACGTTGAGCAGGATGGTCGGGGCGCGGGCCTCGTCCCTGAAGTTGGCGCCGATCTCGTCGCCGAACAGGTCCTCGTAGCAGATGTTCGGCGCGATGCGCTGGCCCTGCCAGGCGAAGGGCGCCTGCGCGAGGCCGCCGCGCGCGAAGTCGCCGAGCGGGATGTTCATCATGTCGATGAACCAGCGGAAGCCCGGCGGAATGAATTCGCCGAACGGCACGAGGTGATGCTTGCTGTAGCTGTAGGGTTCGGCCGCGGGCGCGCCGGGCCGGAAGCCGAGCACGGCGTTGCGGTAGCTGCCCTGCCCGCCGAGCGGCAGGCCGACGATCGCGGCCTGCGTGCCCTGGCCGTAGCGCGCCTGGATGGCTTCGAGGTAGCCCGGCGGCAACTGCTGCGGCAGCAGCGGCAGCGCGGTCTCGGGCGTGACGACGAGCGAGGCCCGGGCATCGCGCAGCTGCTCGCCGTACCAGCGCAGGGCGAGGTCGATGCCGCCGGCGGGGACGAACTTCTCGTCCTGCGGGATGTTGCCCTGGAGCAGCGCGACCTGCAGCGTGCCGCTCGAAGCGCCGGCCGGCCGGCCGGGCGCCAGATGCGGCGCGGCCACCACGGCGGCGGCGAGCAGCGCCGCGAGCGCCACGTCCCTGCCCCGCGCGGGCCGCACCCCGGCCGCGAGCGCCGCCACGAAGGCCGCGACCGCGCCGATGCCGTAGACGCCGATCCAGGGCGCCCACGCGGCCAGCGGCCCCTCGACGTGCGCATAGCCCCCCGCGCCCCACGGAAAGCCCGTGAACCAGCTGCCGCGCACGAGTTCGGCCAGCGTCCAGAGCGCGGCGAACACCAGCGCGCCGGCCGCGGCGCCGCCCCGCCCCTGGGCGACCAGAAATGCGCGCGCGCCGGCGGGGGAGAGCCCCACTGGGGCGCCGCAC
>CBHTTS010000033.1:0-27418 GCA_966095775.1 uncultured Variovorax sp. | reverse complement strand
CGCGCTCGCTCTCGGGCGGCAACCTGCAGAAGTTCATCGTCGGGCGCGAGATCGACGCGAGCCCGAAGCTCTTCATCGTCTCGCAGCCGACCTGGGGCGTGGACGTGGGCGCGGCCGCGCTGATCCGCGGCGAGATCCTGGCGCTGCGCGACGCGGGCTGCGCGGTGCTGGTGGTCAGCGAGGAGCTCGACGAGCTGTTCGACATCAGCGACCGGCTGCACGTGATCGCCAAGGGGCGGCTGTCGCCCTCGATCGATCGCGCGGCGGCGACGCTGCCGCAGATCGGCGAATGGATGAGCGGCCTGTGGGGCCGCGACGGCGCGGACGCGGCGTCGAAGGAGGCGGCCCATGCTTAAGCTCGAACCGCGTCCGGAGCTCTCGCGCTTCTGGACCTTCGCCTCGCCGGTGCTCGCGCTCCTGATCACGGTGCTGCTCGGCGTGGCGCTGTTCGCCGCGCTCGGCAAGGACCCGGTCAAGGGCCTGCTGGTGTTCTTCTACGAGCCGATCAAGAGCGGCTACGCGCTCGGCGAGCTCACGGTCAAGGCCACGCCGCTCCTGATCATCGCGCTCGGGCTCGCGGTGTGCTTCCGCTCCAACGTCTGGAACATCGGCGCCGAAGGGCAGTTCGTGTTCGGCGCCATCGCCGCGGGCGGCGTGGCGCTGATGGCCGACAAGACCACGGGATCGTGGATCGTGGCCGCGATCCTGGTCGCGGGCACGCTCGGCGGCATGGTCTGGGCCGGCATCGTGGCCTTGCTGCGCGACCGCTTCAACGCCAACGAGATCCTCGTGAGCCTGATGCTGGTCTACGTCGCCACGCTGCTGTTGAGCTACATGGTGTTCGGTCCCTGGAAGGACCCGCAGGGCTACAACTTCCCGCAGTCGAAGACCTTCGAGGCGGTGACGCAGATCCCGCGGCTGTTCAAGGGCTCGCGCGTGAGCATCGGCCTGGTCATCGCGCTGCTGGGCGTGGCCGCGCTCTGGATCTTCCTGTTCCGCACCCGCGCGGGCTTCGCGCAGCAGGTCGGCGGCCTCGCGCCCGCGGCGGCGCGCTATGCGGGCTTCTCGGCGCGGCGCGCGATCTGGATCGCGCTCCTGGTCTCGGGCGGCGCGGCGGGCCTCGCGGGCGCGCTCGAGGTCGCGGGCCCGCTCGGCCAGCTCACGCCCTACGTGCCGGCGGGCTACGGCTTCGCGGCCATCATCGTGGCCTTCGTCGGCCGGCTGCATCCCGTGGGCATGGTGTTCTCGGCCATCCTCATGAGCATGTTCTACATCGGCGGCGAGCTCGCGCAGTCGCGCCTGGGCCTGCCCAAGTCGCTCACGGGCGTGTTCCAGGGGCTGCTGCTGTTCACGCTGCTGGCCTGCGACACGCTGATTGCCTACCGCATCCGCGGCAAGGCGGCCGCCAAGGCCGGCGGCATGACCACGGCCTCGCTGCAGGCCAGCACGCCCACCACCGCGCCGATCGCGCGCGCCACCGAAGGAGGCCACTGACCATGGAGAGCTATGCGCTCCTGCTGGGCTCGACGCTGAGCGCGGGCACCGTGCTCGCCATCGCGGCGCTCGGGCTCCTGATCAACGAGAAGGCCGGCATCGTGAACCTCGGCGCCGAGGGCATGATGCTGTGCGCCGCGATCGCGGGCTTCGCGACCGTGGTGACCACGCACAACCCCTGGCTCGGCTTCCTCGCGGGCATGGCGGCGGGCGCGCTGCTGGCGGCCTTCTTCGGCGTGCTCGTGATCTGGCTCAACACCAACCAGTACGCCACCGGGCTCGCGCTGAGCCTGTTCGGCGTGGGCTTCTCGGCCTTCGTGGGCATCAACTTCGTGCAGGCGCGGCTGCCCGAGAGCAGCGCGTACGCGATCCCGCTTTTGGCCGACATCCCGGTGGTCGGGCCGGCGCTGTTTCGGCACCACCCGATGGTGTACTTCGCGGTGGTGCTGACGCTGGGCCTGATCTGGTTCCTCTACCGCACGCGCGCCGGGCTGGTGCTGCGCTCGGTGGGCGAGTCGCCCGAGTCGGCGCATGCGCTCGGCTATCCGGTGCGGCGCATCCGCTTCCTTGCGGTGATTGCGGGCGGCGCGCTCTGCGGCCTCGCGGGCGCCTACCTCTCGACGGTCTACACGCCGCTGTGGGTCGAGGGCATGGTCGCGGGCCGCGGCTGGATCGCGCTCGCCCTCACCACCTTCGCGACCTGGCGGCCGATGCGCGTGCTGCTCGGCGCCTACCTGTTCGGCGGCGTCTCGATGCTGGGCTTCCACCTGCAGAGCAGCGGCGTCAACGTGCCCGCGCAGTTCCTCAGCATGCTGCAGTACATCGCGCCGATCGTGGTGCTGGCGCTGATCTCGCGCAATCCGGCGTTCATCCGCATCAACATGCCGGCTTCCATCGGGAAACCGTTCTACCCTGGCTCATAATCTCGCGTCCCGTTTTCCCGCCAACCGTCCTTTTTTCCGAGGATCTCGACAATGAACGACCTGAACAAGCGCTCCCTGCTCAAGCTCGCCGCCCTGACCGCGGTGGCTTCGGCGGCCCTGATCGGCTGCGGCAAGAAGGAAGAGCCCGCGGCGCCGGCCGCCGCACCCGCGCCGGCCCCCGCGCCCGCGGCGGCCGCTCCGGCCCCGGCAGCGCCGCTCAACATCGCATTCGCCTACATCGGCCCGGTCGGCGACGGCGGCTGGACCTTCGCGCACGACAACGGCCGCAAGGCGCTCGAGAAGGAATTCGGCGACAAGATCAAGACCACCTTCGTCGAGAGCGTGCCCGAGTCGGCCGACGCCGAGCGCGTGTTCCGCGACATGGTGGGCCAGGGCAACAAGCTGATCTTCGGCACCACCTTCGGCTACATGGAGCCGATGCTCAAGGTCGCGAACGACAGCAAGGACGTGAAGTTCGAGCATGCCACCGGCTACAAGACGGCCGAGAACATGCGCACCTACGACAGCCGCACCTACGAGGGCGCCTACATGGCCGGCATCATCGCGGGCGCGATGACCAAGAGCAACACGCTCGGCGTGGTGGGCTCGGTGCCGATCCCCGAGGTGCTGCGCAACATCAACAGCTTCACGCTGGGCGCACAGTCGGTCAACCCGAAGATCACGACCAAGGTCGTCTGGGTCAACGAATGGTTCAGCCCGCCCAAGGAGACCGAGGCCGCGACCGCGCTGATCAACGGCGGCGCCGACATCCTGTTCCAGAACACCGACTCGCCGGCCGTGCTCAAGACCGCGCAGGAGAAGGGCAAGCGCGCCTTCGGCTGGGACTCCGACATGACCGCCTACGGCCCGAAGGCGCACCTCGCCTCGGCCACGATCAACTGGGCCCCGTACTACATCAAGGCCACGCAGGACGCGCTCGACGGCAAGTGGACCACCGGCCAGAGCTGGTGGGGCGTGAAGGAAGGCGCGATCGACATCGTCTCGATCGCCGAGGACGTGCCGGCCGAGACCAAGGCCAAGGTCGAGGAAGTCAAGAAGGGCCTCAAGGACGGCAGCTTCGTGATCTGGAAGGGTCCGATCCTGGGCCAGGACGGCAAGGAAGTGGTCGCCAAGGACGCGGTGGCCGACGACAAGTTCCTCTCGGGCGTGAACTTCTACGTCAAGGGCGTGGAAGGCAAGGTGCCGGGCGGCGACAAGAAGTAAGCCGGACGGATCGCTTCGGCGATGCATGCGAAGGGGGCCGCGCACGAGCGGCCCTTTTTCTTTGTCCGATCCATGGAGGCCCTGCCATGAAGACGCTGTTCGCCGCCTTGCTGCTGCTCTCGGCCGTGCCCTCGTTCGCCGCGCCGCCCGCCGGTTTCTCGGCCGCCGAAAAGCCGCTGCGGCAGGCGGTCGAGGACGCCGAGGCGTGCTTCCATTTCGCGGGCGAGTTCAACGGCGACGGCTCGGCGCGCGACAGGGAAGTCGCGCGCATGCAGCGCCGGCACTGCAGCAAGTCGAGCCAGGCGCTGCTGCGCAAGGCCTACCGCGCGAATCCCGCCGACGCGCGGCTGCATGCGGCGGTGCTGATGCTCAACAGCCTCTCGGACGCGTTCCTCTCGAAGGCCGAGGTCGAGCGGCTCTGCAGGACCACGAAGAACGAGCTCGTCTGTCAGTGACGCCGCGGCCGCCTCGGCGAAGGCGGCGGCGCGATCACCTCCGCGGCGCTCGCGACGAAGCCGCGGATCAGCCTGAGCCGCGGCGAGGCGCGCAGCCACAGCATGCCGAAGCGCCGCGGCTCCGAGGGCAGCGGCAGCGCGATCTTCGCGATGCGCTGGCCGTCGAGCAGCGGCGAGGCGATGTCGGGCACCAGCGAGACGCCGAGCCCGCGGTCGACCATCATCGCGATCGCGAGCAGGGAGCTGAGCTCGAAGCGCTCCTCGGGGACGATGCCCGCGGCGCGCAGGTAGCGGTCGGCCTGCTTGCCGCCGCCGAGCCGCCGGTCGTAGCGGATCAGCGGCGCGCTGCGCAGCAGGTCGTGCGGATCGCGTTTCGCGAGCCGGCTCGGCGCGAGCAGCACCAGCGGCTCCTCGCGCAGCAGCGACCAGTCGAAGGTCTTCGCGAGCGGGTAGGGCGGATAGAGGCAGACGGCCGCGTCGAGCTCGCCCTGCTGCACCGCGCGGCTCAGCGTGGCCGTGGTGCCCGACTGCAGGTAGACCTTGACGCCCGGATGCGTCTTCACGAAGCGCGCGAGGATGTCGGGCAGCAGGCTGTGGATCGCGGTGTTGATGGTGCCCACGAGCAGCTCGCCGCCGGCCGCGTCGTCGCTCGCGAGCACCGCCTTGAGGTCGCCGACTTCGCGCAGCAGGTTGCGCGCGCGCTGCACCAGCCGGTGGCCGGCCTCGGTGGGCTGCACCGTGCGGCCCGCGCGCGCGACCAGCGTCGCCTGCAGCTCGCGCTCGAGCGTGCGGATCTGCTGCGCCACGGCCGCGGGCGTGAGGTCGAGGCGCCGCGCGGCCTCGGACATCGAGCCCGATTCCACCACCAGAAGAAAGCTTTGCAGGTAGGCAGTTTCCATGAAAGATAGATTTTCTATCATCTGATCGTAGGCCCGATGTGTTCATCGCGGCGTGCCGGATGCGCACACTGCGGTGCATGAGAAGCAAGCTGTTCGTTCCCGGCACCCGGCCCGAGCTGTTCGACAAGGCGCTCGCCGGCGCGGCCGACAGCGTGTGTTTCGACCTCGAGGACGCGGTGTCCGAGCCGCGCAAGGCCGAGGCGCGCGACACCGTGCGGCAGCTGCTGCAGGACGGGGCGCCGGGCGCCTCGGGCAAGACGGTGATCGTGCGCGTCAACGCGATGGACACGCCGCACTTCGACGCCGACATCGAGGCCGTCGCCCGGCCCGGGGTGCACCTGATCAACCTGCCCAAGCCCGAGAGCGCGGCGCACGTGCGCAAGGCCGTCGAGGCGATCGAGCAGGCCGAGCGGGCCCACGGCGTGGCCGCGCCGATCGGCCTGCTGCTCAACATCGAGTCGCCCGCGGCGCTGCGCACGGCCGCGCAGCTCGCGGTGTCGCATCCGCGCGTGGCGGGGCTGCAGCTCGGGCTCGGCGACCTGTTCGAGCCGCTGGGCATCGCGCGGCGCGAGCCGTCCGCGATCCGGCAGGCGATGTTCGCGGTGCGCATGGCCGCGGGCGAGGCGGGCGTCTGGGCCTACGACGGCGCCTTCGCGGACATCCGCGACGCCGAGGGCTTCCGCGCCGAGGCGATGCTCGCGCGCAACCTCGGCTTCCTCGGCAAGACCTGCATCCACCCGAGCCAGATCGCGATCGCGAACGAGGTGTTCCTGCCGACCGACGAGGAGATCGCGCACGCCTGCAAGGTGGTCGAGGCGGCGCGCGAGGCCGACGCCGCCGGCGTCGGCGCCTACGTCGTGGACGGCAAGATGATCGACATCCCGTTCGTGATCCGCGCGCGCGCCATCGTCGCGAGCGCGCGCCGCCTCGGCCTGCTGCCGGGCTGAGCCTGCCGGCGCGCGCCTTCCGTTCCCGTTCCGCAAGAAAACCAGGAGACAAGACAGATGCCCATTCCCTCGACCCTGCGCGCGCTCGCCGCGGCCGCCGCGCTCGCGGCCGGCTTGCTGACGGCGGGCGCTGCCGTTGCGCAGGACGCCTACCCCGCCAGGCCCATCACGATCGTGGTGCCCTACCCGGCAGGCGGCTCCAACGACACCTTCGCGCGCCAGGTGGCGAAGGAGCTCGGCGACGAGCTCAAGCAGCCCGTGATCATCGACAACCGCCCCGGCGCGAGCGGCAACACCGGCACCGCGCAGGTCGCGAAGGCCGCGCCCGACGGCTACACGCTCGTGGCCGTGTCCTCGAGCATGACCACCAACGCGGCCGTGCAGGCCAAGATGCCCTTCGATCCGGTCCGCAGCCTCGCGCCGGTGGCGATGTTCGCCAAGGGGCCGTTCATCGTCGCGGTCAACAACGAGTTCGCGGCCGCGACGCCCGCCGAGCTGATCGCCGCGATCAAGGCGAAGCCGGGCCGCTACAACTACGCCTCCTCGGGCACCGGCAGCGTGAACCACTTCGCGACCGAGCTGCTCAAGGCCAAGGTGGGCGACCTGCAGATCGCGCACATCCCCTACAAGGGCATGGGCCCGGCCGTGACCGACCTCGTGGGCAACCAGACGCAGTTGCTGATCTCGAGCGGCCCGTCGCTGCTGCCGATGGTGCGTTCGGGCAAGCTGCGCGCGGTGGGCATCACGAGCCTGGCGCAGAGCCCCGTCGCGCCCGAGCTCACGCCGATGTCGACGGCCGTGCCGGGCTACGAATTCGAACTCTGGTGGGGCCTGCTCGCGCCCGCGGGCACGCCCGCGGACGTGGTCGGCAGGCTCAACGCCACCGTCAACCGCATCCTCGCCAAGCCCGCGATCGCGGCGAGCTTCCTGAAGGAGGGCGCGATCGCCACGCCGCTGTCGAGCGCGCAGTTCGGCGCCGTCATCGCCGAGGACGTCGCGCGCTGGAAGAAGTTGGCCAAGCAACAGAACATCACCGCAGATTGAGAACCACCGACCCATGAGCCTCCACGCCGCCCGCGACCCCCAAGACGACGCCAGCCTGCCCGCGCGCCCCGGCCCCGCCGGTCCGCTGAGCGGCCTGCGCGTGCTCGACCTGAGCGCCTACATCGCGGGGCCGTACGGCTGCTCGCTGCTGGCCGACCAGGGCGCGGAGGTGATCAAGGTGGAGCCGCCCGCGGGCGACAACCTGCGCAAGTACCCGTCGACGCTCGAGGCCGAGAGCCGCGCCTTCGTGGGCGTGAACCGCAGCAAGCTCGGCGTGGTGCTCGACCTCAAGAAGCCCGGGGACCTCGCGGCGCTGATCGAGCTGGTGCGCACGGCCGACGTGCTGGTGCACAACTTCCGCCCCGGCGTGCCGCAGCGGCTGGGTATCGGCTACGAGCAGCTGCGCGCGGTCAATCCGCGCCTCGTCTACTGCAGCCTCACGGGCTACGGCGAGACCGGCCCGCTCGCGGGCAAGGCCGGCTACGACCAGGTGCTGCAGACCATGACCGGCATGTGCACGCTGCAGGGCAAGCGCGGCGGCCCGCCCGAGATCCTCTACGGCTCGGTGGTCGACTACTACGCGGCCGCGCTGGTGGCGGCCGGCGTGGCTTCGGCGCTCTACGAGCGCGAGAGGAGCGGCGAGGGCCAGTTCGTCGGCATCTCGCTGCTGCGCTCGGCACTCACGATGCAGTCGGCGCGCCTGGTCTGGGCCGAGGGCGAGCCGAAGGACGTGGGCCGCGACATGCGCTCGGGCGGCATCACCGGCATCCATCCCACGCGCGAGGGCCACATCTACATCTCGGCCAACACGCCGCATTTCTGGCAGGCGCTGTGCGCCAAGACCGGCCTCGCCGAGCTCGCGGCCGACGAACGCTACGACACGGTGCGCAAGCGCGCCGAGCATGCGGCCGAGATCGTGCCGCGGCTGCGCGAGGCGCTGGCCGCGCGCAGCGCGCTCGAATGGGAGCGGCTGTTCGGCGAGGAGGTGCCCTGCGCCGCCGCGCGCTCGGTCGAGGACATGTTCGACGACGAGCAGGTGCTCGCCGAAGGCATGGTGGCGGAGTTCGCGCATCCGGTGCTCGGCAGCTACCGCGGCTTCACGCGCGCCGTGACCTTCGGCCGCACGCCGGGGCCCGAACCCTTCGCCGCGCCCACGCTCGGGCAGCACACCGACGCGGTGCTCGCGGCGCAGCGCGCGGGGCGCACGGAATGAGCGAACAGGCGGTTCCGCACAGCCGCGGCACGTCCAGGCCCGCGCAGGCCGCGCCCGCGCTGGCCTGCGATGCGCACATCCACGTCTACGACCGCGGCTTCGCGCTCGTCGGCTCGCCCGACGCGATGCTCGACCAGGCCACGGCCGGCGACTACCGCCTGCTGCAGCGGCGCATCGGCACCGAGCGCGCGGTGGTGGTGCAGCCGCGCGTGCACGGCACCGACAACAGCGTGACCCTGCATGCGATCCGCGTGCTCGGCGCCGCGCGCACGCGCGGCGTGGCGGTGGTGCGGCCCGACGTGGGCGACGCCGAGCTCGAGCGCCTGCACGCGGGCGGCATCCGCGGCATCCGCTTCACGCTCTACACGGCCACGCACGCGATGACCGACTTCTCGATGGTGGAGCCGCTCGCGCACCGCGTGCACGAACTCGGCTGGCATGTGCAGCTGCACTGGAGCGCGGCCCAGATCGCCGAGCATGCGGCGCTGCTCGCGCGGCTGCCCGGCACGGTGGTGTTCGACCACCTCGCGCGGCTGCCGCTGCCCGATGCGCTCTCGCATCCGGCCTACGGCGTGGTGAGCCGGCTGCTCGACAACGGCCGCACCTGGATCAAGCTCTCGGGCGCCTACCTCGACTCGAAGGCCGGCGCCGCGGGCCGCTATGCCGACACCACGGGCGTCGCGCGCGCCTGGGTGCGGCAGGCGCCCGAGCGCCTGGTCTGGGGCAGCGACTGGCCCCATCCGACCGAGCGCGCCGCCGAGCCCGACGACGCGGTGCTGTTCGACCTGCTGGGCCAGTGGGTGCCCGACGAGGCGACGCGCCGCCGCGTGCTGGTCGACAACCCGGCGCGGCTCTACGACTTTCCCGACAACGCAACCAACCCCTGATCCCGAATGAAGAAGAGACTGGTCCTGAAATCGATCGCCGCGCTCGCGGCCTGCGCGCCGCTGCTGGGCTGGGCCGCCTGGCCCGACAAGCCGATCCGCATGGTCGTGCCCTACGCGGCAGGCGGCGGCGCCGACAACACCGCGCGCATCGTCGCGCAGCAGATGAGCATCACGCTCGGGCAGCAGATCATCATCGACAACCGTCCCGGCGCGGGCGGCGTGATCGGCGCCGACAACGTGGCCAAGGCGCAGCCCGACGGCTACACGGTGCTCTACGACGCGTCGGCGTTCTCGGTCAACCCGTCGCTGCGCAAGCTGCCGTTCGACGCGACGAAGGACTTCGTGCCGGTCTCGCTGGTGGCGACCGCGCCGCAGATCCTCGTGGTGCCGACCTCGGCGCCGTACAAGACCGCGCCCGAGTTCATCGACTACGCGCGCAAGAACCCCGGCAAGCTGAGCTTCGCCTCGGCCGGCGGCGGCACCGGCTCGCACCTGGCCGGCGAGGCGCTCAACGAGCAGGCCAAGATCAACATGCTGCACGTGCCCTACAAGGGCGGCGCGCCCGCGCTGACCGATGTGATGGGCGAGCAGGTCTCGGCCTACTTCGGCAACGTGGCCTCGACCATCAGCTACGTGCAGTCGGGCAAGCTGCGCGCGCTCGCGGTGAGCTCGGCCAAGCGCGTGCCGGGCCTGCCCGACACGCCCACGCTCGCCGAAAGCGGACTTCCGGGCTACAACGTGGTCGAGTGGAACGGCGTGTTCCTGCCCAAGGGCACGCCGGCCGCGATCGTGCAGCAGATGGGCAAGGCGGTGCAGGCCGCGGTGCACGACCCCAAGGTCAACCAGAAGCTGCTGCAGCTCGGCCTGGAGCCCGTGGGCAGCACGCCCGAGGCGTTCTCGAAGTTCGTCGCCGCCGAGATGGGCCGCGTGGGCGCGCTCGTGAAATCGCGCCACATCCGCGTCGACTGACGCACCGCGGCGCGCGCGCCGCATACCCCTTGCGCGAGGGCGGGCGCCTGCCCGCCGCGCGGGGCCGCGCCGGCGATGGCTGCAATACTCGGGCGTTCGATGCTGCCGAACCCATGAGAAGAAGCCACCCCACCGACGACGCCACCTCGCCCTCGCCGATCGAGGCCTGCGCCCGGGCCTCGCTCGAACTCCTCGAACGCAACCTCACGCCGCACGGCATCCTCGCGGCGGCGCGCACCGAGGCCGCGGTGGCGCGGCGCTACACGCGCATCTTCGGCCGCGACGCGGCGATCTGCGTGATGGCGATGTGCGGCAGCGGCGTGCCCGCGCTCGAGCGCGGCGCGGTCGCGAGCCTCGACGCGCTGGCCGCGCAGCAGGCGGCCAACGGGCAGATCCCGAAGTACGTCGATCCCGAGGGGCTCGACGCCGACTTCTGGTACCTCGGCTGCATCGACGCCACGCTCTGGTGGCTGATCGCGGTCGACCATGTGCGGCGCCACGGCACGGTCGGCGCTTCGCACTGGGCGCGCGAGGTCGAGCGCGCGATCGCCTGGCTGCTCGCGCAGGAGCACCAGCACTTCCGGCTGCTGCAGCAGAACGAGGCCAGCGACTGGGCCGACATCATGCCGCGCTCGGGCTACGTGCTCTACACCAACGCGCTGTGGTTCGACGTCAAGCGCCGCTTCGCGCTCGGCGAGGCCGAGGCCACGCGGCACCACTTCAACCACCTGTTCAACCCGTTCCAGCGCGACCTGCCCGAATACCACCGCGCGCGCCTGCTGCAGCACTACGCGCGCCGCGGCCGGCGCGACCCGGGCCTGTACCTGAGCTTCGTCAACCTCGCGGTGGTGGGCGACGAGGGCGACGTATTCGGCAACGTGCTCGCGATCCAGGCCGGCCTCGCCGACGAGGCGATGGCACACAGCATCGTCCACGCCATCGAGCGCGCCCACGCGAGCGAACCGTATCCGCTGCGCGTGGTGCTGCATCCGCTGTCGCAGCAGCATGCGCTGTGGCGCGCCTACATGGGGCGCCACCGCCAGAACCTGGTGCACCAGTACCACAACGGGGGCATCTGGCCCTTCGTCGGCGGCTTCTGGATCATGGCGCTCGCGAAGCTCGGGCTGCATGCGGCGGGCTGGCGCGAGCTCGAGAAGCTCGCGCGCACCAACGCGCTCGGCGACTGGCGCTTCACCGAATGGTTCCATGGCCGCACGCTCGCGCCGATGGGCATGGCCGGCCAGAGCTGGAACGCGGCCGCCTTCCTGCTCGCGCGGCGCGCGCTGCAGGAGGAGGGCGCGGCGTGGTGATCCGCGCGCTGCGCGCCTCTCAGCGCGCCAGCCGGTCGAGCAGGCTGTACCAGGCCACGCCGGCCGCGATGTAGAAGCGCTGCAGGCCGTGCAGCGGGATCGGCCGGATCGGCGTCACCGGGTACGGGAAGTCCGCTTCCGCGCCCTGCATGCGCGCGGCCACATGCCGCCCCATGCTGGTGGCGAGCGCGATGCCGCGGCCGTTGTAGCCGAGCGCGAGCGTGAGGCCCGGCGCGGGCGTGTGCACGTGCGGCATGAAGTCGCGCGTGACGGCGATGCGCCCGGCCCAGCGGTACGCGTAGCGCAGCGGCCCGAGCTGCGGATACAGCAGCGCGAGCGAGCGCTCCAGGTGCGCGAAGTCGGCCGGGCCGGCGGGATCGGCGAAGTGGCCGCGGCCGCCCATCAGCAGCCGGCCCTGCGCGTCCTTGCGGAAGTACAGCAGCAGGCGCTGCGAGGTCGAGGCGGTTTCGCCGCCCGGCAGCACCGCCTGCGCCGCCGCGCCCTGCAGCGGCTCGGTCGCGACGATGAAGCTGTTGGCCGCGAGCACGGTGCGCGCGAGCCCGGGCCAGAGCCCGCCGGTGTAGCCGTTGGTCGCGACCAGCACCTGGTCGGCCGTCACCTGCGCGCCGGCCGCGGTGCGCGCGAGCCAGCGTCCGCCCTGGCGTTCGAGCGACGCGACCTCGCTGCCGCCGTGCACCGCGGCGCCCGCGGCCTGCGCCGCGCGCACCAGCCCGCGCGTGTAGGCCAGCGGCTGGATGCCGCCCGCGCGGCCGTCGAGCCAGCCGCCCGCGAAGGCCTCGGTACCGAGCCGCGCGGCGACGCCGGCGCGGTCGAGCATCTGCGTCGGCACGCCGCGCTTCGCCCACTGCGCGGCGCGCGCATGCATCGCGGCGATGGCCCGGGGCGCATAGGCGACCTGCAGCCAGCCCTTGCGCACCGGCTGGCAATCGATGCGGTGGCGCGCGATCAGGTCGAACACCAGGTCGGCAGAGCGCGAGACCGCATCGATCAGCGGCTCGGCGCGCGCCGCGCCGTAGAGCCGCACGAGGTCGTCGGGGTCGTGCTTGAGCGTGGGGTTGACCTGGCCGCCGTTGCGGCCCGAGGCGCCCCAGCCGGGCTCGTGCGCCTCGAGCACGCAGACCTTCGCGCCGGCCTCCGCCAGGTGCAGCGCGGCCGACAGGCCGGTGAAGCCGGCGCCGACGACCAGCACGTCGGCCTGCCGCGATGCCTGCAGCGGCGGGGTGGGGGGCGCAGGCGGGGCGGTGGCGGCCCAGAGCGAGGGTGGCAGCGGCGATGGCGGTTCCGGCCTCATCCGCGCGCCTCCCCCGAGGGATGCAGCACGCGGCGCAGGAAGTCCTGCGTGCGCTTCTCGCGCGGCGCGCCGAGCACCTGCTCGGCCGGGCCTTCCTCGACGATGCTGCCGCTGTGCAGGAAGCAGACGCGGTCGGCCACCTCGCGCGCGAAGCCCATCTCGTGCGTGACCACGATCATGGTCATGCCCTCGTCGGCGAGCGCGCGCATCACGCCGAGCACGTCGCCCACGAGCTCGGGGTCGAGCGCCGAGGTGGGCTCGTCGAACAGCATCGCCTCGGGCTTCATCGCGAGCGCGCGCGCGATCGCCACGCGCTGCTGCTGGCCGCCCGAGAGCTCGGCGGGCCAGGCCGCGGCCTTCTCGGCGAGGCCGACCTTCGCGAGCAGCGCGAGCGCCTCCTCGCGCACCTGCGCGGGGTTCTGGCGCAGCACGTGCACCGGGCCTTCCATCACGTTCTCGAGCACCGTGCGGTGCGGGAACAGGTTGAAGCGCTGGAACACCATGCCCATGCGGCTGCGCAGCCGGTGGATGCCGGGCGCGTTGCGGTCCACGCGCTCGCCGAAGGCGCGCACCTCGCCGCCCTCGTACGACTCCAGCCCGTTGATGCAGCGCAGCACGGTCGACTTGCCCGAGCCCGAGGGGCCGATCAGGCACACGACCTCGCCCTTGTCGACGTTCAGGTCCACGCCCTGCAGCACGCGGTGCGCGCCGAAGCGCTTCTCGAGTCGCTCGACCCGGATCATGGCTTCCTCCTTCCGGCGCCGAAGCGCCGCTCGAGCCGGCGCAGGCCCCAGACCAGCGGCAGGCTCATCACCAGGTAGAGCAGCGCGACCAGCGTGTAGACGGTCATGTTCTGGAAGGTCGAGGAGGCGATCAGCTGGCCCGCGCGCGTCATCTCGGCCACCGTGATGGTCGAGACCAGCGAGGAGTCCTTGAGCATCATCACCAGCGTGTTGCCGTACGGCGGCAGCGCGATGCGGAAGGCCTGCGGCAGGATCACGCGCCGCATGATCAGCGCCGAGCGCATGCCCATCGCCTGCGCGGCCTCGCGCTGGCCCGGGTCGACCGCCTCGATGCCGGCGCGGAAGTTCTCGGCCTGGTAGGCCGAATAGGCGATCCCGAGGCCGATCACGCCGGCCTGGAAGGCCGTGAGCTGCACGCCGAAGTCGGGCAGCACGAAGTAGATGTAGAACAGCTGCACGATGATCGGCAGCCCGCGGATCACGTTGACGATCACCGTGCCGGTCCACGCGATCGCGCGCACCGGCGAGAGCTTCATCAGCGCGAGCACGAGCCCGAGCACGCTGCTCAGCAGGAACGACAGCACGGTGACCTGCACCGTGACCACCGCGCCCTTCAGCAGGATCGGCAGGAAGTCCTGCGCGTGCTGGAGGAAATTGGAAAGGGCCATGGGTCAGCGCGCGCTCAGATGCCCCATTTCTGGATGATCTTGGCCAGGGTGCCGTCGGCCTTGATCGCGGCGATCGCCTTGTTGAGCCGCGCCAGCGTCTCGGCATCGCCCTTGCGCACCACGAGGCAGACGTCGCCCACGTTGACCGGCTTGTAGCTGTCGACCAGGCGCACGCCCGGGAAGGTGTTCTGGCGGATCTGGTAGGCCATGATCGGCTGGTCGCCGAGGCCGGCCTTGATGCGGCCGAGCGAGAGGTCGCGCGTCATGTCGGCCACCGAGTCGTAGCTGCGCACCTCCTTGAAGATGCCCTTCTTGTTGAGCATGTCGAGGAACACCGTGCCGACCTGTGCGCCGACCACTTCGCCCTTGAGCTCGTCGAGCGAGACATACGCGCGGGTGTCGTCGGCCTTGACGATCAGGCCCTCGCCGTACGAGTAGACCGGGTCGCTGAAGTCCACCACCTCCTGGCGCGCCGGCGTCTTGAGCATCGCCGCCGAGACGATGTCGATCTTGCGCGCCGTGAGCGAGGGGATCAGCGCCGAGAACACCGTCTGCTGCACGTTCACGCTGAAGCCGCCGGCCTTGCCCACCGCGGTGACGGTGTCGACCATCATCCCCTGGATGCTGTTGGTCTTCACGTCGAGGAAGGTGAAGGGCACGCCGGTGGCGGTCGCGCCCACGTTGTAGGTCGGCGCCGCGGCCTGCGCGGCGGCGAGCGTGGCCGCGCCGGCGAGGCCCAGGCCGAGGCGGCGAAGTTGGTGAACGATGCGATTCATGGAAGCACTCCTCAATGGACAGAAGACGAAGGCCCGAAGGCGAGGGGCCGCGAGCCACGCAGGCCACGCAACATGCATGCCAATAATCGATTCACTTCGAACTTTCTTCAATTCATGAAAACCACTAGTCGAGCGTAATGTATCGATATTCGATATTTATTGTCAACGCCGCTATACTGCGCCGCCATGGACCCCGATGACAGCCAGAGCCTTCTCTTCAACCAGTCGCTCGAGAAGGGCCTCGCGGTGCTGCGCGCCTTCAGCGCGAGAAGGCGCACCATGACGCTGGCCGAGGTGGCCGCGGCCACCGAGATCACCAAGAGCTCGGCGCAGCGCATGGTCTTCACGCTCGAGAAGCTCGGCTACCTGCGCAAGCATCCGAAGACGCGGCGCTACCAGCTCACGCCGCGGGTGATGGAGATCGGCTTCAACTACCTCGCGGCCAATTCGCTGATCGACGTGGCGAACCCCTTCCTGTCGGAGCTCACCAAGGTCACGACCGAGACCTCCTGCCTCACCGAGCCCGACGGCCTCGACATGGTCTACGTGGCGCGCTTCGTGAGCGCGCAGTTCGTGCCGGTGCACATGCCGATCGGCAGCCGCATCCCGATGTACTGCACCGCCTCGGGCCGCGCCTACCTGAGCGCGCTGCCCGAGGACGAGGCGCGCGCGCTGATCGAGGCCTCGCAGCGCCTGCCCCACACCACCCACACGCTGACCGACGTGGACGCGATCCTCGCCACGCTGCGCCAGGCGCGGCTGCAGGGCTTCGCGACCAATGCCGAGGAGCTGTTCCTCGGCGACATGACGATCGCCGCGCCCGTGCTCGGCAGCCAGGGCCGGCCCGTGGCCTCGGTGCACGTGGTGGCGCCGACCAGCCGCTGGACGCTCGAGGAGGCGGTGCGCCGGCTCGCGCCCACGCTGCTCTTGTGCGCGCGCTCGCTCACCAGCTCGGCGCGCAGCATCGATTGAGGCCATACGGTTTCGCGCATCGCGGCGGCGGCGCGAGCCTTTATGCTGTGCGCGACAACGACCTTCCGCGCGAGACCCCACCATGACCGAATTCCGCCCCGCCTACGACCCGCGCTTCGACGCCATCCCCGCCGACCGCCTGCCCGAGCTGCTCTGCGCCATGCCCAAGGCCGAGCTGCACATGCACATCGAAGGGTCGCTCGAGCCCGAGCTCATCTTCGCGCTCGCGCAGCGCAACGGCGTCGCCATCCCCTACGCGAGCGTCGAGGAGCTGCGCCGTGCCTATGCCTTCACCAACCTGCAGAGCTTCCTCGACATCTACTACGCGGGCGCGAGCGTGCTGCTGAAGGAGCAGGACTTCTACGACATGGCCTGGGCCTACCTCGAGCGCGCCGCCGCCGACAACGTGGTGCACACCGAGATGTTCTTCGACCCGCAGACGCACACCGCGCGCGGCGTGGCGATGCAGACGGTGATCGACGGGCTGCACCGCGCCTGCGTCGACGCGAAGGCGAAGCTCGGCGTCAGCGCCGCGCTGATCCTGTGCTTCCTGCGCCACCTGAGCGAGGAGGAGGCCTTCGAGACGCTCGAGCAGGCGCTGCCGTTTCGCGACCGTTTCATCGGCGTGGGTCTCGACTCGAGCGAGGTCGGCCATCCGCCCGAGAAGTTCGCGCGCGTGTTCGCGCGCTGCCGCGAGCTCGGCCTGCACCTGGTCGCGCACGCGGGCGAGGAGGGCCCGCCCGCCTACGTCTGGAGCGCGCTCGACGTGCTGCATGTCGAGCGCGTCGACCACGGCGTGCAGAGCGCGAAGGACCCGGCGCTGATGCAGCGGCTCGCGAAGGAGCGCATCCCGCTCACCGTGTGCCCGCTGTCGAACCTGAAGCTCTGCGTGTTCCCCGAACTCGCGCAGCACAACCTCGGCGCGCTGCTCGACGCGGGGCTGGCCGCGACCGTCAACTCCGACGATCCGGCCTACTTCGGCGGCTACATGAACCGCAACTTCACCGAGACCTTCGCCGCCACCGGCCTCGGCGTGCGCCATGCCTGGCAGCTCGCGGCCAACAGCTTCGAAGGCAGCTTCATCGACCCGGCCGCCAAGCGCGCCTACGTCGAGAGGCTCGACGCGGTGTTCGCGCGCTTCGCCAGCGCCTGAGCCGGCGCCAGCAGCGGCAGCGCCACCAGCGCGCAGGCGCTCGCCGCGAGCCACACCAGCGGCCAGCCCTGCAGCGCGAGCAGGTGCGGGATCGACGACGGCGTGACGAAGCAGACCAGGAACACGCTGGTGTTCGCCATGCCGAGCGCGGTGCCCGCGCGCGCCGCGCCCGCGAGCGTCGCGAGCTCGGTGTAGGCCACGCCGTGCCATGCCGACACGCAGATGCCGCAGGCCGCGAGCAGCAGCACCAGCGCGAGCCGCAGCGCGGGCGCATCGGCCGCATGCGCGCCGCCGGCCAGTGCCAGCAGCGCGAGCGCCAGGAACAGCAGCACGCTGAGCCCGCTGCAGGCGCGCAGGTAGGCGGGGCGGTTGCGCCGCCGGTCGGTCCAGCGGCCGCTCCAGACGCGCGTCACCATCGCGCCGACCTGCACCGCCACCATCGCGGCCGTGATCGTGCCGAGGCCCGCATGGCCGAAGTCGTGCAGGAACACCGTGCCGAAGGACAGCACCGCGAACTGCGGCGCGCAGAGGATGCCGATGCCCGCGACGATGCGCCAGACCCGCGCGTCGCCGAGCGGCCCGCGCGCGGGGAGCGCCGGCGCCTCGGCCGCGGCCGGGCCGACGGGCGCCGCGGGCGGCGCATCGTGCACCCAGGCCCAGGCCATGAGCGCGCTCGCCGCGCACAGCAGCGCGAGCAGCCCGTAGAGCGCCGCGAAGCCGAAGTGCAGCGCCGCGAAGGGCAGCAGCAGCGCGCCGACGCCGCCGCCCAGCGGCACGGCGGTCTGGCGGATGCTCATCGCGAGGCCGCGCTCGCCGGCCGAGAACCAGGTCATCACCGCGCGGCCGCTCGCGCCGTTGACGCTGCCGCCGAGCAGCCCGACCAGCAGCAGCCCGCCGCCGAGCAGCCCCAGGCTCGGGATGCGGCCGCCCGCGGGCGCGGCCCAGAGCGCCATCGCCGCGAGCGCGAGCGCGGTGGCGCCCAGGCCCCAGAGCAGCACCGGCCGGTCGCCCCAGCGGTCGGTCAGCAGGCCCCAGGGCAGCTCGCTGACCGCGATGCCGAGGCCCATCAGCCCGAGCACCAGGCCGAGGGTGGCGTTGTCGAGCTGGTAGCCGGCGCGCATCAGCACCGCGGTCATCGGGATGCCGCTGAAGGCGACCGAGAAGGCGGCGTTGGCCGCGACGCCCGCGGCCAGCACTTTCCAGCGGTGGCGCGGCGAGAAGGACGGGGAGGGAGAAGGGATGGAAGAGCGCATGGGTGCGCAGTCTCGGCCCTTGCGACCATTTTGAAAATCAGAAAATAATCGCCGAATCGTTCGATAAAACAGGATGGTTGAAATGTCCCCCGTGATGTTCGATCTCGACGTGCTGCGCAGCTTCGCCACCGGCGTGTCGCTCGGCAGCTTCGCGCGCGCGGCCGACCGGCTCGGGCGCTCGACCTCGGCGATCAGCGCGCAGCTGCGCAAGCTCGAGTCGCAGGCCGGCACCGCGCTGTTCCGCAAGGCCGGCCGCGGGCTGGAGCTCACCGACGCGGGCGAGACGCTGCTGGCCTACGCGCACCGTCTGCTCGCGCTCAACGAGGAGGCCGGCGCCGCGATGCGCGGCGCGGACCTCGAGGGCTGGGTGCGGCTCGGGCTGCAGGAGGACTTCGGCGAGACGCTGCTGCCGGCCGTGCTGGGCCGCTTCGCGCGCGCCCATCCCAAGGTGCGCATCGAGGCCTGCGTGGCGCGCAGCTGGGAGCTGCGCGAGCGGCTCGAGCTCGGCGGGCTCGACCTCGCGCTGGCCTGGGACATGGGCGAGCAGCCCATCTCCCCGCATGCGCAGCGCGTGGCGCGGCTGCCGCTGCAGTGGATCGGCCCGGCCGATGCCGCGATGTGCGATGCGCCCTGGTGGAAGGAGCGCGAGCGCCGCCCCGGCGGCCCGGCCGCGCGCCGGACCGCGCCCGAGCCGCTGCCGCTGGTGCTGCTCGACGGCCCGTGCCCGCTGCGCGCGATCGTCACCGGCGTGCTCGACCGTGCGGGCGTGCCCTGGCGCCACGCCTTCGCGAGCAGCAGCCTCGCGGCGCTCTGGGCCGCCAGCGCGGCCGGCCTCGGCCTGTCGGTGCGCACGCCGTTCGGCCTGCCGCGCCAGGTGCGCGCCGTCGACCGCGCGCTGCTCGGGCTGCCGGCGCTGCCGCAGATGTCGCTGTCGCTCTATCGTGCGCAGGCGCAGCCCGAGGCGCCCGCCGCGCGGCTGGCCACGCTGCTGCTCGAGGCGGTGCGCGAGCACGTGCAGGACGAGGCGAGCGTGCTGCGCTGAGGCCGGCCGCCGCGCTGCGCCGGCAGGCGGGCCGGCGGGCGCCGTCCTACATGGGCTCGCGTGAAGGACGTGTGGACGCGCGCCGGGTCGCCGCCTTAGATTGGCTCGCATACGACGAGGCTGGTCGCCATGAAAACGAGCACGACTTCCCCCCGCTCATTTCCGATGCGCGGGCGTGCTTCCGGCGCTCCGTCCGACCCCGTTGCGCCCGCCATCGCCACGACCCCGCGCGCCCGCCCGCCTCGCCTTTCGCTGGCGGCATGGAAGCAGTTCCTGCGGGTGGCGAAGCCCTTCTGGACCGGCGACAAGCGGTCGACCGCCTGGCTGCTGCTCTCGCTGCTCATCGCCTTGATGCTGCTGGACACCCAGTTGGCGGTGATGCTGGTGGCCGCCACGGGCGAGTTGACCTCGTCCCTCGCCGCGCAGGACCCGCAGCGGTTCTGGGCGGCGCTGCGCCGCAGCCTGATGGTGCTGGCGCTGGCAGTGCCGGTCTATGCCGTCTATTACTTCATGCGCGATTCGTTCGCCAACCGGTGGCGCAAGTGGCTCACCGCGCGCTTCCTCGATGGCTACCTGAACCAGAGGCGGTACTACCACCTCGGCGCGCACCCGGACATCGACAACCCCGATCAGCGCATCGCGGAGGACATCAACATGTTCACCGGGCGAAGCATCAATTTCCTGCTGATCCTGCTGGGCTCCTTGATGCAGCTGGTGGCGTTCAGCGCGGTGCTGTGGGGCATCAGCAAGATCCTGGTCGCGTTCCTGGCGACCTATGCCATCGTCGGCACGGTGGTGGCGTTGTGGATCTTCGGCCAGCCGCTGATCCATCTGAACTTCTGGCAGTTGAAGCGCGAGGCCGACTTTCGCTTCGACCTCATGCGTCTGCGCGAGAACGCCGAGAGCATCGCCTTCTACAGGGGCGAGCCGTCGGAGCGCGCGCAGATCGACCGGCGGTTCGACGATGTCTACGTCAACTACGACAAGCTCATCAAGAAGCAGCGCACCCTGAACCTCTACCAGCGCGCCTACAGCCAGCTCACCCTGGTCTTGCCGGTCGTCATCCTGGCCCAGCCGGTGCTGAGCGGAGAACTGGAGGTCGGGCGCGCGACGCAGGCGGTCGCCGCCTTCGCGGCGGTGCTCACGGCGGTGACGGTCATCGTGGACAACTTCGAATCGCTCAGCAAGTTCGTCGCCGGCATCGGCCGGCTGGATGCGCTGGCAAAGGCCGTCGGCCTGCCGCCGCTGGACAAGCCGCCTGCGAAGCGGGCGGCGGCGAACGCCGCGGGGAAGGCGCAGCGCATCCGTGTCCAAGAGGAAGGGGACGGCTTGCGGGTCGAGTCGCTCACGCTGCACACGCCCGGGTCGGACCGCGTGCTGGTGCGCGACCTGCAACTCGAGCTCGAACCGGGCGACGGCCTGCTCATCACGGGCCCGAGCGGCAGTGGAAAAAGCAGCTTGCTGCGGGCGATCGCCGGCCTTTGGGATCATGGCAGCGGAACGGTGCGCCGCCTGCCGCTGCAGGATGTCTTGTTCCTGCCGCAGCGTCCTTACATGCCGGTGGGCAATCTTCGCCAGCAGCTGCTGTATCCGGCCCGACGCGTCGGCGGCGTCTCGGACGAGCGATTGACGGAGATCCTCGACGAGGTGCAGCTGCCGAATCTGCTGGCGCGCGTCGGCGGCCTCGATGCCACCCGGCATTGGGAGAAAGTCCTGAGCATGGGGGAGCAGCAGCGCCTGTCCTTCGCGCGCCTGTTGGTGCACGTTCCCCGCTTCGTCATCCTGGATGAAGCCACCAGCGCGCTGGACGATGCCAACGAGGCCGCGCTCTATCGGCTGCTGACGGACAACGAGAACCTCACGCTCGTCAGCGTCGCGCACCGGGCGGCCGTGGTGCAGTTCCACACCCATGTGCTGCAGTTCGGCGGCGATGGCGGCTGGACACTGCAGGACACCGCCGCATTCCTCGCTGCGCAACGGCGGTCGTGAGCCGGCGCCCTGGCTAGCGGCGCTTCGCGAACCAGTTCCAGGCCGCGCCCGCGGCCATCAGCACGCTGGTGCCGATGAACACCGCGCGCATGCCGACGTGGCCGCCCACGAAGCCGCCGACCAGCGGCCCCGCGACCTGGCCGACGTACTGCGCCGAGGTCGAGTAGCCGAGCATGTTGCCGGCCACCTGCTCGGGCACGCTGTGGCGGATCACGCTCGCGATGCACGGCAGCAGCCCGCCGAGCGACAGTCCCATGAGGAAGCGCAGCGCCACCAGCTGCCACCCGGCGCTGACGAAGGCCTGCGGGATCAGCAGCAGCGCCGAGACCGCGAGGCAGCCCACGATCACGTTCCAGTGCCCCACGCGGTCGGCCAGCCGGCCCAGGCGCGAGGCCGAGAGGATGCTGCCGAGCGCGGCGGCCGACATCACGAGGCCGGCCGTCATGGTCACGCGCGCGGGGTCCTCGACCAGCGTCGCGACGTAGACCGTGATGATCGGTTCGATCGACATGTTCGCGAGCATCAGCAGCATGCCGGTGAAGAGCATCGCGACCAGCGGCCCCTTGTCGGGCACGGCCGACCAGCCGGCCGCCTCGGCGCCGCGGGCCGCGGCCGCGCGCGGCTTCTTCTCCTCGCGCACCAGGAAGGCCGTGGCGAGGAAGGCGACGAAGATCACCGCGCCCGCGGCGAAGAAGGTGGCGCGGATGCCGATCAGCGGCGGCAGCGCGCCGCCGACCAGCGGCCCCACGAGGTTGCCCGCCATGATGGCCGAGGACATGGTGCCGAGCGCCCAGCCGGTGCGCTCCTTGGGCGTCTGCGTCGCGACCAGCACCATCGAGCCCGAGGCATAGCCGCCGAGCAGGCCCGCGAGCAGCCGCAGCCCCACGAGCTGCCAGACGTTGCCCGCGACGCCGATCAGCGCCATCGCCACCGCCATGCCCAGGCTCGCGCGGATCAGCATCGGCTTGCGCCCGTAGCGGTCGGCGAGCCGGCCCCAGAGCGGCGCCACCAGCGCCGCGCTGAGGAAGGTGGCGCCGTAGGCCGCGCCGGACCACTGCACGATCGCCGCATGGTCCTTCACGCCGAGCTGCTCGACGTAGAGCGGCAGGAAGGGCAGCAGCAGCGTCATCGCGATGATGGTCGTGAACGAGCCGAACATGCAGACCGCGAGGTTGCGCCGCCAGTGGACCGAGTGCGTGAAGGGCGCCGGGGCGGAAGAGGAGGTGGGGGGCGTCATGGGTGGCGAAATTGTCCCGCCGACGGCGCGCCGCTGCGCCTGCCGTTTCGCGGCGGCTGCCATCGCGCGCTGCGCGGTCCGGGCGCTTTGGCTCTAATGGGGGCGTCCGCATCCCATCGTCCAATTCCAAGGAGAGAAGCCATGAAACCCCAGCCGATCGAATACGCCGACGCCAGCGACGAGGTCCGGGCCGTGTTCGACGACATCAAGGCCACGCGCAACGTGCCCGACGTCAACAACTTCTGGAAGTACCTCGCGAACGATCCCGCGACGCTGCGGCGCACCTGGGCGAGCCTCAAGGAGGTGATGGCGCCCGGCGCGCTCGACCCGGTGGTCAAGGAGATGATCTACCTCGCGGTCAGCGTGAGCAACGGCTGCGGCTACTGCATCGCGAGCCACCATGCGGGCGCCGAGAAGGCCGGCATGACGAACGCGATGTTCGCCGAGCTGATGGCCGTGGTCGGCATGGCGAACGAGACCAACCGGCTCGTGAACGGCTACCGCGTGCCCGTCGATCCGGCCTTCGACCGCTAGCGTGCCGCGCCACCCCGGCCGGTAGAATCGACCTCCCGCAGCGGGCGTCCCGGCCGCCGCGGGTTTTTTCGTTTTCCGGGGCCATGTAGAGGAACACCATGTACAAAAACCTCGCGGGCCGCGCCGTTCTGGCGTGGCTGACCGCCTGTTTTCTGACCCCCGCCCTGTCGCAACCGCAGGCTCCGAAGGAGCCGCTGAAGATCGGCTTCGTCTACGTCACGCCGGTCACCGATGCCGGCTGGGTGCGCCAGCACGAAGAGGGCCGCAAGGCCGTCGAGGCCGCGCTCGGCGCGCGCGTGAAGACCCGCTTCGTCGAGAACGTGCCCGAAGGCGCCGATGCCGAGCGCGTGATCCGCGAACTCGCGCGCGAGGGCCACGCGCTGATCTTCACGCCGAGCTTCGGCTACATGGAGCCCACGCTCAAGGTGGCGCGCGACTTCCCCGACGTGAAGTTCGAGTCGGTCACCGGCTACAAGACCGCGCCCAACGTCGCGACCTCGAACGCGCGCTACTACGAGGGCCGCTACCTCGCGGGCATTGCCGCGGGCCGCATGACGAAGACGAACATCGCGGGCTACGTCGCGGGCTTCCCGATCCCCGAGGTGCTGCAGGGCATCAACGCCTTCACGCTCGGCATGCGCTCGGTGAACCCGGCCGCCCAGGTGCGCGTGGTGTGGCTCAACGAATGGTTCGACCCGCCGAAGGAGCGCGACGCCGCCATGTCGCTGTTCAACCAGAACGCCGACGTGGTCGCCTTCCACACCGGCTCCACCGCCGTGATGGCGGCGGCGCAGGAGCGCGGCAAGCTGGCCGTCGCCTATCACTCCGACATGCGCAGGATCGCGCCCGACGCGCAGATCGTCGCCGTCACGCACCAGTGGGGTGGCTACTACACGCAGCGCGCGCAGGCGGTGCTCGACGGCAGCTGGAAGAGCGGCAATGTCTGGGGCGGCGTGAAGGAGGGGATGATCCGCGTCGGCGACTTCGGCTCGAAGGTGCCGAAGGCCGTGCAGGACGAGGTGCTGGCGCGCCAGCAGGACATCGCCGCCGGCAGGCTGCAGCCCTTCCGCGCCGCCGCGGCAGACGTGCGCGACAACGAGGGCCATGTCGTGATCGCCAAGGGCGCCCGGTTGAGCGACGAGCAGATCCTGAAGATGAACTGGCTGGTGGAAGGCGTGCAGGGGCGGGTGGGGCGCTAGCGGGCGCTCCTGGCCCGCGGCAGCAGCGCCTTCACGCGCTGGCGAAGCTGGGCAGGGGTCACCGCCGGCGTCATCTGCAGCACGGCCAGGCAGCGGTCCATGCGTCCTTCGCGGGTCAGCAAAGCGTCGGCTGCCTTGACCAGATCCGTCTCGATGCTGTCGCCGTAAGCCTGCCGGGCCTTGGCCACGGCCCGGCGCAGCAATGCGGAACCGGGACGCATCATGGCCAGGTCGATGATGTCGCGGCTGAACACGCTGTCGTCGGCCCAGCGGTCCGAGTTCGCAAGAAGTTTGCTCGCGGCCATGTCCAGGGTCGTGAGCGTCGCGATGTCGCCGATCCGGTCTTCGAGGCCCGGCGGTTCGAGCGTGATGCGCGCTTCGAGGACGATCTCGAACTTGATCTCGACATCGTCCACGCGCACGCTTGACCGGATGCCGTACTGGTCGGCGCGAACCTCGCGCGCCTGCCGTATCTCCGCGCCGCTGCGTGCCAGCGCGCCCAGGCCCTGCGTCCCGGTCAGCAGTTGCCGCAGATGCCTGTACCCCTCGAGGTCCGAGACGAGAAAATCGATGTCGACCGACTCGCGGTACTCGCCATGGCGCAGCGCGATGGCGGTCCCGCCTCCGAACAGGCAGTGGTGCCTCGCGAGCTGTTCGGCATCGAGCGCGCCGAGGGCCCTCGCAACGCGCCGATGATGCGGACGTTCAAACATGCAGCGGCGTCCTGCCCAGGGTGCGCGCCAGCTCGTCCAGCAATTGCCGCTCCCTGTCGTCGAGCGCGGACGCGTCCACGTGCCGCCAATTGCGTTCGTAGGTCGACCAGGCCTCTTCGCGGGTGAGTTCGGTATCGGGGGCCAGCTGCCAGGCGAGCCGGCGCAACTGGGGGTACTCGGCGATGCGGATGCCGCCGGTCACCGGCGAGGGCCGTTCGGCCCGTGCCGATGCGACCACCTCCACGTCCATGCCGAGCGCCGCGACCGCGTTCATGTAGGCGCCCATCGTGACCGAAGGCTCGCCGAGCTCGATCCGATGGAGCGTCATGCGGGACATGCCTGCGGCCTCCGCCAGGGTGGTCGCGCTGACCTTCAGCTCCTTGCGGCGGGCACGGATGCGCCGCCCCACGGCGGCGAGGCGGTGCTCGGCGGCGCTGGCAAGACGCGGGGCTGTGGAAGGCATGTCTCTCATCGTAGACAAAATGCCGGATTTGTCCAGAATGAGAGCCAATTTGGATGGAGGCAGGAACGGCATATACCGTTCATACGCGGCCGGAAATTGCGCACGCGCCGGGCTGCATTACCCTCCCCACCCACGATGAAAAAAGCCTACCGCGCCTCCCTCCTGCGATTCGACGCCTCCGGCCAGCCCGTTTTCGACGAGGACGGCCTGCTGGTCGTCGCCCCGGACGCCACCGGCCGCCAGCGGGTGCTCGATGCCGGCAGCCATGCCGAGGTCGCCGCGCGCCACCCCGGCGCGCACACGACCCACCTGCCGGGCCGCATCCTCGCGCCGGGCTTCGTGGACATGCACATCCACTTCCCGCAGACCGACATCATCGGCTCCCCCGCGCCGGGCTTGCTGCCCTGGCTCGAGAACTACACCTTTCCCGCGGAGGCGAAGTTCGCCGATCCGGCGCATGCGGACGAAGTGGCCGAGGTCTTCTTCGACGAGCTGCTGCGCAACGGCGTGACCACGGCGCTGACCTTCGCGACCTCGCACGTGGCCTCGGTCGACGCCTTCTTCGCGAGCGCGCGGCGCCGCGGCCTGCGCATGATCTCGGGCAAGGTGCTGCAGGACCGCCATTCGCCCGACGGCGTGCGCGACCAGACCGAGCAGAGCCTGCTCGACTCCGAGGCGCTGATCCGCAAGTGGCACGACACCGACCGGCTGGGCTACGCGATCACGCCGCGCTTCGCGCCCGCGAGCACCGACGCCCAGCTGCGCGGCGCGGGCGAACTGGCCGCGAAGTACCCCGGCACCTGGATCCAGTCGCACGTGGCCGAGAACCGCGACGAGGTGGCCTGGGTGCGCGAGCTTTATCCGCAGGCGCGCTCCTACCTCGACGTGTACGCGGGCTTCGGCCTGATGCGCGAGCGCGCGGTGTACGCGCACTGCATCTACCTCGACGACGCCGACCGCGCGCTGCTGCGCGACACGAAGACCGCGGCGGCCGTGAGCCCGACCAGCAACCTGTTCCTCGGCAGCGGCTTCTTCGACTTCGGCGCGGCCGACCGCACGGGCTTCCCCTACGGCCTCGCGAGCGACGTCGGCGGCGGCACCAGCTTCAGCCCCTTCCACACGATGATGGCGGCCTACTACGTGGGCCGCGAGGGCCAGACCAAGGCCGGCCTCAGCATCGCGCCGTCCGAGCTCTGGTGGCGCCACACCGGCGGCGCCGCGCGCGCGCTCGGCCTCGAGGGGGTGGTCGGCAACCTGCAGCCGGGCTGCGAGGCCGACTTCCTGGTGCTGAATCCGCGCGAGGCCACGCCGCTGCTCGCGCGCAAGGCCGCGCGCGCCCAGAACCTCGAGGAGCTGCTGTTCGCGATGATCGTGCTCGGCGACGACCGGCTGGTCGAGCGCACCGTGATCTCGCAGGCGGGGTAGCCGGATGCGGGCCGTGCCACAATTCCGGCCCGATTCCCCGCAGCAGCACCGCATATGAGCATCAAGAGCGACAAATGGATCCGGCGCATGGCCGAGCAGCACGGCATGATCGAGCCCTTCGAACCGGGCCAGGTGCGCGAGGCCTCGGGCCACAAGATCATCAGCTACGGCACCTCGAGCTACGGCTACGACATCCGCTGCGCGCCCGAATTCAAGGTCTTCACGAACATCCACAGCACGGTGGTCGACCCGAAGAACTTCGACGAGAAGAGCTTCGTCGACATGCACGGCGACTACTGCATCATCCCGCCCAACAGCTTCGCGCTCGCGCGCACGGTGGAGTACTTCCGCATCCCGCGCAACGTGCTGACCATCTGCCTCGGCAAGAGCACCTATGCGCGCTGCGGCATCATCGTCAACGTCACGCCCTTCGAGCCCGAATGGGAAGGCTACGTGACGCTCGAGTTCAGCAACACCACGCCGCTGCCGGCCAAGATCTACGCCGGCGAGGGCTGCGCGCAGGTGCTGTTCTTCGAGAGCGACGAGGTCTGCGAGACCAGCTACAAGGACCGCG